>JAICKX010000064.1 GCA_025927685.1 Thermoleophilia bacterium | reverse complement strand
GCGATGACGCGCCGGAACGCGGCTGACCGGAGGGGCTCGAAGACGTGTACAGACGGGACCCCGATGCGGGGTGTGCAGGCGCGGTAGACGAACGCGACCATGCCCACGACTATCAGTAGATCGCCGATTGAGAGCACCGTTGCGAGCGGGATCTGGGGCGGTACCGCGAATACGTCACTCAGCCACCGCAGATGCGTACCCGGGCCGGCGAGGACGTTGTTGTCGGCAAAGCCGCTTGGTGCGAACTCCGACAGGTCGCCGCCGGAGGCGCGCCAGGCGTCTGCGGATACCGGCATCCGCCCACCGTTTGCGAAGATCACGCTGATGTTGGCAAGGAGTCCAAAGCCGACGAGCCAGAATGCCGGCACGCGGATGTTCACGACGAAGAAGCCGAGGATCATCAGGTAGCTGAGGATGTGCAGCGGTCGATCCCAGGTGCCCGGGACGTGGTCGCGAAGCGGCGTGAAGATCCCGGCCTGGATCGCAAGGGCGCCGAAGACGAGCGCCGAGCCGCGGAAGCGCAGATCCGCGAGCCGCATGAGGTCCGCCCCCAGGGCGGATGCGATCAGTACCCCGACGAACAGTGCGAGCCCGACGATCATGCGGCCTTCCCGGGCGTCGACGACGTGTCGAACCTGCGGACCAGCCGACTTAGGGCAGGCTCGGACTCGAGTTCGGTTTGGCTGAGATAGCGGAGCGTCGGCTGGATCCGAGATGCGCGGCGGGGAACAGGCACCTCGGCGAGCGTGTCGGCGATGCGCCTTCCGACGGACTCCAGCTGAACCTCGTCGTCGGTGTGAAGGATGACACCGAACCGATCTTCGCCGAGGCGCACGAGTTGGTCGCTCTGGCGCAGGAGCGCCTGCAGCCGTGCCCAGGCATCCGCGGCGACACGTTCGGCGGAGAGCTGACCGGCCGCCAGCCTCACGTCTTCGAACGCGCCGAGATCGACGACAAGCGTCGCAGGGGCGAGGTCGGCGGCGCCGGTCCGCGCATCCAGCGGTCGACTGTCGATGGCCTCGGTTGACTCTCCTGCTCGCCGGCACCGTTCTGCCACCGTCGTGAGGAGCTCGAGCTCGAACTGGGAGAGCTTCCGGTCGCAGATGACCGCAAGCCGGTGGGTGTCGGGCTGCAACGGCGGCGTGATCTCGATGCGTGAGCCGTCGGACAGGACGCCGCGCAGGCCGGGCTCTCCACGTCGCAGCGCACGCCTCGAAACCTCGGTCGCCGTGTCGGCGTTCAGGCTGATGCCGGCGTCCGACACCACGGTGTAGTCGAACGACCCGGGGCGCAGCTCAAGCCACACCGCGGTGCCGTCGACGTGTGCCGCTTGCAGCGCGGCGGTGGCGGATCCGCCCGACTCGATCACCGAGAGCGCTGCCTGCGTTCGGCGCCGTCCGCGCACGCTCGCGATCAGCCTCGCGGCCGCCGTGAGGCACGCGGCGGTGCCGAGGCCGGCCGCGATTTGCGGCGGCACGCCTGGGAGGCCAACCGCGACGAGCGCCGTCGCGGCGGAGAGCGTGAACGTCAGATGGCCGGGGGCGAGGGCGCGGACGAGCGCGGGCCAGCGCACCGTCCGGATGCGGGAGAACTCCGCCCGGAGCACCCCGAGCTGCTGCGTGCCGACGGCAGTCTCGAGGCTCGTCCCCTCGATCATCGCCGCGAAGGCGTGCGCCACGAGGGGGTGGAATTGGCTCCCTGCCTTGTCGCGCAGTTCCTGAACCGCTTCCTGCTCGGTGAGCGCCGGCCGGTAGGCTCGTTTCGAGATCATGGCGTCGTACGAGTCGGCGACGATCAGCACGTGCGCCTCGACGGGGATCTCGCGCTGCGAGACAGCGTAGTACCCGCGCCCGTCGTACCGCTCGTGGTGAAGCTCGGCGTAGAGCGCCATCTGCTCGGCGAAGTGGAACGGCTCGAGCAGCCGCGCCGAGAGGCGGGGGTGACTGCGAATCGCACGAAGCTCGTGCTCCTGCAGCCGCCCCTCCCTTGACAGGGTTGCGACATCGACAGCCACCTTGCCGAGGTCGTGGAATCGGGCCGCGTCGATGAGACGACGCGCCTCCCGATCGGGAAGCCCGAGCGCGTGCGTGAAGCGGGCGACGTACTCGGAGACCCGCTCCGAGTGCTTCTTCGTGTTCAGGTCGCGTTCGTCGATCACCGCGGCGAAGGCGTTCAGGGCGGCCTCGGTTTCGATCTTCAGCCGCTCGTAGCTCGCCTGCGCCTGATAGAGCGCCGCCAGCAGCGGGACGAGGAAGGGAAGGATCACCCACCGCTGCCCGGTGTAGCCAAACGCCAGCACGACCCCCAAGCAGCCTTCGCCGATGCTCTGGCCGAACGAGTCGCGCAGGTTGTCGCGAAGCACGTGCGAAAACGAGGCGTCCAACATCGACAGCGCCCCGGAGAACAGCACCTCGTTCACCAGGAGCCGGGAAACCACGAGCACGGCCAGTGGGAAGGCGTCCGAGGCCGTGACGGAACCGACCGAACCGCCAGTCAGCTCGAACAACGCCCCCGCTATCCCGGCCGCCGCGCCAAACATCGTCGAATTCATGAGGACGTAGATCCGGGGCCCCGAGCGCAGACCATCCACCAGCACCACCGCCAAGGCGGCGACCCCCGCTCCGACCAGCGGACCGAAGAGGACGACGGTCGCGAGGTGGGCGACGGCGGAAAATCCGATCGTGTTTTCCTGCTTGCGCACGCCCATCGCCTCCACCGCCACGGCGAGGCCGAACAGCGGCGCAAGCCGCGCCGGCTGGTCGATCCCGGTCCACATGTTCGTCGCCAGGCCAACGGCGAAGACCGCCCAGAAGAGGGCCGACACCGAGTAGACGTAGATACGGAACGGACGGCTCAAGGTTGGTCGCTACGCCTGAGAGGAGAGAGAGGGACTTGGCACCCTAGGAAGATCGGCAGCAGCAGCCGCGACCTGCAGCATTCGAGGCTCGTCCAATGTGCACCGGACGAGCCTCGAGGGAGTGCCGCGCTACGGAGAGCCGAGCTTGTGACCCGCGCCGGATGCCACGACGAACGCCGCGAGCAGGGCCAGCAGATACGCGGACCGCGTGAGCCGGAATTTCATGTGGAGCTCCTTCAAACGAGGGGGTGGTGCCGCTCACTCATTTAGAGGAAGACGAAATGTTTTGCCCACACCCGTTGGGGGGATTTGGCGCGATCGCGTCCGTGCAGCACCCGCTTTCGAGCCGAGCGTGGTACCAAGTTCTGGTACTCCGTCGTCCTCGCCGGCCGAATGGCTCATAGAAAAAGGTGACGGTTAGCAGGGAATTAGTTCAGCAGGGGTGGCAGGACTCGAACCCGCGACCTACGGTTTTGGAGACCGCCGCTCTACCAACTGAGCTACACCCCTTCGCAGCCCGATTCTACCCGCCCCCGGCCGTGTGATCGTCCGGCCGCCGCCGCCTCAGCGGTGCGCCGCGTCGAGCTCCATCCGAGGACCCGTCAGCTCCCGCGCGCGCCGCTTGAGCGCCATCGTCCGCTCATGGAGCGCCCGCCGCGCGTCGGGAGTCGCACCCGGGCGCCGCATCCGCCGCATCAGGTCCTCGATCGCAGGCGCCGCTTCTCGCTCCGCCATCCACCGCATGTAGGCGTCCACCCGGCCGGCCACGATCGCGCGCGCGTCCGCCACGTCGACCGGCGTCGACCTCACGGATCCGGCGGCGTGGCTCCAGACCGCGTCGAGGTCGATGAGCGTGACACCCGGCACGGCCGCCACTCCCGGATCGGCGTCTCGCGGGAGCGCCAGGTCCGCGACGACTCGCCGCGGGCCGCCCGGAAGGTCTCCGGGGCGAAGCACGTAGCCGGGAGCGGACGTGGCGCAGACGATCAGGTCGGCTGCGGCGGCCGCCTGGGTCAGCCGCTCCCACGGCAGGGCCTCGCACCTCGAGCCGTGCCGCTCGAGATCCGCCGCGAGCCGTGCGCCGCGATCCAGTGACCGGTTGACGACGGCGAACCTCCGCACGCCCCGCCGGCCGAGCGAGATCGCCGTTGCGCGAGCGACGGATCCCGCGCCGATGATCGCCACGGCTGCGTCGCCGAGCTCCAGCGCGTTTCGCGCCAGGACATCGGCCGCCGCGTCGCCGACGGATCGGGCTCCGCGACCGAGGCCGGTGTCGCGCCGCACCCGCTTCCCGGCCGCGACAGCGTGCTGGAACAGCCGGTCGAGGCGCGGGTCGAGCGGCTCGGCCTCGCGGGCACGCCCCCAGGCATCACGGAGCTGGCCGAGGATCTGGCGCTCGCCGACGATCATGGACTCGAGACCCGCCGCCACCGAGAACAGATGGTTGACCGCGCCCCGCCCGCTGCGCACGGCGAGCCGGACGGCCACGTCGGCCGGCTGAAGCCCGGCACGGGCGGAGACGCTCCCCGCGACCGCGGCGGCGCACCGAGCGGGATCGTCCGCGACGAGATAGGCCTCGAGGCGAAGGCACGTGCAGAGCGCCACGCCGCCGTCCGCCGCCTCCCTCTCCCACGCCGCCGCGACCTGCTCGCGAAACGGCGTCCCCGCCGTCCGGTGATCGAGCCCGAGGCCGACGATGTGCATCTCGGCGGTCATCGGCCGTGACCCACCGCGGGCGCCGCCACCGTCGCATGCTCCCGGGCGGCGCGGCTCACGGGCCAGACCGCGATGGCCACCCCGATGGCGAACACGACCCCGGCCAGCCAGAGCAGCGAGACGAGCGGGTTGACGAGCACCTTCAGCGTGACCGTCCGCTTCGCGGTGCCGGCGAGGATGACGAACAGGTCGCTTCCCGAGCGCCAATCGGTCGTGATCGACGGCTCGCTCAGGTTCTCGTTCTCGACCATGAAGAACCGTCTCCCCGGCATCACCTGGCCGAGATAGGCGCCGCCGTGCCACACGTCGACGCGGGCGGCGAGCGTCGCGCCCCCGGACTCGTTGCGGGCGTACAGGTTGAAGTACCGCAGCGTGTAGCCGTCGACCGCCATCGTCTCACCCGGCCGCAGCGAGTCCTGCCGCACGGACGTATAGGCCGTCGAGGCCACGGCACCCACGACGAGGAGCACCACCGAGAGATGCACGATGTACCCGCCGTACCGGCGCCGGTTCCTGCCCATCAGCCCGGCAAGCGCCGCGGGCCACGAGCACCCGACGGCCGCGCGGCGGGCGGCGGCGCCCGCGCAGAACTCGGCGACGACCGCAGCCGCGACGAGCCCGCACATCGAGAACGCCACGAGCCCCGGAAGGCTGCTCCCGGCGCCCCTGGAGGCGGCGAAGCCGCCGGCGACCACGCCGCCCAGGAACGGCAGCCGCACCCGCCGGCCGACGCCGCGGAGCGTCCCGCGCCGCCAGGGAACGAGCGGGCCGATGCCCATGAGCGCGAGCAGCGGCAGCCCCATCACCGCGGCGAAGAACTCGAAATAGGGCTTCGAGACGGTTGCGCCCACGCCGCGGAACGCCTTCGAGAACAGCGGGAAGACGACGCCCCACAGCACCGCGAACGCCATCGCGAGGAGCAGGAGGTTGTTGAACAGAAACGTCGTCTCGCGCGAGACCGCCGACTCGAGCCGATGGTCGGCGGCCAGCACGGAGCCGCGCCAGAACGCCAGCGCGATCGAGGCGGCGGACACCGTCACGATCAGCCCGAGGAAGTACCACCCGATCGACGTCTCGACGAAGCTGTGGATCGATTCGAGCACGCCGGAGCGGGTCAGGAACGTGCCGAAGAGCGCCAGTCCGAACGTCACCATCGCGAGCGCGACGTTCCAGACCTTGAACATGCCCTTCTTCTCCTGCACGATCGCCGAGTGCAGGAACGCCGTCGCCGCGAGCCACGGCATGAGCGCGGCGTTCTCGACCGGATCCCACGCCCAGTAGCCGCCCCAGCCGATCTCCGTATATGCCCAGTGCGCGCCCAGCAGCATCCCGACGCCGAGCGCAGCCCAGGAGATCATCACCCACCGCCGGGTCACCGCAAGCCAGGTGGCGTCCGAGCGCCGCGCGAGCAGGGCGGCCAGCGAGAAGGCGTACGGCACCGTCATCCCGACATAGCCCAGGTAGAGCAAGGGTGGATGCGCCAGCATGTACGGGTTCTGGAGCGACGGATCCAGGCCGGCGCCGTCGGCCACGGGCCGCTGGGTCGCGAACGGCGGCGTCACGAAGACGAGCAGCGCGCAGAAGAACATCGCGACCAGGGCCATGACGGCGATCGCCCATGGCAGCAGGTCGCCGCTCCGGCGCCGCTCCACGACGGCGACGACCGCCATGATCGCGGTCAGCACGAGCAGCCACAGGAGCAGCGACCCGGGCTGGCTCCCCCAGAACGCCGCCATCCGGTAGACGAGCGGCATCTCCCGGCTCGAGTACGACGCCACGACGCTCAGCGAGAAGTCCTCGCGGATGAACCCCGACTCGAGCGCAGCCGAGGCCAGAGCGACCGCCCCGGCCGCAGCAAAGGCCGCCCGCCGGCCCGCGACGAGCAGGCGGCGGCGCTGGGTGACCGCTCCGGCCACGCTCGCGATCGCAGTGACGGCCAGCAGCGCGAGCGCCATCGCCAGGGCGCCCCGCCCGACGAGCGCCGTCGCGCTCATGCCGGCGCCGACGAGAGCGCGTGGTCCGACGGCGGCGGTGCGGGCGCCGGGCGCCGGACCCCTGTGAGGACCTGGTAGCCCGCGAACATGACGATGGCCCCGGCCGCCTGGCCGGCGTACAGCAGCTCGTAGACGCCCAGCCTGGTGGCCCCGCTGGCCCCCGCCACCACCAGGGCGCCGACGACGAGGAGGACGTTCCCGGCCACCCGGCGGGCCGGCTGGCAACCGCGCCATGCCCGCCATCCCGAGAGCAGGGCAAGTCCGACGAGCGCCAGCGTCCCGAGCGAGTTGATCGCGACGGCGTAGGGAACGGCGGCACTCCCGATCGCCGAGTCGCTCGGCGGGCCGTGCGACGAGCCGGCGAGGAGCGCGGAGTCGACGGGAGCCTGCGCGACAGCGGCCGTCGCGGCGGCCGCAGCGCCCAGCAGCGCGCCGGCGGCGGCGTTGGCGAGCCACGCCGGCGCGGAGCGGTACAGCGAGCCCACGCCGAGGAAGCCCACGAGCAGGATGCCGCCGCAGAGGTAGTAGACGCGGAAGAGGCCGGGAGTCCACTCCGTCAGCGTGGCGACCGTCTCAACGCCGCACGCCGCCGCGAACAGCAGGAAGCCCGCCCCCCAGAAGGCCAGCTCCGGACGGCGGCGGCGGCGGAAGGCCGCGAGAATCTTGGCCGCGAAGAGCGCCGAGACCGCGACCGCAAACGCGGCGATGAGACCGGCCGAGAGCGAGCGCTGGTCGCCGACGCCGGTGCGGTTCGGCGCGATCGGCGTCAGGGCCTGGCCGGGCGCGGCGACGGCGAAGTACTGATAGTCGCGGTCGCCGAACATGCCCTGCTTGGGCGTCGAGAGCAGATAGCGGCCGGACCGGAGCGGCGAGCGAGGCGTCAACCGCAGCGTCTGGCGCACCAGGTCGACGTCGGCCGTGAGCGCCACGCGGTGCCCTGACGTCAGGTCGAACAGCTGATAGGCGGGTGCCGAGTCGAGCCCCTCCTGGATCACCGTCAGGGCTCGCACCTGACCGCGTCCGAGCACCGGCGCGTCGGACGGGAAGGTGTCCTGCGGGTCGCCCCACGGGAAGAGCTGCACCGCACCGCGCGCGGTCTGGGCGTAGGCACCGCCGATGCTCGCGGCGGCGAACGGCGAGCTGTAGCTGTACCGCACGTCCCCGTTCAGGTCGGCCAGCCAGGGAATCAGCGGCAGGCAGACGAGCACGAACAGGAGCGTCCCCGCACCACCCGCGATGAGCCCGCGGTGCGGATAGCGTTCCCGGCGGGGGCGGCGGCCCGGATGCTGAGCGCGGTCGCGGCGTACACGCCACACGAGCGCCGTGCAGGACACGAGCGCGGTGGCCGGCAGCCACACCAGCAGAGCCGGCCAGCCGACGGAGTGGAACGGCCCCTGGGCGAACGGGCTGAACGCGAGGGGGAGAACGGCCCAGGAGAGCGACGAGCCGACGCACATCAGCGTCAGCCCGGCAAACGGCCTGCCGGCCTCCAGCCATCCCGGTCCCGGGATCCCCAGGAGCGCGCCGCCCGCCTCGATCCCGACGAGGCCGATGAGCGGGCGCCGTCGGACGCGGGCAGGGATGTGCCCCGCATACCGGGCGGGCGTCCCCGCCACCTCCCGGCGGCCGGCCGCCCGGTAGTCGCGCGTCGTCCGCCACGCGAACCGGGCGAACAGCAGCATGCCCGCCAGCACCACCGCCGAGACGGCGCAGAGGATGAGCTCCGGGAGCGGCTCCATCCGTGCGAAAGCCGCCGCAGCGGGAGTGCCGTCGTGCACGAGCCGCGCGCCGCGCACGTTCGCCGCGATCTCCGCCCCGTAGTAGCCCAGCATCCCGCCTGCGACCAGCCCGAGCATCCAGCGCTGGACCGCGGCCGGCATCGGCTCCCGGGCCCCCGTCCGCGGCAGCAGCGACACGGCGAGTCCGCTCATGATCAGGATCAGGCCGCCCACCATGTTGAGCTGGGCGTGCACGTTGACGATCGCGTCGCCGAAGGGCCCCCCACCCTCGAGCCAGTCCTCCACCGGCGGCAGCGCCTGCACCGGCCCCTGGAGCGTCCCGAGGGCCAGGCAGCCGGCCCCGAGCAGGGCGAAGGGCCGCAGCGGGTCGGCGGCCGGAAGACGGCGCGCGGCGACCACCACGAGGCCCAGCACCATCCAGAACCCGGCGAACATCGTGATGGCCGAGAGGACGAGCGGGACGCTGTGGAGGAGCCCGAGCGACTCGGCTGCCCGTTCCGGCGTCCACCCCCGGTCGACGACCCGGCTGCCTTCGACCAGGCCCAGCCCGAGCGTCGTTCCGTAGAACGCCAGCGAGCCGACCAAGAGGACCGCGTAGGCACGGTCGGCCCAGCGACGGGACACGCCCGGCAGATGGGCGAACAGGAGCCCCGCGAGCGCCATCGTGACCCCGGTGACGAGGTTGATGTGGGCGTGGCTGACCGGATCGATGAGATCGCCGGCGGCGCCGGCCTTGTGCAGCCAGAGGAAGTTCGCCGGCTGGACCTGGATGACGCCCTGGATCGTCCCCGCCAGGAGGCCGAGCGCGCCGGTGACGACGTACTTCACGAGATGCGCCTGCGGCCTTGGCTCCCGCACGCCCTTGGAGGCGTAGGCGGTCATCAGCACGTTCGCGACGAACGTCCAGTAGCCGATGCCCATGACGCCGGCCGTCATGCCGAGCGGGACGCCGTGCCACTTGCCCAGCGCGGCCCGGGCCGCGAGATACGACCGGCCCTCGTGCACGAGGTGCCCTTCCACGACCCCGATGCCGAGGAGCGCGGCGTAGAACCCCAGGACGCCGATCGTCGTGCACCAGAAGGACACCGTGGCCAGCGTCTCGCTGTGGAGCGGGCGGCGACAGATGCGCGGCAGCGTGTACCACGTGGCGCCGGTGAGGAGGAGCGTCCCGCCGCCGACGATCAGGATGTGCGTGTTTGCCAGGTCGCGAGCCATGTGGCCGCCGTAGCCGCCTGTGAAGAGCCACCGATCCACGCCCGGCAGGTTCTTCACGACCATGTGGAGTGCCCCGAGCACCAGACAGAAGGCCCCGGTCATGAAGTACTTGGCCAGCCGCCGGTCGTGGGCGGCGATCTCCGCGTCGCTCCAGGCCTGCGTGCGCGGGATCGGCTTGCCGGGGATCAGCCACAGCGCGATGCCCGACAGTGTCGCCAGCGCGACCAGCACGGCGACGGCGTCGATCGTGCTGAAGCTCTTGATCCACATCTCAGCGGATGCCGGGCTCCAGGAAGTACACGGCGAGCGTCCAGACGAGGTACGCGACGGTCATGGCCGCGAGGATCACCCACCCGAGGCCCGTCTTCTCGTGGCCCGTCGGCTGCGGGATATCGCGATAGCCCACGAGCGGCGTCGAGGAAACCTCAGAGGGGTCGGGATTCTGGCCGGGCTGGTCGCTCATCGCGGTGCTCCTTCAGAAGATGCGCTCGACGGACGTCGTCCCGGCCTGGATGGGAGGATCGAGGTCGGCGAACATGGAGGCGGCCGTGTAGCCGTTCGCGATCCAGGCATCGCGCTCCGGCACGGTGTCCCAGTTCACGAGCACCTGGCCGCTGACGGAGGCGCCGTCGGCCGATGCGAAGACGTAGACGCTCTGGCAGCCCGGGAACTCGGTCACGACGGCGCGCCACGCCGACACGAGGTGGAACACCTCGTCCCAGCGGTCGAGCGGGGCCGAGAACGTGGTCAGGACGGACGGGAAGGTGAGCGGCATCAGTAGTGCTGCCCGTTCGCGATGTGGGTGATCGTGATGTAGAGCGCCCAGATGAACTGGCCGATCAGGATCAGCACGAACGCGAGCCCAAGGCCGCTGGCTCGTTCGGTGAGCGGCCCGAACCGCTCGAGCGGATAGAGCGCCGTGCTGTGCGTGCGGTACTGGCGGATCAGGATCGCGGCCGTGGCCGAGATGACGACGAAGAAGAGCAGCGCCCACAGCTCGCCGTTCCACTGGACACCGTACGTCTGCGGATCGTCGCCGTTGTAGTACTCGTAGAACTCGTGATAGATCCGGGTGACGTCGGGGTCACTGAGCCCGCTCGTGCTAACCACTGGTCGCCTCCACGCCGTTCAGGTCGGGGTCGCCGTCGATCTCGTCGTCCTCGAACGCCCACTCCGGGGTGTAGTAGTCGGGCTCGTCGATGAAGAGCGGCACGAGGCGCTGGTCGTCCATGTCGCGGAAATGCCCCAGCTTCCACGCCACGCAGGCGCCCAGGAATGACGCTCCACCGAAGAGCACGAACGTCCAGAACATCCAGTCCGCCATGACGAACGAGGCGGTCGTCCCGTCGGGCTGGTCGTGAGCCCACGCCGGAGCCGCCATGGCCAGGAGGACGGCCGCCGCGAGCGCGAGCGTCCCGATGCCGCGCCGGAGCGTCACGAGCCCGTCTCGATCGGCTCGGGGAGCACGTTCTTCTGCGACTCCGGCGGGAGCGACTCGCCGCGAGCCTTCGCATCGGACCAGGCCTTGTTCAGCAGGTTGAAGTAGATGCGGCGGATGCCGGCAGCGATCGAGGTCAGGTCGATCCGGCCGATGTTCGGCACGAGGATCGAGTCGCTGGGCGCCATCCCGGGGAACATCCGCTCGGCCTCGACCAGGAACGGGTCAGTGGGGGCGGGCCGCTCGACGAAGGGCGCCATCTCGTCGATCGGGTGGGCCTTGACGTAGGCCTTCAGGTCGTCCTGCGGCGTCCACTGGATATAGTCCTGCGGCGTCGGCACGCGGCCCGATTTCAGCGTGCCGTTGGGGATCGTCTTCGCGAACATCACGACCCGCCAGATATCGTCGACCGAGAGGCGGGTGCCGAAGTTCTCCATCGCCGTTCCCGGGAAGCCCCGCAGGACGCGGTAGTAGAAGTCGCCCGGGCTCGTGTCGGCGCCGCAGCACTGGTCGTCCTTGTCGGTGAAATCGGCGGGCGGCGGGCTCATGAACTTCGCCGCCGGCCCCTTGCCGTCACCGAGCGAGCCGTGACACGCGACGCAGCGCTCGCGGAAGATCTCCTTGCCGCGCAACAGGTTGGCGACCGTCACCGGCAGCGGATCGTTCGCCAGCCAATAGCTTCGATCGGCCTCGTTCAGGTTGACCACGTCCGGCTGCGGCAGGATGTTGCCACCGATCACGTCGGCCGTCTTGCCCTGCTCGTCGGCCTGCTCCGTCGTGCGATTGGCCCCCTGGAAGCCGGTCGGGGCCGGCTTGTAGGCCTGCGCCGCCAGGTCGACGTGCTTCGCGTAGAGCGTGCCGGCGTAGCGCAAGAGGCCGACCTTCCCGCTGCGCTCCTGCACGAATGCACTCAGGTCGTTCACCTCGTGGTCGCTGAGGAACCGGAAGCTCGGCATGAGCGAGAACGGGTCGACGTAGCGGGGGTTGTAGAAGTGCGCGAACTGCCAGTCGTCGGGATGGAAGCCGCCCTCGTTCGTGAGGTCGGGCCCGGTTCGCTCCGTCCCGAGCAGGTTGGGTGTCTGGTCCGTGCCGAAATAGTCGCCGGGCAGGGACACCTTCGGGTAGAGGTAGTAGAGGCCGGCGCGAACGTCCTGCGGGCGGCTGAAGCCCGAGTGGCAGTACACGCACCCGTTCGACAGGAACACCTGTCGCCCGGCGAGCGCGGCGTCGCTGAGCGGCACCCAGTCCTTTGACGCCTTCGGGTTGAAGGTCTGCACCGGCAGCAGGACGACGATGAAGACCACCGCGGCGAAGGCGATCATCGCCCCGACCGACGACATGAGCGGGGTCATCACCATCCGCTCGCCCGGCCGGCGGCGCCAGCGCGACGGGAGCGGGGGTGGGCCGGTGGGGCCGGCGGGGCCCGGATCGATGGGGTGGTCGCTCACGACGGCTCCGTCGATGCCCCTCCGGCCACCAGCGGCCGCCCGGCCACGCGCTCCACGCCGCGGGCCAGGCGCGAGGCGGTGTCGCCCCGCACGGTGAGGTAGATGTTGACCATCTGCACGATGCCCGAGAGCACGATCATCGCCCCGAACACGGCCCGCGCGATGAACCACGGATGCAGGAGCGGCAGCACGTTCACCTCAGGGACTCCCGCCGCCCAGGACTGGCCCTGGATGAACCCGGCCATCGTGAGCGCCGAGAAGAACCCGGTGAAGCCGATGGTGACCAGCCAGTACTGCCACTCGGACAGCGTGCGGCTCCACAACGGGCGGCGGTAGATCTGGGCGACGCAGTAGTCGATGACGCCCATCCCCAGAATGGTGAAGCCGCCGAGCAGCGCGAGATGCGCATGCGCGACGACGAAGTTCGTGAAATGCGTCATCTTGTTGAACGGCTGGACAGCCTGGAACGCCCCCTGCACGTTCACGAGGAAGTAGAAGACGAACGCGGTCATCGTGAACCGCAGCGGCAGGTTCGTGAAGAACTTCTCCCAGTTGCCCTTCATGGTCCCGAGGATGTTGATCGTGAAGGCGAAGACCGGGATCATGAGGGAGATCGACGACAGCGTCGCGATCGTCTTCAGCCAGGCCGGTGTGGGCGTCTGGAGGAGGTGATGGTCGCCGACCCCGGTGTAGAAGAAGGCCATCCCCCAGAACGACACGAGCGACAGCGAGTAGCTGTAAAGCGGCGTGTTGGTGATCCGCGGGACGATGTAGTACGTCAACGCGATCAGCATGGGCGTGAGCCAGAGCCCGAACAGGTTGTGGGCGTACCACCAGTTGAGCATGCCGTCCTGGAGGCTGCCGCCGAGCATCCCCGACCGACTGCCCCAGATGTCCCCGGGGTTCCAGACGACGTTGCCGATCGCGTAGTCGGCCGCAAGCCACATCGGACTGGCGATGAACCACCACACGGTCACGTAGAGCGGCCGGATCGTGCGTATCGTGACCGTCATCAGGATGTTGAAGATGTTGGCGCACCAGATGACGAGCACGGCGATGTCGAGCGGCCAGATCAGCTCGCCGTACTCCTTGCCCTGGTTGTGGCCCGTCGCCAGCGCCACGATCCCGCCGACGAACATGAGGTTCCATGCAACCGCGGTCCAGACGCCGAGCCGCTCGCTCCACATGCCCGGCGTTCCGACGAGCCGCGGAAGCATGTAGAACAGCGCGCCGAAGTACATCATCGTCAGCCACGCGAGGATGACGCCGTTCACGTGCATCGGGCGGATCCGGCCGAACTCCAGGAACGAATAGCCGGAGAACGCGTCGGGGCTCACGAACTCGATCGCGAGCGTCATCCCGAAGAGGTCGACGACCGTCAGCCAAACGACCGACGAGAGGAGCCAGTATCGCGCGGCTCGATCGGGCGGTCGCTCGACCGGCTCACCGCTGATGGCGCCGGTACCTGCCGGCGAACCTCGCGCCACGGTGTCCACACGGCGACCCTAGCGAGCGGCGGCGGGGTGTTCCAGCCGTCCCGCGTTTTGTCATCGGCGTGTCATGGTCACTGCCGCCCATGCCACCTGGTGCGCGCTGCGTCGCGGCGCCGGGCGGCCCGAACCGCGCCCGGAGCGCCCGCCGCGGCGGAGGCGATTTTGTCATCCGGCTGTCATGAATCAGGTGGCACATGGCCTGGGGCGGTGCAATACTCGGCACCGGCTCGATGCGGATCCTCATCGTCGAAGACGAGGCGCTCATCGCGGGCTTCGTAGCACGGGCGCTTCGCGCCGAGGGCTACGCGACCCAGGTGGCCGCGGACGGCGACCAGGCGATCGACCTGCTCGAACACCCGTGGGACCTGATCGTGCTCGACCTGCTCCTGCCCGGGCGCGACGGGTTCGCGGTGCTCGACGCCGTGGCCGAGCGCGGGCTGGACACCCCCGTGCTCGTCCTCTCGGCCCGCTCACGGGTCGACACGAAGGTGGCGGCGTTCGACGCCGGGGCGAGCGACTACCTCGCCAAGCCGTTCTCGGTCGACGAGCTCCTCGCACGCGTGCGAGCCCGCCTCGCGCCGGGCGCCCGCGCAGACCGCCGGCCGGCCCGCCCGCAGATCGGCATCGAGATCGACCACGGGCGCCGCCAGGTCGTGCTGGACGATGGGCGCCGGGTTGCGCTGTCACAGCGCGAGCTGGCGGTGTTCGAGTACCTGCTCAGATCCGCGGAGCAGATCGTGTCACGGGAGCGGCTCCTGAGCGCGGTCTGGCAGTATGGCTTCGATCCGCGCTCCAACGTGGTGGACGTGTGCGTCGGCCGGCTGCGGCGCAAGCTCGATTGGCCGATCGCCATCGAGTCCGTCCGCGGCGCCGGCTACCGGCTGACGCTCGCGCAAGCCGGGTAGCCGGAGCTCGAACGTCGCACCGGCGCCGGGGGCGCTGGTCGCACGGATCTCACCCCCATGGGCGGCAATCACGGCGCGGGCGACCGAGAGCCCCAGCCCGGCGCCGCCTGTGCGGCGGCTACGGCCGCGGTCGCCCCGGAAGAACCGCTCGAAGATGTGCGGCAGCGCCTGCGCGTCGATCCCCCGGCCGGTGTCCCGGATGCGGATCACCAGATCCGTGCCCTCCGCCGCGGATCCCATGGTGATGCGGTCGCCCTCGTTGGTGTGCACGACCGCGTTCTCGAGGACGAGGTCCAACGCCAGCGTCAGCTGATCGGCGTCCACGGGGACCGATCCGGCGGCCACGCGCGCCAGCGTCCACCGGCGGTCGGCTGTCGCGGGCCACCGCCGGAACACGGCGGTCACGAGCTCTGCCGCGTCGACGGACGCGAGGCGGAGGAACTCCGGGCTGAGCGCACGCTCCACGAGGAGCAGCCGATCGACGATCCGCTCCATCCGCGCCAGCTCCGCCAGCACCACGCCACGCGTCTCGGCGACGTCCTGCCAGTCGGGCCCCGCCCCGCTCTCGCGATCCAGCAGCTCGAGATGGCCGCGGGCGATCGTGAGGGGCGTCATGAGCTCGTGGGAGGCGTCGGAGAAGAACGCGTGCTCCCGATCGAGCAGCGCCTGGCGCTCGACGGCGAGCTCCTGGGCGATCGCCGTCGCCTGCTGCCGCCGGATCACGTGATAGACCATCGCGATGAACATCAGGGTCATGAGCGGCACCTCGGTGAGCTCGGGCACCTCCTCCTGCCCGGCCGAGATGGCGTGCACCGTCAGGAGGCCGGTCGAGACCGTGACGAACAGGATTCCGATCACCGTCCGGCCGGTCCGCCATGCCCGGAAGCCGTACAGGATCGTGAAGCTCACGTAGATGAAGTGGAACGGCACGGTCTGCCAGCCGTGCAGATTCCCCTGGCGGATCATGAACTCGATCGCGGCCAGGTTCACGATCGCGAACAGGATCCACGCCCACTCAGGCCGGCTGTCCGCGAACACGCGCCGCGCGCTGCTCACGTCGGCGAGGCTATCACGCGCGCCGCGTGCCGGAACGCCCGGATCCGCCGGGGGCGAGCGGCCGGACGACGAGATAGCGGCCGGCGTCGTCGCGGCCGACCCAGCCCTCCAGCTCGAGGCGGGAGAGCCCCGCGGCCAGCGCATGGGCAGGGCTGCCGAGCCTGGCAGCGAGCTCCTCGACGTGCGCCGGCCCGCATGCCATCTCGGCGAGCAGCGCAGCGTCCGCCGCCCGGGGAGCTGCGGCAGACGGCGGCTCGAGGCCGAGCCATGCCGCGAGATCCTCCTCGCTCTCGATCATCCCGGCGCCGGCCTTCAGGAGGCCGTTCGTGCCCGCCGCAGCCGGGGATCCGGCCCAGCCGGGGACGGCCAGGACGTCGCGGCCGAGGTCGAGGGCGTGATCGGCGGTGATGAGTGCCCCGGACCGGGCCCGGGCCTCGACCACGAGGACGGCGCCGGCCAGGGCGGCGATCAGGCGGTTTCGGGCCGGGAACCTCCACGGCGCCGGCGGCGTGCCCGGCGGGTACTCCGAGAGCACGAGGCCCGTGTCGAGGATGCGTCGGTGCAGGCCGGCGTTCGTGCGCGGGTAGCCCACGTCCGGCCCGCAGCCGAGGACAGCGATCGTCGGCCCGCCCGCATCGAGCGCGCCCTGATGCCCTGCGGCGTCCACGCCGAGCGCGAGGCCGCTGACGACGCACACGCCCGAGCCCGCCGCGAAGGCTGCAAGCCGGCGGGCGAGCGCGAGCGCCGGCGCCCCGGCGCGGCGGGCACCGACGATCGCAAGCGCCCGGCCGGGGATCGCCGGAGGCGGCCCGGCCCCCGCACCGGCGGCGAAGACCGCAAGCGGCGGGTCGGCCAGCTCCAGGAGCGGCGCCGGGTAGGCGGGGTCGGACCGGGCGACGCAGACGATGCCCCGGGCCTCGAGCTCGGCGACGTACTCGCCGGCGTCCACCCTGCGGGCCGCCGCCAGCTCACCGGCGAAGCCCGGGACGACGCCCAGCGCGTCGAGGCGGGACGCGGTCGCGGACAGGAGCCGGGCCGGACCGCCGGCCCGGCGGGCGAGGGCGCCCGCATCGACGCCGGCCCGCGCCGCGGCGGCGATCGCCTCGCCGCCGCG
>JAICKX010000181.1 GCA_025927685.1 Thermoleophilia bacterium | reverse complement strand
TCATGACGACGGCGCCGGGGATGACGCCGTCGGCCCGGCGCTGCTCGTAGGTGCGGGTGTCGAGGATGACGGCGCCCTCCGCCATCGCGTCGCGCGCCTCCTCCGGAGTCACGCGCCGGATGCGGGCCCTGGCGGTGTCGATCAGGTCGTCGATCCGTCCCATCCGGACGACCCTACCCCGTTGTCACTTCGGATACCACTCGAGGCGGAGGCTGCCGAGGCGGAGCACCCGCCGGCGGCCGCGGCGGTCGAGCCCGAGGCCGGACTCCTCGCGGTACAGGTCGACCTTGTAGCCGCGCGTCCGCCGCCCTGTCAGGGTGAGCGAGCGTACGGGCTGCGCCGAGTGAACACCGTCCATGACTCCAGGATACGGGTCGGAATCGAGGGTCACAACCGCCTCGACCGTCGGCGTGGACGCGCTCGCGTCCTCGAGGAGGAGCGAGGCGATCGGAAGCGCCGGCATCTCCGCCACGACGTCGTGCCACGGCGGCTCGGCGCCGGGTTGCTCGACGCGGCCGAACCACACGCGGACGACGTCCCCGTCGGTCGCGGCAGCCGTCTCGTAGCGGCCCCGGGCATGACCCTCGGCCTCGTCACGGGCGGCGAGCAGGACGTCCATGGCCGCCTCCGCGGCCTCCGCGCCGTCACCGAACGGCCGGACGGGGATCACCATGCTGCGCACGCCGCCGGCATACACGAGGAGGGCGTCGCCCTCGGCGCGCATCTCGAGACCCGCGGGAAGCTGCGGGGACAACCGATCCGCCAGCGCGCCCGCCAGGCGCGCGGCCCCTGCCCTCTCGTCCATGCTTCCAGCATATGGGTTTTGGGCGGTCGGTGCATCCCCGCGACCAGGCGAACGTGTGTTCGGTATCATCCTATCATGCACGCCGCCGCACCCCGCATCCTGGGAGCCCCGCGGAGCGTACGGGTCGCGGCGGACGACGCCGGCCTCCCCCGCTCCCTGGACGGCCGTCCTGTCGCGTCGGTGCGCGACGAGTGGCGCGTGGACGAGGGCTGGTGGACGGGACGGCCGGTGCAGCGCAGGTACTTCGACGTGGTGCTGGCCGACGGCCGAAACGCGGTCGTCTTCTGCGACCGCCGCACGGGACGCTGGTACACGCAGCGGGGATAGGGAGGCGATCCCATCCCGTGTCATGGGATTCCTAACGTCTTCTCCAAATCTGCTTGACCTGTTATCCAAAATTTGGTTAAAGTCTTCCTCCCACGCCGGCGTGGTGTGGGGAAGCGTGGAGGGGGAGAAACCATGGCGAGCTCGCCGGCGGTGGCGCTCGCGTCCTCGTCGATCGCCGAGGCCGAGTCGCCGTACACGTACCAGGTCTACGTGCGACCGTATCCAGGTTGGTGGCGGCGATGGCACGGGCGGGTGATCACACGCGACTGCGACGGCAGGCACAGGTTCTGGCCGTGGCGGTTCGCACGCGACCGTGAGGACCTCGTCCAGAGCCTCTGGGACGAGGTGCATCGCGACATCGAGTGGCGCCGCGGCGGGGCCGCGGTCGAACTGCTCGAGGTCACCTCCACCCTGCGCTGAGCTCCGACAGCTCGGACTGGCACGCGTGCGGGCGGCTGGGTATGCTGACGGCATCGAACACCTGTTCGGTGCAAGGTGACGTACCCCGAGCTTCACGCCCACTCCTGCTTCTCGTTCCTCGACGGCGCCTCACAGCCCGAGGAGCTGGCCGTTCGGGCGGCCTCGCTCGGCTACGACGCGGTGGCGCTCACCGACCACGACGGCCTCTCGGGATCGCTGGCCTTCGCCCACGCCGCCCGCGAGGTCGGCGTGCGGCCGATCACGGGCTGCGAGATCACGCTCGAGGGCGGTGCGCACCTCACCCTGCTCTGCGAGGACCGGCGCGGCTACGCCAACCTGTGCCGGCTCATCACGGCCGCCCATGTCCGCGACCGGCGCGCGCCCGAGGCAAGCCTCGAGCAGGTGATCCGGCACGCGGACGGCCTGCACTGCCTCTCCGGCTGCGCCCGCCACGGGGCGGTGGCCCGGCTCGTCGCCGAGGGCCGGCTCGGAGAGGCCGAGGCGCTGGCCCGGCGGCTGCGCGACGCCTTCGGCCGCGACCGGTTCTCGATCGAGCTCATGCGCCCCTACATGCGCGGCGACGCGCGCCGGAACCGGCTCCTCGCCGAGCTGGCGGGCCGGCTGCGGCTGCGGACAGCCGCCACCGGCGACGTGCACGCCCACACGCCCCGGCGGGCGCTGCTCCAGGACGCCCTCGTCGCCATCCGCACGGGCACGACGCTCGAGGGCTGCGAGGCCGAGCGGCGGGGAAATCACGAGTCGGTGCTGCGCGCACCGGGCGAGACCGCCGCCCGCTTTCCCGCGGAGGCCGTGCACGGGGCGGCGGCTGTGGCCGACCGCTGCCGCTTCGACCTCACGCAGGACCTGGGCTATGCCTACCCCGACTTCTCCGACTCGGGCGAGCCCGCCCAGGCCGCCCTCACGCGCATCTGCCGCGCGGAGCTCGAGCATCGCTACCGCGGCTCCTCCCACTGGCACGAGGCCCGCGCCCGGCTCGAGGAGGAGCTGGACCTGATCGCCCACCACGGCCTCGCCGGCTTCTTCCACCTTCACCGTGACATCCTCGAGATGGCGCGCAAGGTGGCGGTGCGCGTGCGCGGGGCGAGCGCCGGGCGCCGCCTGCTCCCGCCCGGCCGCGGGCGGGGCTCCAGCGTCGGCTCGATCGTCTGCTACCTGATCGGCCTCTCGCACGTCGACCCGGTCGCGGCCCGCCTCTTCCTCGGCCGGTTCCTGTCGCGCGACCTCGCGAGCGTGCCCGACATCGACCTCGACTTCCCCCGCGACGTGCGCGAGGGCCTCATGCTCGACGTCGTCGACCGGTACGGGCCCGAGCACGCCGCGCTCGTCGCCGCCTTCCCCACCTACCGCACGCGGGGGGCGATCCGCGAGCTCGGCAAGACGCTCGCGCTGCCGCAGGGCGAGATCGAGCGGATGGCGCGGCTGGCGGACGAATGGGGCGCCGTGCCCGCCGAGCAGGTCGACCGGCTCCGCGAGCGGATGGGCTCGGCGCGCTGGCGGGCGTTCGCCTTCCTGATGGAGGAGATCCGCGGCCTGCCCCGCCACATCTCCCAGCACTCGGGCGGCATGGTGATCTCGACCCGGCCGCTCGTCGAGCTCGTGCCCGTGATCCCGGCGGCGATGGAGGGCCGCCAGATCTGCCAGTGGGACAAGGACTCCTGCGCCGACGCCGGGTTCCTGAAGATCGACCTGCTCGGCCTCGGCATGCTCTCGGCGGTCGAGGAATGCGTCGACCTGATCGCCGAGAGCCGCGGCTCTCCCATCGACCTCTCCCGGGTGGGGTTCTCGGATCCCGAGGTCTACGCCGAGATCCAGGAGGCGGACACCGTCGGCGTGTTCCAGATCGAGAGCCGGGCGCAGATGCAGTCGCTGCGCCAGACGCGGCCCGAGAACCTCGATGATCTGACCGTCCAGGTCGCGCTCGTGCGGCCGGGGCCGATCGTCGGCGACGCCGTCAACCCCTACATCGCCCACCGCCGCTCGAAGCGGCACGACCCGGACTTCACGCCGCCGTACGACCATCCGCTGCTCGAGCCGGTGCTCGAGGACACCCTCGGCGTGGTCGTCTTCCAGGACCAGGTGCTCGAGGTCGCCATCGCCCTCGCCGGGTTCAGCACCGGAGAGGCCGAGAGCCTGCGCCGGGCGATGAGCAGAAAGCGCAGCCGCGAGGCGCTCGAGAGCCACTGGCACCGATTCCGGGACGGGGCCGCGGCGAACGGCGTCGACGAGGAGACCGCCGAGCTGGTCTTCCAGAAGGTCGTCGCCTTCTCGGAGTTCGGCTTCCCCAAGAGCCACGCCGCCGCGTTCGCGATCCTCGCCTACCAGTCCGCGTGGCTGCACCGGGCCTACCCGGCGGAGTTCCTCTGCTCCCTCCTGAACGCCCAGCCGATGGGCTTCTATCCCCCGGCGACCCTGCTTCGCGACGGGGAGCGGCGCGGCGTCGAGATGCGCCCGCCGGACATCAACCGGAGCGGCGCCGGCTGCACGGTCGAGGACGCGGGCGGCGCGGTCCGGATCGGCCTCGGCTACGTGAAGGGCGTCGGGACGCGCGCCGAGGGCCTCGTGGCCGAGCGGGCCGGCGGCGGCCCGTTCTCCGGCCTCGGCGACCTGGTGCGGCGCGCGCCGCTCGACATCTCGCAGCTCGAGGCGCTGGTGCGGGCCGGCGCATGCGACGAGCTCCATCCCAACCGGCGCCGCCTGCTCTGGGAGCTGCCGCTGCACCGGGCGCCGGCCGGGCCCGAGGGAGCGCGGCAGCTCGCGCTCGCGCTGGACGGCTCCCCCGCCCCGGCGCTCCCCGGCCTCACCGCCTGGGAGCGCATGGTCCAGGACCACGAGGCGATGAGCCTCACGACCGGCCCGCACCCGATGGCGCTCCTGCGGGAGGGGCTCG
>JAICKX010000121.1 GCA_025927685.1 Thermoleophilia bacterium | reverse complement strand
GATCGAGCTCAAGCGCATCCAGGACCAGGTCGGGATCACGTTCATCTACGTGACCCACGACCAGGAGGAGGCGCTCTCGATGTCGGACCGGGTTGCCGTCATGTCGAACGGCGTGATCGAGCAGCTGGACGAGCCGCGCGCGATCTACGACCGGCCGCTCACGCCGTTCGTGGCCGACTTCATCGGCGACATGAACTTCATCGACGGCGAGGTGGTCGAGGCCGCCGACGGCGGCTTCGCGGTCGACGCCGGCTCGGGGGTCGTGATCCGCGGCCGCGGCGACGCGAAGCGCGGCCGGCGCATCCGCGTGGGCATCCGCCCCGAACGGATGGCCGCCCATCCCGGCCAGCCCGACGGCACCGCCAACAAGGCGGCCGGCCAGGTCGTGACCAAGATGTATCTCGGCGACCAGGTGCAGGTCGTCGCAACGTTGGCCAACGGGACGAGCGTCGTCGTGCGCGAGCAACGCGCGAGCGCCGACCCGGCCCTGGACACCATCCACCCCGGAGACCAGATCGCCGTCGGCTGGGACGAGGCAGCCCCGCACATGCTCGGCGACGCAGACACCACCACGGAGGCACCCGAGTGACCGACGCTCCCCGCGACCATCTGAAGATCCTCGCACCGCGATCGATGCGGCCCAAGTTCGACTACCTGCACCGGGAGGTGCAGGATCTCGCCGGGACGCCCATGAGCCGGCGGGCGGCGCTCGGCCTGGGCGGGCTGGCGATCCTGGCGGCCGCCTGCGGTGGCAGCACGAACGCGGGCGGCGGAGGCAACGGCGCCAGCCAGCCCGCGGACGCCCTCAAGGGCAAGCCGATGGAGGACCAGCTCGTCATCTACAACTGGTCGGAATACGACGACCCGTCGACCTACAAGAAGTTCGCGCAGCTTCCCGACGAGGCCGCGGCCGGCCTCAAGACCCACGAGACGTACTACTCCTCGAACGACGAGCTGCTCGCCAAGCTGCACGCGGGCGGCACCGGGTACGACATCGTCGTCCCGAGCCAGAACGCCGTCGGCGAGCTGATCCAGGAAGGCGGGCTGATGAAGCTCGACTTCAACCTCATCCCCAACATCAAGAACCTCGATCCCAAGTTCCGCAAGTCGAGCTTCGATCAGACCGGCGAGTACCACGTGATCAAGGACTTCGGGATCACGATGTTCTTCTACCAGAACACCGTGGTGAAGCCCTCGACCGAGCCCAAGACCATGAAGGACTTCTACGACCTCTTGGTGCCCAACGTCTCCAAGGGGCGCACGAACGTCCTGGACGGAGCGGAGGAGGTCGTGCCGCTCGCGGCGATGGCACTCGGATACAGCGCGAACACGGCCGACCAGGGCGAGCTCGACGACACGCAGAAGTTCCTGCTCTCGATCCGCAAGGGCGTCACGACCGTCAGCTCGTTCGGCTACATCAACGACGCGTCGGCCGGCAAGATCATCCTGAGCCAGGGCTGGAACGGCGACGTGCGCCGCATCCTGAAGGCCCGGAAGAAGCAGGGCGACATCACGGCGGTCCTGCCCAACGAGAAGTCCGAGGTCTGGGCCGACAGCTGGTGCATCCCGGCCACCGCGCCACACCCGGTTGCCGCACACGCGTGGATCAACTTCCTGCTCGAGCCGACCACGGCCGTGACGGAGATGAACTACCACAGCTATCCGATCCCGATCCCCGCGGCACTCGACCAGATGCCCGCCGACTTCAAGAACGATCCGCTCTTCAACGTCCCGGCGTCGTACACGGACAACTACGAGTACATCCTGAACCCGAACCCGCAGCTCGTGAACGCGCGAACGAAGATCTATCAGCAGTTCAAGGCTGCCTAGGTTGGGGGTCGGTCCCGACCCAGGCATGGCCGCGGTCGCCGCCGCTGTCAAGCCGACGAAGAAGAGGCGCTCGTTCGCGCCGAAGTATCCGGCCTGGCTGACGTTGCCGTCGCTGCTCTACTACGGGATCTTCTTCCTGGGCCCGATGGCCATCCTGGCGGTCTTCTCGGTCTCGCTCCAGAGCGGGTTCGGCAGCGTCGAGTACACCTTCGACACCGGCCAGTTCGCCCAGGTCAACGACTCGCTCTACATCAGCGTGTTCGAGCGGACGCTCCTCATGGCCGCCACCGGATCGCTGGTCACGATCGCGGTCGGCTACCCGCTCGCCTACTGGATGGCCCGGTACCTGTCGACGTACAAGATGCTCGCGCTGCTGCTCGTCATCGTGCCCTTCTGGACGTCGTTCCTGATCCGCACGTACGCCCTCAAGATCATCCTCGACTCGCACGGGTACCTGGCGCAGGACCTCGGCATCGACATCCTCTACACGAAGTACGCCGTCGGGGTCGGCCTCGTCTACAACTACCTGCCGCTCTTCATCCTGCCCGTGTTCGCGTCGCTCGAGCGGATGGACTGGACGCTGATCGAGGCGGCGACCGATCTGGGCGCACGGCCGCTCACCGCGTTCAAGGACATCACCCTTCGGCTGACGCTGCCGGGAGTCGTCACCGGCGGCCTGCTGGTGTTCATCCCGATGTGCGGCGAGTACATCATCCCGAACATCCTGGGCGGCGGGAAGTTCGAGTTCGTCGGCAACATCATCGGCGATACCTTCGGCGACGCTCAGAACTGGCCCTTCGGCTCGGCGCTCTCGATCTCGCTCATGGCCGCGCTGTCCGTGTTCGTCGTGATCTACATCATGTTCGCAACGCGCGAGGAGCAGTTCGGTGCGTAGGCGACGCATCCTGACGGCCAAGCGCGGGTTCACCCTCTGGGCGCTGATCGTCTATGCGTTCCTCTACCTGCCGATCCTGGTTGTCGTCATCTTCGCGTTCGACAAGCCGTCGCCAACATCGGTCGCGACGTTCAAGGGCTCGAACATCTGCGACATCCAGCCTGCCGACATCGGCAACATCTCCGTCTGGAACGGGTTCACGTCGTGCTGGTTCGCAAAGGGGCTCGACACGGGCCTCTACACGTCGGCGATCAAGACCAGCTTCGTGATCGCCGCCGAGGCGTCGATCATCGCCACCATCCTCGGTCTCGGCGCCGCACTCGCGCTGGCGCGCATGCGACGGCGCTGGCGGGCGCCGTTCGACGTGCTGGTGTATCTGACGCTCGTCGTTCCCGAGATCGTGATCGCCGTCGCGTCGCTGATCTTCTTCGTGCAGGTCCGCAGCAACTTCGGCGCGTTCCCGCCGCTCGGGAGGTCGACGATCCTGCTCGGACAGATCGTCTTCAACGCCTCGCTGGCGATGCTCATCATCCGGGCCCGGTTCGTCGGTATGGGCGACAAGCTCGAGGAGGCGGCGTACGACCTCGGATCGGGCCCGTTCTCGACGTTCCGGCAGGTGACGCTGCCGCGGCTCATGCCGGCGGTGATCGCAGCGGCATTGCTCTCCTTCACGTTCTCGTTCGACGACTACGTGCTGCCGGCCTTCACGAACGGGACGACGTCCACGTGGCCGATCGTGCTCTACTCGGCCGTGCGCTTCGGGATCACGCCGGCGGTGAACGCGCTCGCGACGCTCATGTTGCTCGTCACGCTCGTCCTGATCGTGGCCGTCGCGCTCCTCCTGCGACGAAGCCGTGTGGAGGGCCCGGGCCAGGAGGAGCAGCAGGGGCTGGGCGCGGCGCTGGGACTCGGCTAGAGCAGCCCGCAGGCGGCCGCGGCGACCGGCCACGGCGTGTAGCCCCGCGCGCGATAGCCGCGATAGCCGACCATGAGCTGGTCGTGCTTGGGCCACAGGTTCGCGTGGGCGCCGTCGCGGTAGGCGAGGACGTCGGCTCCGTAGGCCGCCTCGAAGGTGGAGTCCATCTGGAGGCCGCCGTAATACGTGGGCACCGTCTCCGAGACCGCGTCCCAGGAGCCCTCGTAGGTGTGGATGCACAGCAGGTTCGAGAGCACCGGCCGGCGGCGGGCGTACGCCGCGCGGTAGTGGTCGAGGCGCCGGTCCCACTTGTCCAGGATCTCGACGAGGTCGGCCCGCGTCACCGCATGCCGCTCGGCGTGGCCGTGGCGCGGGATCGGGAGCGCGGCGCGGCGGGCCTTCCGCACGGCGTGCCGGCGCGTCCAACGGATGTCGTACCGGATCGATCCGACCGAGCGCAGCGTGCTCGTGCTGGGGACGGGCGCCGGGGATGTGTCGCCCGCGCTGGCGACGGGCGAGGCAGGCTGCGACCCCGGCGTGGAGGTCTGCGACGATGCGGCAGCCGGATCGGCCGCTGCGGCAGCAAGCACGCATGCGGCGGCTGTGATGAGGGCGGGACGCACGAGGGCGTCCGTACCCGATCTCCGAGCCGCCAAACCAGCATTTGTCATCCGATACGCGCAAATTGCGACTTAAAATGGGCCTCGTAGGCTCGAACGCCGCGGCATCGTTCACGCGGCGGCGGCTGCTGGCGGCCGCCGGGCTGGGGCTGCTGGCGCCCGGATGCCTGGGCGGCGGCGAGGGGCCGACCACCGCTCCGCGCATCCGGCCGCAGGGGCCGCCACGGCTCACAGGCCCGATCCGGGCAGCCGTGCCGCCCGGCAGCGTCGACGCCGCGGACGCCGCCGACTTCACGCAGCTCAGAGGCGCCGCGGTCGACCTCGTGACGCACGCGGGCGGCCCCAGCCTCTCTCGCCTGGTCGCATCCGGCGGGATCGACGCCGTGCTGGCGCGCCAGGACGACATCGCGGCGCTCGCCGCCCAGGGCCTCCTCGCGCCGCTCGACGACGCGCTCGTCCCCAATCTCGACAACGTGCTCCCGGCGCTCCTCGACCAGCCGTACGACCCGGGCAACCGGCACTCGGCGCCCGCCCGCCACGGCGCCTTCGGCTTCGCCTATCGCGCGGACACCGTGACCGAGGAGCCGGCGTCCTGGGAGGAGTTCTTCGCGCTCCTGCCGCGGTACTCGCGAACCGGGATCGTCCTCCTGCCGGGACGGGTCGAGCCGATCGCGGCCGCGCTCGCCGCAAACGGCGCCGACATCAACTCCGACGACCCCGACGACCTCACCGCCGCCCGCAACCTGCTCGTGAAGGCGCGCCCGCACGTGAACGGCTTCTCGACGAACCCGGCCGCCGCGTTCGTCTCCGAGGCGCTGGTCCTCGCGATGGGAGCAGGATCCGCGTTCGCGCGCCAGGCGCCGGCCGCCGCGTTCGTCTTTCCCGACGGCGGCGCCGAGTCGTGGATCGACGCCTGGGCGGTCACGGCCTCCTCGCCGCGGCCCGAGGCGGGGCACGCCTTCGTGAACCATCAGCTCTCGCCGGCGTCCCAGGCCCGCGACTGGCAGCTCTCGCGCACTCCGGCCGCCGTGCAGGCCGCGGCCCCGCTCGTCCCCCGTCGCCTTCGCGCCGACCCCCGCACGCGGGTCGGCGCGGGCCTCGGGGGCGGCTTCACGCCCGCCCTGCTGTCGCCGGCCGGGCTCGCCCAGCGCACGCAGATCTGGGCAGAGATCCGGCCCGGGGCGTAGGGCCGGCGTGACAGGGGCTGGCTATACTCGCGGCGCTTTGCGGCTCTTCCACGAGCACGAGCAGGTCGTGATCTGCCACGAGCCCGAGGCGGGGCTGCGCGCCATCATCGCGGTCCACGACACGACCCTCGGCCCGGCCCTGGGCGGCATCCGCATGTGGACGTACGCCTCCGACGAGGACGCACTGACCGACGTCCTGCGCCTCGCGCGCGGGATGACCTACAAGAACTCGGCGGCCGGCCTGCCGCTGGGCGGCGGCAAGACGGTCGTGATCGGCGACCCGCGGACGCAGAAGAGCGAGCTCCTGTTCCGGGCGCTGGGGCGGTTCGTCGAGTCGCTCGGCGGCCGCTACCTGGCGGCCGAGGACGTGGGGACGTCGACGGCCGACGCGGAGATCGTGGCTCGCGAGACGCGCCACATCACCGGCCTTCCGGTCGAGAAGGGTGGATCCGGCGATCCCTCGCCGATGACCGCCTGGGGCGTCGTCAGCGGCATGCGCGCCGCGATCGAGGAGGCCGGGGTCGGCGACCGGCTCGAGGGCGTCCGGGTGGCCGTGCAGGGCGCGGGCCACGTCGGCGGGGGCGTCGTGCGCCACCTGCTCGCGGCCGGCGCGCGCGTCACCGTCTCCGACATCTACGCCGACCGGGTCGACCCGCTCGTCGCGCTCGGCGCCCAGGCCGCCGACCCGGTGGCGATCCACGCCGTCGAGTGCGACATCTACTCGCCGTGCGCACTCGGAGCCGTGATCCGACCCGAGACGGTCGAGCAGCTCCGCTGCCGGGTCGTCGCCGGCGCCGCGAACAACCAGCTCCTGGACGGCGGGATGGGCGACGCGCTCCACGCCCGCGGGATCCTCTATGCCCCGGACTTCGTGATCAACGCCGGCGGCGTCATCAACATCGGCGAGGAGCTCGGGCAGGCCTACGACGCCGACCGGGCCCGCCGGAGCGTGGAGCGGATCGCCGACACGCTGCGGGCGGTGTTCGCCCGCGCGAAGGCCGACGGCGTGCCGACGCACATCGCCGCCGACCGGCTGGCGGAGGAGCGGATCGCCGCGGCGCGGGCCGCCGACCCGGATCCGCTCTCCGGCCTGCGCCCGGCCGGATGATCCCGCTGCACGACAGCGTCCCGACCCGGCGCCGGCCGGTGCTGACCGTCGCGCTGATCGTCGTCAACCTGGCCGTCTTCATCTGGTCGCAGGGCGCCTCGACCCAGGTGCTCCAGTCGGCCCGCGGCCCGGTGCCGGTCGACGGGTTCACGGCCGTGACGGCCGAGTACGGCTTCGTGCCGTGCGAGCTCACCATGCGCTGCCCGGACGGCGACGACACCGTCCAGGTCGGCCGGTTCGCGCGCGACGGGGCGCCGGCCATCGTGCGGGTGCACCACGTGCCGGTCGTGCTCACGCTCGTCACGTCGATGTTCATGCACGGCGGCTGGGAGCACGTGCTCGGGAACATGCTCGTCCTGTGGATCTTCGGGAACAACATCGAGGACCGGGTCGGGCGGCGCCGGTTCCTGCTCTTCTACCTGCTCGGCGGCCTCGCGGCGTCGGCGCTCCAGCTCGCGGCCGGGCCGTCGTCGGACGTCCCCAACATCGGCGCGTCGGGAGCGATCGCCGCCGTGCTGGGCGGCTACCTGCTCCTCTATCCGACCGCCGCGGTCGTCACCTACCTCCCGCCGTTCTTCTTCATCCCGCTGCCGGCCGTGCTCTTCCTGGTCGGGTGGTTCGCCCTCCAGATCGTGGCGGCGAGCTCCGTCCAGGTCGGGAGCGCCGGCGGCGGCGTGGCCTACTTCGCCCACATCGGCGGATTCGCGTTCGGCCTGCTCACGATCCGCTGGTGGGTGCGCAGAGAACCGCTGCGGCCCGCCTTCTGAGCCAGGTTCGGGTCGGCTGGTGCCGCATTGGTGCCGCGAGGCGTATAGTCGGTCGTTCGGGGATCGGGGGACTTCGTGAGCGACGTTGCGCCTCGGCTGCCTGGGGTGGCCACATGGCGGCAGCGGGGCTGTGAGGGATGAGTTGTCATTCCCATCGCTGGGTCGTGTCCGGTGCCGTCCCGAACGATCACGTCGAAGAGGGAGCATGATCATGAAGCGGACTTCCATCGTTGCGGCGCTCGTCGCGTTGGCGACGGGACTCGCCGGAGGCGGTCAGATCGCGGTGGCCAGCGGCGGGGCGCATGCGACGGCGCATGTCGAGGTGTTCGCCACCGGGTTCAACAACCCGCGCGGGCTGACGTTCGGCCCGGACGGGGATCTCTACGTCGCTGAGGGCGGCCTGGGCGGCCACCATTCGACGGTCGGCCGCTGCAGGCAGGCCTCGGGCGCGGCTGCGCCGTACACCGGCAGTACCGGCAACCGGGTGCTGGGCGGGCGCATCTCGAAGGTGACGCCGAGCGGCCACGTCCAGACTGTCGTGCGAGGGCTTCCGTCCAGCCAGACGAGCCCGGCTCTCGGCAGCCTCGTGAGCGGCGTGTCGAGCGTGGCCTTCATCGGCCACGACCTGTACGCGCTCCTCGCCGGAGCGGGCTGCTCGCACGGAGTGCCACATGTGCCAAACGGCGTGATCCATGTCAGGCCCAACGGCACGTGGAGGACGATCGCGAACCTGAGCGCCTTCCTAAAGGCACATCCGGTCGCCAATCCGGACGAGGAGGACTTCGAGCCGGACGGCACCTGGTACAGCATGATCGCGCTCAACGGTGCGCTCTACCCGATGGACTCGAACCACGGTGAGCTCGACCGCGTGACCCCCGGCGGAGCGATCACGCGGGTGGTCGACATCTCTGCCAAGGTCGGTCACGTCGTTCCCACGGCGCTGATCCATCGCCGCGGCGGCGGCCGCCATGCCCCGCCGCAGTTCCTCATCGGAAACCTTGGCCTGTTCGGCCCGCCCGACGGCATGTTCAAGAACGAGCACGTCTACCGGCTGACCGCAAATCGGCAGATCCATGTCCGTGCGTCCCACCTCGAACAGGTCGTCGGCCTCGCAATCCGGCGCGGCCAGCTCTACGCGCTCGAGCTGAGCGCCACACCGGGCGGTCCCACACCCGCCACAGGCGCGATCGTGCGCGTGGTAGGTCACGGCACCCCACCTCAGACGGTCGTCTCAGGGCTCACCTTCCCGACCGGCATGACAGTTGGCCCCGACGGCGCGTTCTACGTGTCCGAGAACGGCCTCGGGTTTGGCGCCGGCCAGGGTCAGATCGTCCGCATCACGTTCTGAGGACCACCCCTCCCGGGCAGGCGCAGGCCGGCCCGGGAGGGGCTCCGTCGAAGCGCTCAATGGTCGTGGGTGTTGGAAGCACCAACGGGCGGTCCGGGGACAGGCGCCGGGCACCGCACCCCCCGGTGTGTGAAACGGCGGCGGGTGGGTGCCCGGCATGGGTCTCCCTGAAAAGCACCCGCGAATCGGTTTTCCCTGATCTCGCTTTCGCCTAACGCGACCAGCCACGCGACGCCTGGCGCGATGCGGCGGAGGTTCACTAGCGCGTCAGGCGTTGGGTCGAGCGACGGTCGGCGCGTGCTGCCCGCCGCTCGAGCGGAAAAACGCAGCAGCGGCTGGGTTCGTCGCCCAATCGTCGCGACGTGAGAAAACCGCTGGGGATGCGCAAGAACGAGCCGCGGCCGCCGTATACGCGTGACAAATTGGTGCCTGACCCCGTTTTTTCAGGCTACGCGGAGCGGGCGGTGCCGACGCCGTACGCCTGCATCGTGAGCACGATGCGGTCGGCGCGCAGGACGCCGTTCGGCTGGAGCCGGGCTGCCGGGAGCTCCGTGGGATCGTCGCCGCGGTCCGACTCCTCGACGGTGATCGTCCGCTCGAGCAGGTCGATCCGGACGACGTACTCGTACCACGAGATGTCCCACGCGATCGTGATCGCCACCGGCCGGGGCAGCTCGAGGCTGTCGAGGCGGACGTTCACGATCGGATCGCCGAGGCTGCGCGAGATCGCGACGACCCGCTCCATGTGCTCGGAGCGGTTGAACGCCTCGAGCGCCAGGCGGCGCACGTGGCGGGCGTCGGCCTCCTTGCGGCGGGCCTCGGCCAGCTCCGTGTAGCGGGCCCGCTCGGCACCGAGCTCGTGCTCGAGCTCGGTCATGCGCGAGTTCACCCGCCCCGCCTCGGCGGCCCGCTCGTCGAGCTGCGCGGCGACGGCGTGGTGGCGGGCGATCTCGGCCCGGTGCGCCGCCTCGGACGCGGCCGCGCGCTCGTCGGCGCGGCGGCGGTCGTCGGCCAGGCTCTTGATCTCGCGCTCGCGCCGCTTGAGCTCGCCCTGGAGCTCCTTCAGCTCGCGCTTCGTCCCGCGCAGCTCGGCCGCCTGCTGCTCGGCCTTGGCGAGCGCGCTTCGCACCTGGTCCAGGTCGAACTCGACCGACTGGAGCTGGCCGCGCAGGCGGTCGATGAGCGACTCGCGCTCGCGCAGCG
>JAICKX010000197.1 GCA_025927685.1 Thermoleophilia bacterium | reverse complement strand
GTCGGCGTGCCCCAGGCGACCGCCATCGCCGACGCCTCGGCGGCCCGCACCCAGCACCTGCTCGAGACCGGCCAGTACGTGAACGTCATCGCCGACGGCGGCATGCGCACCGGCGGTGACATCTCCAAGGCGATCGCCTGCGGCGCCGACGCCGTCATGGTCGGCTCGCCGCTCGCGCGCGCCAAGGAGGCGCCCGGCCACGGCTACCACTGGGGCATGGCGACGTTCCATCCCAGCCTCCCGCGCGGCGCCCGCGTCAAGACCGACCAGGTGGCGACGCTGGAGGAGATCGTCACCGGCCCGGCCACCGAGAACGACGGCACCCTGAACCTGATGGGGGCGCTCCGGACGTCCATGGCGACCACCGGCTACGACTCCATCCACGCCTTCCAGAAGGCCGAGATCATGTTCGCGCCCGCCCTCCAGACGGAGGGCAAGAAGCTTCAGCGCGAGCAGGCGGTCGGGATGAGCCGGTGAGCTCCGACCCGCGTCCCGGCCGCGACGGCGCGATGGTCGCCGACGAGGCGGGCGCGGGCCACAGGCCGGTCCTGGTCGTCGACTTCGGCGCCCAGTACGCCCAGCTGATCGCCCGGCGGGTGCGCGAGTGCCGGGTCTACTCCGAGATCGTGCCGCACGACGCGCCGGCGGCCGAGCTGGCCGCCCGCGACCCGATCGGCATCATCCTCTCGGGCGGGCCGGCCTCGATCTACGAGCCGGGCGCGCCGGCGGTCGACCCCGACCTCTTCCAGCTCGGCGTCCCGGTGCTCGGGATCTGCTACGGGATGCAGGCCATGGCGGCCGCGCTGGGCGGCGAGGTGGCCAACACCGGCGTCGGCGAGTTCGGGAAGACGCCGGTCACGCTCGAGGGGAGCCTGCTCTTCGGCGACCTGCCGCCCGAGCAGACGGCCTGGATGAGCCACCGCGACAGCGTGGTCCGCGCCCCGGCCGGGTTCAGCGTCACCGCCTCGTCCGGCACGACGCCGGTCGCCGGCATGGAGGACACGGACCGCGGCCTCTTCGGCGTCCAGTTCCACCCCGAGGTGGCCCACACGCCGCGCGGCACCGACATCCTGGGCCACTTCGTGCTCGACGCCTGCCAGGCGCCGCCCACGTGGACGGCGCTCCAGTTCATCGAGGAGCAGGTCGAGCTGATCCGCGAGCAGGTCGGCGACGAGCAGGTCATCTGCGCGCTCTCCGGCGGCGTCGACTCGGCGGTCGCCGCACTCCTCGTCCACCGCGCCGTCGGCGACCAGCTCACCTGCGTCTTCGTCGACCACGGCCTCCTGCGGATGTCCGAGGCCGAGCAGGTGGTCGAGGCGTTCGAAGAGCACTTCCACGTGCCGCTCGTCCACGTCGACGCGGCCGACCGCTTCCTCGACGCGCTTCACGGCGTGACCGACCCCGAGGAGAAACGGCGCATCATCGGCGAGCAGTTCATCCGCATCTTCGAGCACGAGGCGCGCGCGCTCGGCGACGTCAGGTACCTGGTGCAGGGCACGCTCTACTCGGACGTGATCGAGTCGGGCAGCCGCACCGCCGCCAAGATCAAGTCGCACCACAACGTCGGCGGGCTCCCCGAGGACATGGACCTCGACCTCGTGGAGCCGCTGCGGCTCGTCTTCAAGGACGAGGCCCGCCGCGTCGGCGAGGAGCTCGGACTGCCGGAGCGGATGGTGTGGCGCCAGCCGTTCCCGGGGCCGGGGCTCGCGATCCGGATCGTCGGCGAGGTCACCCGCGAGCGGCTCGAGATCCTGCGCGCCGCCGACGCCGTGCTCCTCGAGGAGGTGCGCCGGGCCGGCCTCTACGGCGAGCTGTGGCAGAGCTTCGCCGTCCTGCCCGC
>JAICKX010000047.1 GCA_025927685.1 Thermoleophilia bacterium | reverse complement strand
GATCCTGCAGCAGGCCGGCACCTCGATGCTGGCCCAGGCCAACCAGGCCCCGCAGAGCGTCCTCAGCCTCCTGCGGTAACCAAAACCCCGTACACACGGGACGACGAGCGACGGGCCGCCCCTGGGCGGCCCGTCGTGCTTAACCCGCGTCCGCCGTTACGGCCGTCCGCAGCCGGTCGATCCGGGCCGCTGTCAGCTCGATCCATCGCAGATCCGCTTCGAGGTGGAAGAGGGCATGGTCGCTCAGGAGCTGGTCGACTGTGTCGCCCGTGCGCTTCAGCTCGGTGAGCTCGCGCATCCGGGCCATGTGGCGCGCACGCTGGGCGTCGAGCGTCGCCCGCGCGTCCTCGCCGAGCAGCAGGGCGAGGACGACCTTGGCGAAAAGCGTCGAGTGCAGGTACGGCTCGGGCTCCTCGGTCTCGTGCAGCCACCGCTCGAGCTCGGTCGCGCCGTCCTCCGTGATGACGTAGCGCTTGCGGTCCGGCCCCTGGCCCGGCTCCTCGGCGTCGAGGATCACCAGGCCGTCCCGCTGGAGCCGCGCCAGCGTGGCGTAGATCTGGCCGTAGCGGAGCGGCCGTGCGTGGGCGAACCGCGTGTCGTACGCCTTCTTCAGGTCGTAGCCATGGCGCGGGCCGGTGCGAAGGAGGCCGAGCACCGTGTGGGGGACGCTCATCCCTACTCCGTCCGCAGGTTCTCGGCGCCGATCGCGCGGCCCAGCACGGGGAGGCCGATCGCGAGGACGGCCGCCCCGACGAGCGCGGAGGCGGCGAGCAGCTCGGCGAGCGCCTGCCACGGGATGACGAGGCCGATGCCGCGGACGCGCAGGAGCGTCGCGGTCACGAGAACGCCGACGACGCAGCTCGCGACCGACGCCACCCCGAGCGGCACGAGGATCTCGAGCGCGGCGGCCGAGCGCAGGGAGCCGGGACGCGTGCCCGCGGCGGCCAGGATCGCGAGCTCGCGGCGACGCTCGAGCACCCCCTCGACCATCATCACGACCAGGCTGCAGCCGGCGATCGAGAGCATCAGCGCGAGCACGAGCTCGGCCTGCCGGCGAAGCGGGTCCGGGGCCGGGACGAACCGAGCTTCGTCCGCCGCCGTCTCGACGTCGCCGTAGAGGCCGCTGGCGGTCACGGCGGCGCGGACTCGCTGCGCGGCGGCCAGGCTCCCGTCGGTCGCGAGCAGGAAGACCGACGGGTGCGGCGGCGCGGGAACGGCGCCGCGCGGCACGACGATGCTCACCGCGGAGGTCGGCAGGATCCCGCCGACGGACGTTCGCGCGCCCCGGAGCGTGAGCGGCTCGCCGGCGCGCCGCCCCAGGCTGCGGTCGGCGAGGACGCCGCGTGCAGGGCAGTGGACGCGCACCCGGAGCACCCGGCTCGCCTCGGCGCAGCCGGCGAAGAGGGCGCGCCCCTGCCGCGTGTCGGCGGCGGCCGCGACGTCCTCGACGCCGGGCAGCCGCGCCAGGCGGCGGGCGAGCGCGTGCACGCGCGCGTACGGCGCACCGTCTCGGAAGACCTGGACGTATGCATCGGCGACCGGGGCCGCGACGGACGACGGGACGTGCGCCTCGCCGTTCGACCAGTGGTCGTGCGAGGGCAGGTAGACGAGCACCGCGGTGGCGGCGAACACGCCCAGCACGGCCCCGCCGATCGCCCGGAACGCCGTCGTGGGCGCCGCCTGGAGGCGGCGCCCTGCGATCAGCGTCCCCGGCCGGCGGGCGACGCGCGCGACAGCCCCGGCGAGCGCGCCGACGAGCCATGGGCCGGCCACGACGATCCCGAGGATCGCGCCGGCGAACCCGACCCCGAGGGCGGCGAGCTTGCCGTCCTCGGTCAGGGTGTCGCCGAGCTGGACGGCGACGGCGAGCTCGGCCCAGGACAGCCCAAGCGGGATCAGCCGCCACGCCGACGGCCGGCCTGCCGAGCCCCGGCGGCGGACGCCGAGCGGGGTCACGGCGATGCGGCGCATCGAGACGAGCGCCGCGGCCGCCGCCAGTCCCGGGGTGGCCGCAAGCACCGCCGCGACCTGCCAGACCGGCGGGGACAGGTCGGCCGGGAACGTGGAGTAGCCGGCGATCGACACGTCAGCGGCTCGTGTCCTCAGCCCGAGCGCGAGCACCAGGCCGAGCACGCCCCCCGCCAGCCCGGCGGCGGCCGCCTCGGCCGCGGCGCCGCCGGCGACCTGGCGCGGCGTCGCCCCGACCAGCCGCATCGCGGCGAATCGCTGCTCGCGCGCGGCGGCCCCCAGGCGGGTGCTCGCGGCGACGAAGACGGCGATCGGGACGAGCACGGCCACGGCAACGAGCAGGTAGACCAGCCTCCGGTTGAACGTGTTGCCGCCGTTCTGGTCCGCCTCCGCCCTGCCGGCAGCCGCCCAGCTCGTGATCCGCGTGGCGCCGTCCAGCGCGGCGGACGGCATACCGACCATCGCGACGAGCTCGTCCGGGTCGTGGAGCACGGCACGGCCGAGCGTTCCGTCGACGCGGCCCGGGAAGCGCAGCCGGTAGACGCGGCCGGCGTCGGAGCGGAGCAGCCGGTCGAGCGCCGGCGAGACGAACACCTCGCCGGGCGCCGGGACGCGCTCCGCGCCGAGCGGGGCCGGCGCGCCCGGCCCGGTCGCCCCGACCTCGAGCACCTCGAGGTCGCGGCCGTCGACCGAGGTCGGGGTGGTCTGGAAGGCCGCCCACAGGAGCGCCGGGCGGGAGTCCGAGGGCAGTGCGCCGGCGGGGCTGTGGCGCTCGGTGACGCGGGCATCGGCGCGGTCGCGGGCCGGCCCGATCGCGAGCGCGCCCAGAAGGAAGACGATGCCCATGGCAACTCCGCCGACGATCAGGGCGAGCCGCACCGCAGCGCGGCGGCCGCCGCCCACCAGGAGGGAGACGGCGAGCCCGATCACGCCGCGACCGGCGTCACGACCCGGCCGTCGCGGACGGTCACGTCGCGCTGGGCGTAGGCGGCGACACGCGGGTCGTGGGTGACGATGACGACGCCGGCGCCGTCGTCGCCGGCGAGGCGGACCAGGATGTCCATGACGTGCTCGCCGGAGAGGGAGTCGAGCGACCCGGTCGGCTCGTCGGCGAAGACGAGGCGCGGCCGGTGCACGAGGGCCCGCGCCACCGCGACGCGCTGGCCCTCGCCGCCGGAGAGGTCGCCCGGCCGCTTCCCGGCCACCTCGCGCCGGTCGAGGAGCGCGAGCCACCTGCGCGCCTCGGCCAGCGCCGCCCGCCGGCGGGCTCCGCCGAGCATCATCGGAAGGGCGATGTTCTCGGCGGCCGTCAGCTCGGGGACGAGCTGGCCGAACTGGAAGACGAAGCCGAACGAGGTGCGCCGAAGGCGGCTGCGATCGCCCTCGCCGAGCGCGTCGATCCGGCGGCCGTCGAAGGCCACCTCGCCCCCGTCCGGCCGGAGGATGCCGGCGGCGCAGTGAAGGAGCGTCGACTTGCCCGAGCCGCTCGGCCCGACCACCGCGACGACCTCGCCGGGGCTCACGTCGAGCGACGCGCCGTCGAGGGCGATCGTCTGCCCGAAGCGCTTGCGAATGCCGGTCACGTGGAGCATCTGGACCGACTATACACTCAGTGTATAGCTGTGACAAGGGCTTGGAACAATTCCGCGCCGAACCTGCCTCCGGGACCGTTCAGGACTGTCCCCGAACGTCCGCCCCTACGATCCCGCGGTGCTCTCGTTGCCGATCGTGACGCCGCGGCTTCGCATCCGTCCCTTTCTGCCCGGCGACGAGGGCCCGATGATGGACGTCTATGGAGACGCCGACGTCATGCGCTACATCCCGGACGGGCCGCTCTCCGACGAGGAGGCCGTGCGCCGGATCATGGACGAGCAGCTCGTCGCCCAGACGGCGCGGGGCTACGCCTACTACGCGGTCGAGCTCGTGGCCGACGGCTCGGTCGTGGGCGACGCCGGCTTCGGCTTCTTCGAGCCCACGGGCGACGTCGAGCTCGGCTACACGTTCGCCCGCCGCGCGTGGGGCTGGGGCTACGCCACGGAGGCTGCCGCAGCCTGCCTCGCGGCGGGCCTGGCCGGCCTCGACGTCCCGCGCCTGATCGCGGTCGCCGACGTCGAGAACGTCGCCTCGCACCGGGTCGCCGAGCGGATCGGCATGCGCCGCGACGGCGAGATCGATGTCCACGACAGGCGGCACGTCCTGTTCGTCTCGGAGCCGGCCGCTTGACGACCGCCGGGGCCAGGCCCCCGAGCGGGAGGGCCTGGCCCCGGCGGTCGGAAGCCGGACTAGCCGCGCAGCAGCGTGAGGACGCTCTGCGGGAGCTGGTTGGCCTGGGCCAGCATCGAGGTGCCGGCCTGCTGCAGGATCTGCAGCTTCGTGAAGTTGACCATCTCAGCGGCCATGTCGACGTCGCGGATGCGGCTCTCGGACGCGGTCAGGTTCTCCTGGAAGGTGGCCAGGCTGGACAGTGTGTGCTCGAGCCGGTTCTGGATCGAGCCGAACTGGCCGCGGGCATCGGCGACGCCCTGGACGGCCGCGTCGATCGACGCCAGCGTCACCGTGGTGCCCCACGTGAACATGTTGGAGTCGATCTTGAACCCGGAGCCGGCGCCGAAGAGCTGCACGGCCGAGACGCTGATGGTCTCGCCGTCGTCGGCGCCCACCTGGAAGGTGATGAGGGCCGAGCCGGTGAGGACGGCGATCGAGTTGAACGTGGTGTCCGACGCGATCCGGCCGATCTCGGAGCACAGCTGGGCGACCTCCTGCGTGATGGAGGCCTTGTCGGACGCCGAGAGCGTGCCGTTGTTGTACTCGACGGCCAGCTCGCGGACGCGCTGGAGCATCGAGTGCACCTCGGCCATCGCGCCTTCGGCGGTCTGCACCATCGAGACGGCGTCCTGCGTGTTGCGCTGGGCCTGGTCCAGGCCGCCGATCTCGGCGCGCAGCTTCTCGCTGATGGCGAGTCCGGCCGCGTCGTCCGACGCACGGTTGATGCGATAGCCGGAGCTCAGGCGCTCCATCGACTTGGAAAGCTGCATCGAGGTGTTCTCGAGCTGCCGGTGGGCGTTGAACGCCTCGGTGTTGTTCTGAATCCGAAGGGACATCGGGTGGTGACCTCCTTGTCGGTCGTGCTACTTCGAGACGGGGGACGGAAGGCTGGTGACCTCGGCGTTGGCCGCGGCCTGGTTCTCGGCCTTGACGGCGAGCCAGATCTCGTGCCGGTAGACCGGCACCTCGGTCGGGGCGTCGATGCCCAGGCGCACCGTGGAGCCTGAGATCTCGAGCACCGTGATGGTGATGTCGTCGCCGAGGACGACCCGCTCACCGGAACGACGGGTGATGACGAGCATGCGCTAGACCCCCGTGGCCGCGATCGGGGTGGTCGAGCTGGCGGGCGCGGCCTGGTTCAGCTGGACGTGGGCGAAGAGCGGCTGGCGGACGTCGTAGTCGCCGGCCTCGTTGATCACCTGCCGGCCGAGCCGGCGGTCGGCGTGCACCACGATCGGCCCGCGCAGGTTGACGGTGAAGTCCTCGAGCTCCTTGGCGGCCCGGACGACGCAGAACACGTCGGCCTGCTCCGAGGTCTCGAGGCCCAGCTTCGCGGAGTCGTCGTCGGACACGGCCACGTCGTAGGCCGGGAAGAAGAGCCAGGGCTGCGTGACCGGCAGCGCGACCGAGGGGTCGTCGACCGAGTGCAGCCAGTAGAAGGACGAGCCCTCGTGCTGGGCGACGAGCGCGTAGCGCGTCCCCGGCAGGCCGATGATGCCGTCGGCGAACTCGATCACCGCGTCGTCGGCGATGTCGATGCTGCCGAACCGTGTGCTCTGGATCTGCATGGTGGGTTGACCTCCTTGTCGGGGGGACGGGCTAGCTGCTGAGGAAGTCCATCAGCGAGGGTTGGATGATGTTGGCGCCCGCGCGGAGCGCCGACTGGTACACGGCCTGCTGCGTCGAGAAGTCGACGAGCGTCTTGGCCATGTCGGCGTCCTCCACGTCCGACAGCTGTTTGGACGAGGCGTCCTGGAGCTGCTGGAGCCGGTTCATCGCGGTGTCGAGCCGGTTGGAGAGCGCGCCGACGACCGAGCGGGCGTTGACCACCGCGTCGTGGGCGGCGTCGATCGCCTGGAGGTCGGCGTTGCCGAGCGCGGCCGTGTTGCCGGAGTTCAGGTCGGTGACGATGTCGCGCAGCGTCTTCAGCAGGCCGGATGTGTCGTCGCCGAACGCCGACTGACCGACCGTGTTCAGGTCGATCTGGACGCCCGGGCCGATCTCGCGCTTCACGACCTCGGTGTTCCCGGCGTAGGCGTCGTTGGCGCCGAGCTGGTACGGCTGCGTCAGGGTGGCGGAGCCGGCGAAGACGTACCGGCCGGCGTACTGCGCGTTGGCCGCCGACTTGATCGAGTCGATCAGCTGCGTCACCTCGTTGGCGATCGCCTGTCGGCCCTGGGTCCCGAGCGTGTCGTTCGCGCCCTGGACGACCAGGTCGCGCACGCGGAGCACGGCGTCGGTGACGTTCGAGAGGGCGGTGTCGGTGACCCCCTGCCACGACTGGGCCTCGGCGACGTTGCGCTGGTACTGGCCGTCGAGAGCCACGTCCTGGCGCAGCATGAGCGCCTGGCTGGCCGCGAAGGGATCGTCCGACGGAGCGGTGAGCTCCTTGCCCGACGAGATCTTCTGCTGCGTTTTCGACAGCTTGTCGGTGACGTTCTGGAGGTCGAGCAGAAGCGACCTGGAGAGCATGTTCTGGGTGATTCGGGCGCTCACAGCCCCACCTTCCCGGTCCGGTTGATGAGCTGGTCGATCATCTCGTCCATCGCGGAGAGCGCTCGGGACGAGGCCTGGTAGCCGCGCTGGAACTTGACGAGGTTCGTCATCTCCTCGTCGAGCGACACGCCCGAGACGGACTGGCGCTTGTCGTCGAGGGAGCCGGCGAGGATCGTCGCGTTGTCGGTCGTCTGCGTCGCATCGCGCACGTCCGACCCGAGCTGCGTCACGAGCTGCGAGTAGGCCGTGTTGATGGTGGCGCCGCCGAGCCCGGCCTGCGCCGCAGCCTGCAGATCGGCCATGGCGAGCGCGTTGTCGGCGTTACCGGGCTGGCCGTTCGCCGAAGCCGCGATCAGGGACGGCGTCGTGAGAACCGCCGGGTTCACCGAGATCGACGCCGCGTCGGTGCCGTTGAAGAAGACGCCGCCCGCGTTGCCGGCGAGGTCGAACCCGGCGGCCTGGATCGCGTTGGTCTGCGTGATCAGCGTCGAGGCGATCGAGTCGAGCGATGCCTGGTAACCCGGGAGCGTCGTGTCGCGAAGGCCGATCAGCCCGCTCAGCTTGCCGGACGTGAGGCTCGTCATGTCGGACTCGGCGATCGCCGACTGCGGCGTGCCGCCGGAGACGAGCGTCGCCCCGCCGATCGTGATGTCGACGGTGTCGAGCGCGCCGACCGTCACGGTGATGTTGCCGAGCTTCGAGAGCTGGTCGATCAGGACGTCGCGCTGGTCGAGCAGGTCGTTCGGCTTGTCGCCGGTCACCTCGTCGGCGGTGATAGCGGCCGTGAGCTGCGTGATCTGCGAGCCGATCGCGTTCACCTGCGAGATCGTGTCGGTGACGTTCTGGGCGGTCTGCGACTGGACGGTCTGAAGCTGCGTGGCGAGGCTCTGGAAGCCGTTCGCGAGGCTGGCCGCGTTCTGCGCGAGCGCCTGGCGGGTGGCCAGGTTCTCCGGCGCGTTCGAGACGTCGTGCCATGCCGCCCAGTAGTTCTGGAGCAGCGAGTTCAGGCCGGTGTCGGAGGGCTCGTTGAAGGCGACCTCGACCTGGCGCAGGCCGTCCTGGGTGGCCTGGGCGGCGCCCTGGCGCATGCTCTGCGCGCGGTACTGGATGTCCAGGAACTCGTCGCGCATCCGCTGGTAGCTCTGGACGTCGACGCCGGTCCCGAGCTGGCCGGCCTGCGGCGGACGGGTCACGCCGGGGACGGTGTAGGCGTCGGTGGGCGCCATCACCGCGGCTTGGCGGCTATAGCCGATCGTGTTGGCGTTCGCGATGTTGTGGCCGGTCACGTCGAGCGCCAGCTGCTGGGCGAGGATGCCCCGCAGGGTGGTCTCGAGGCCGAGGAACGTGGAGAGCGGCATCGGCTTACACCCTCGTGTCGATCAGGTTGAGGACCTGGACGCGGGGCGACGAGGCGCCCCCGGCCGAGTACGCACCCTCGGGCGTGCCCGAGAGCACGCGCATCAGGTGGTCGAGGAACGCCAGCTCCTGGCGGATCAGCACCCGGTTCTGGCCGTGGATGCGGGCCGTCTCGGCGAGCATCCCGCGCAGCTCCGCGGAGAGCTCCCGGGCCCGGATCGCGTCGCCTGCCGGGAGCAGCACGAGGATCATCTCGAGCGTGACGTCCGCCGGCGGGCGGCGCAGGGCGTTCGCGGCCTGGTCGAGCAGCGCGTCGCGCTCGCGCTCGAGCTGCATCCGGCGGCCCATCTCCTGCTGCACCTCGGCGAGCCGGGCGAGCACGCCCTCGACGTCCTGGGCCCGGATGGCGTCGCGCTGGGCGATCACGATCTGGAGCAGGCGCTGGGCCGAGGCGAGCTGGCGCTCGAGGTGGTGGATGAGCCCGGTCACGACCCGCCCTCCCGCAGCCGCAGCTGGTCGTAGATGACCCGGGCCAGCCCCAGGCCGCCGGCCGCGGTCACGCCCTGCGACATTGCGTCGGGCAGCATCTGCTTGTACATCGACGTCGTCGCGTCGCCGGAGTCGTCGTCGTCGCCGCCCCCCATGGAGTCGGCGGAGTCGGCGAGCGACTGCGCGAGCTGCTGGGTGAGCTGCTGCTCGAACGCCAGCGCGCCCGAGTACAGGCGCTCGGCCGCCGGCCCGGCCTTGCGGACGTCCGGCGGAAGCAGGCTGGTGTCGATCGGGTCGATCACTAGCGTCGGATCTCGTTCGCGATCTGCATGAGCTGGTCCTGGGTCTGGATCGCCCGCGAGTCCATCTGGAAGCTGCGCTGGGCGTCGATCACGTTCACCATCGCGCTGGCGAGGTCCACGTTCGACGCCTCGAGGAAGCCCTGGCGGATGTTCTGCGTCGCCATCGGCCGGATCGCACCGCTGTGGGCGGTGGGCAGGAAGAGCGAGCCGCCGACCGGCTGCAGGTTGGACGGCGAGGGCACGCTCACCACCTGGATCTGGCCGACGACCGCCTGCTTCACCGTCACGACGCCGCCCGTCGAGACGCTGACGTCGTCCACGTTCGTGCCCGCCGGCAGCGTGACCGGCGGCCACACGCGGTCGCCTTCGGCGGTGACCAGCTGGCCGTTCGCGTCGGCGTGGAAGTCGCCCGAGCGCGTGAGCGCCAGGCTGCCGTCGCCGCGCTTCACCTGGAAGAAGCCGGGCCCGTCGAGCGCGAGCGACAGCGGCTCACCGTTCTGCTGGAGCCCGCCCTGGCTGAAGAGCCGGCCGGCGTCCACGACGGCGGAGCCGGCGCCGATCCGCATCCCGGCCTCGATGTTGTAGACGAGGTCCTTGAAGCCGGTGCGGACCTGCTTGTAGCCCGTCGTGTTGACGTTGGCGATGTCGTTCGAAAGCGCGTCGATGCGCGTCTGCTGCGCGATCATCCCCGCCGCGGCGGAGTAGAGCCCGTTCAGCATGTCGTCCCTTGTCCTTCCCTGGAGGGGAGTCCGGGTGCGATGGCGGCTTCAGCGCTTCTCGCGGGCTTCTGCGCAATGCAGTCCAGCCTGGGGGTCCCGGAGGTTCGTCCTCCGTAATCGTCTGGTGGTCGTCCGTCTTTAGGCCCCGGTCGCCGATCCCACCGAGGTCGTCGCGCGGCCGAGCGTGTCGTCGATCGCGTGCAGCACGCGCTGGCTCGACTCGTAGGCCCGAAGCGACACGATCATGTCGACCATGGCCCGGGCCGGCTCGACGCCGGAGCCCTCGAGGTAGCCCTGGGCGACGGTGGTGCCCGACGGCCGCGGCCCCGCGGCGCCGGTGAAGAGCGTGTCGCCCTCCTTGGTGGCGCCCGTGAGCGAGACGACCGCGAGCGTGCCGACGTTGCGGCCGCCCACCGTCACGTCTCCGCCCTGGGAGATCGAGATGTCGTCGGGCGTGCGGGCGCCGGTGGCGGTGATGGGCTGGCCGTTCGTCCCGAGGACGAGGTAGCCGGTGACGGTCATGAGGCGGCCCTGGCTGTCGAGCGAGAGCTGCCCGTCGCGGGTGTAGCGGGTGCCGGCGCCGGTCTGCACGGCCAGGAATCCGTCGCCCTGGAGGGCGATGTCGAGCGGGTCGCCGGTCTGCTGGAGGGGGCCCTGCTCGAGGCTCGTCACGATCCTCGCGACGTGGGCGCCCATGCTCAGCGACCCCACCGACTGCCCCGTCTGCGAGTTCTGGAGCAGGAGGTCGGCGAAGCTCGCCTGCGCCGAGCGATCGGCCTTGTAGCCGGGCGTCGAGGCGTTGGCGAGGTCGTTGGCGATCTGATCCTGCCGCACCTGCTCGGCGAGCATGCCGGAGGCGGCGATGTAGAGACCGCGTTCCATTCGGAAGTTCCTCTTCTCGTGGTCGATAACCAGGACCAGGGGCGGCCTGGCACCTCCGGGTAGTCGTCTCGTCCGATCACAAGTTGAGACATGCAAGCCACCACGATCACCCTGAAGGCCGTTGCACCGGCGGGGGCCGCCCCGCGGGTCGGGCCGCGCCTGGAGCCGGGCTCCGAGCTGGTCGCGCGGCTGGTCTCGGCGCCGGCGAACGGCGGCCGCGGCCTGATCTCGCTGGCGGGGATGATGCTCGAGGCCCAGCTTCCGGCGGGCCTCCTCGCGGGCCAGAAGCTCCACCTGAGGGTGGTCGAGGCCCGGCCCGAGCAGCTGCGCGTCCGCATCGTCACGCCGGCGGGCGAGGCTGACGAGACGGCCGAGACCGTGACGAGGCTCGCGGGCGAGCTGGCGGCCCGCGGCGACGGCGCGCTGCTGCGGGCGGCGCTCCACCTCGCCGACGGCTCGCCGCTCTGGCTCGCGGGCGGCGTGGCCGCCCAGATCCACATCGACCCGGAGGCGGAGCGCGAGACGGACGGAGAGGGCGCGGCCCGCGGCCCCGCCGGCGAGGCAGGCTTCGTCCTTCACTCCCCCGACCTGGGCGCGGTCGAGGTGCGGCTGCGCATGGTCGAGGGTGCCGTGCGCGCAACCGTCGTCACGACGCCGGGCGAGGCATCCCGGCTCGCCGCCGAGGGCCTGCCGGACCTGGTCGCCGCGCTCGAGCGCGCCACCGGCAGGCCGGCTGCGGCAACGGCCGCGCCGCGTGCGCCGCGGGCCGCCGCGCCACCGCCGCCGGAGGGAGCGTTCGATGGCTACGCCTGAGCAGCCGCCCCGCGCGGCGGCGCTGCGCTACCGCACGGGCGAGACGGCCCCGGCGCTGGTCGCCTCCGGCCGCGGTCATGTGGCCGAGGCGATCATGCAGGCGGCCGAAGAGGCCGGCATCCCGGTGCGCGAGGACGCCGTCCTGGTCGACGCGCTCTCGCACCTCGAGCTGGGCGACCGCGTGCCGCCGGAGCTCTACAAGGCGGTCGCCGAGGCCCTCGTCTGGGCCTACCACCTGGCCCGCCGCCGCGCCTAGCCGCACGATCGGTGCCAGGCACCGTTCTTGCATTCACGCCGGAGGAGCGGCGGTGGCCTGCGTCGCGACGGGAGGCGTTCGGGGACAGTCCCTGAACATTTCGCGTGACGAACTTGGGCGAGCGGCGTTTTCCGGTCAGGCCGGCGCGTGCATCAGGCGCCGGACCTCGTCCGGGAGCCGCTTCGGGTCGCGCACGAGCACCAGGTCGTCCTGGCCGAGGACGACGAGCGCCACGGAGCTCGGGACGCCCGGGAGCTCCGCCACCGGCAGCCGCTCCCCCGGGCCGGGCGGGATGGCTCCGCCGGTGTCGTCGCAGGGCGGGAGGTGCGCTGCACCCAGCCGCCGGCCCGGGACCGGGGCGATCTCGACGGCGACCCCGGAGTAGGAGCGTCCCTGGAACGTGGCGATGTAGGCGCAATCGGCCGATCCGCCGACCACCGCGCGAGCGCCGCCGCCGCATCCTGCGGCGGCCAGGGCGAACGATGCGAGGAGGAGGGCTGCGAACCGCTTCATCGTCATGCGGCTTGGACGCCCGCCCGTCCCGAAAGGTTCCGCGCCGTAGGATCGACGCGTGCGGGACTACGACGTCGTCATCGTCGGAGCCGGGGTCGTGGGCTGCGCGATCGCCCGCCGGCTCTCCTTCACGACGGCGCGGGTCGCGCTGCTCGAGGCCGCGACCGACGTCGGCGAGGGCGCGTCGAAGGGCAACACCGGGATCGCCACGAGCGGGGCCGACTGCCCGCCCGGCTCGCTCGAGGCCGAGCTGGTGAGGCGCTCGAGCCCGGGGTGGGAGGCGCTCTGCGCCTCGCTCGACACGCCGTTTCGCCGGATCGGCGGGCTGGTGCTGGCCCGGACGGCTGCCGAGGAGGCCGCGCTCACCGGGCTCCTGGCGCAGGCCCGCGCCAACGGGTGTGCAGCCGGGATCGTGAGCGGCGAGCGGGCGCGCGAGCTCGAGCCGATGGCGACGCCGGCGGCCCGCGCCGCGCTCCACGTCCCGGGCGACGGCATCGTCGACCCGCTCAGGCTGACGCTGGGCTACGCCGAGCTGGCGGACCGAAACGGCGTCGACGTCCGGCTCGGGTCGCCCGTCACCGGCTTCCGGGCGGTCGGCGACCGGCTGACGCACGTCGAGACGCCGCACGGAGCCCTCCACGCCACGTTCGTCGTGAACGCCGCCGGGATCGAGGCCGACACGATCTCGCACCTGGCGGGCGGCGAGCCGTTCAGGACGTGGCCGCGACAGGGCCAGTACTGGCTGCTCGACCGCGAGATCGGCGCGCGGTTCCGGGCCATCGTGGGCGGCGTCCCGACTGCCGGGAGCCGCGGCGTCTACTGCGTCCCGACGACCCACGCGTCGCTTCTGCTCGGCCCCACGGCCCGGGACGGATCCGACCGCGCCGACCGCGCGGTCGACCGCGAATCGCTGGACGCCGTCTTCGAGGCCGCCGGCGGTCTCGTGCCGGGCCTCGACCGGCGCTGGGCCATCAAGACCTTCGCCGCCAACCGGCCCGCGTCCGAGCCGGAGTACCGGATCGGCGCCGACCGGGAGCGCGCGAACCTCGTCCACGCGGCCGGCATCCGCTCGACGGGCGTCTCGTCGTCGCCGGCCGTGGCGGAGCTCGTGCACGAGGCCCTGGCCGGGGCCGGCGCGCCGGTGCTGGACGAGCGGCCCGGGGCCGCCACCGCGTCGCTCGAGCCGGTCCCGCGCCTCCTCGGCCACCCCGACCCGTCCGCGCTCGTCGCCCGCGACCCGGGGTACGGCGACGTCGTCTGTCCCTGTGAGCAGGTGACCGCGGCCGAGGTCGACGCGGCCCTGCGCATGCGCCTGCCGCCCCGCTCGGTCGACGGCCTGCGCAAGCGCACGCACGCCGCGGCCGGACGCTGCCAGGGCGCGATGTGCCTCGCCGCGCTCGTCAGGAGAGTCGAGGCCCGTGCCTGACACGATCGCGATCGTCGGCGCCGGCGCGAGCGGGCTGGCGTGCGCCGAGGCCCTGGCCGGGCGGATCCGGGCCGTGGTCGTCGACCGCGCTCCGACCCGCGCGGCGGACGTGCGGGCGACCGCCATCCGCTGGGACGACCGGGTGCTGCTCGCGATGGGGCCGCAAGGCTCCGTCGAGATCGAAGCCGCCGCCCTGGTGATCGCCACCGGCGCCCGCCCGCTGGGGCGGGCCGAGCTCGGCCTCGCCGGCACCAGGCCGGCGGGGGTGCTGCCGGCGCCGGCGGCGTGCGACCTGGCCGCGGCGGGGCGGTTCGCTCCCTCCCGCCCGGTCGTGATCGGAGGCGGCGGATGGGCGGCGCGGGCCGTCGCGGCCCTCGCGGGCACGGGAGCCACGGTCACGATCGTCGCGCCGGACGGCCTGCTCCTGGCGATGGAGCGGCCGGCTGCCGTCCACGAACGCCTGACTCCCGTGGCCGTGAGGGGCGATCCGCGGGTCGAGCGGCTCGAGTGCGACGGCCTCACGCTCGACTGCGACGCGGTCGTGCTCGCGCACGGCCTCGTGCCGATCCGGAACGTCGACGGCGCGGTCGTCGAGGGCGCGCGGACGGTCTCCGCGCAGCCGGTCGCGGATCCTCCGTCCGAGGCCGCCTCGCGCACGGCGGGCGAGGACGCGGCCCGGACCGCGCTCGCCATCGCCGCCGGCGAGGCTACAATTGGGCTATGGTCGAGCTCACCGAGTTCGCAGCAGAGCGGGTGAAGGCGCTTGCGGCGTCCGATCCGGAGGCCAAGGTGCTTCGTCTCGCGATCGAGGGCGGCGGCTGCTCCGGCTTCCAGTACGCGATCGGCTTCGACACCGGGTCCGAGGAGGGCGACGTCGAGGTCGACACCCACGGCGTGCGCGTCGTCATCGACCCGATCAGCCTCCCGTACCTGCAGGGGTCGCGAATCGACTTCAAGGACGGCCTCATGGGCGCCGGGTTCAGCTTCGAGAACCCCAACGTGCAGTCGACGTGCGGCTGCAACTCCTCGTTCCAGGCCAAGCCCGAGATCGAGGGCCCGTACTCGCCGAAGCCCGGCGGCTGCGGCTGACGGCCCCGAGCCGTCCAGCGCCGGTCTCCCAGGAGGACGTCGAGGCCTTCCGGCGCGACGGCGCCGTCTGCGTCCGCGCGGCGTTCACGCCCGCCGAGGTCGAGCTCATCGAGCGCGGCATCGAGCGGAACCTCGCCGACCCCAGCCCGCGAGCGCTCGTTGCGAGCCGGGCCGACGACGCCGGCCGCTTCGTCGAGGACTTCTGCAACTGGGACCGGATCGGCGAGTACGAGCGCGTGATCCGCGAGTCGGCGGCGGCCGAGATCGCCGGCCGCCTGATGGGCTCGGGCACGGTGCGCCTCTACCACGACCACATGCTGGTGAAGGAGGCCGGGACGCGCCAGCCGACGCCCTGGCACCAGGACCAGCCGTACTACAACGTCGACGGCGCGCAGACGTGCTCGGTGTGGATACCGGTCGACCCGGTCTCGCGCGAGTCGACGCTCGAGTTCGTGGCCGGGTCGCACCTGGGGCCGTGGCTCATGCCGCGCACGTTCATGGACGGCCAGGCCAGGTGGTTCCCGGAGGGCAGCCTGGCCGACCTGCCCGACATCGAGGCCGACCGCTCGGCCTTCCCCATCGTCGGCTGGGAGCTCGAGCCGGGCGACGCGGTGTTCTTCCACATGCTCGCGCTCCACGCGGCGGGCGGCGCCGACCGCCGCCGGCGGGCGTTCTCGATCCGGTTCCTCGGCGACGATGCCGTCCACGCCCCGCGGGCCTGGAGGACGTCGCCGGAGTTCCCCGGCCTGGCCGAGACGCTCCCGGCCGGCGCGCCGATGGACGACCCGCGCTTCCCGGTCGTCTGGCGCGCGTGAAACACCGCTGCCTGATGTTTCACGCCGAGCCGCCGTGGCTTCGACAATCCGGGAACCGAGAAGCCGGGTATCACGTCCAAGAGGCATGCGACTCGTCCCGGCACTCGTCGCAGCGCTCGTCATCGCCGCCGGCTGCGGTGGCGGGACGGCCGGCGGAGCAGAACCCCACGGCTGGCTGACAGGCGTCATCTGGGGCGGGAAGCCGGTCTGCCCGACGCCGACCGGCAAGGACACCTTCACCTGCCACCCGACGCCGCTTGCGAACGGCGTCTTCGTCGTCGCCGGCGTCGGCACGACCCGGCGCGTGCACGCCGACGCCAAGGGCCGGTTCCGCGTGGCGCTTCCCCCCGGGCGCTACGCGGTCCGGCCCGGCTGGTCACGGCCGCGGAGCATCCACGTCGCGGCGGGCCGCGTGGTCCACGTCCGCGTCGGGATCGGGCGCGCGACGCTGACCGGCGGAGGGGCCGAGGGCTGATTCCGGGGCGGCCGCCAGGGCCGCCCCGGAATCCCGATCAGGGTGCTATCCGCGCGAGCACGGGTTGCCGTGCAGGTCGCGACGGAAGACCTCCGCCAGCGTGATCGGCTTGAAGCCGGCGTCGGCGTAGGTGTTGAACCCGACCTTGGTGCCGTACTCGGTGGCTGAGTTGCCACCGAAGGTGTTGGTCGTGCCCGGGATGTGCGCGCCGCCCTGCTGGAACCAGCAGCGGCCGTTCGCCCGGGTCAGGGTGTAGATCGGATAGAACTTCGCTCCGATCGGCGGGTTGGTGCAGTGTGCGCCCGTGTCGCGGTCGCACTCCGGCTGATGGTTGGCCGGCTCGCCGCGCTCGATGCGCGGCAGGTCGTTCTCGAACGTGACGTTCTCGAGCAGCTTGCCGTTCGAGCTGGGCGGCGTGAACATGAACGCCGTCCCGTGGAGGCGCCGGTCGAGGCGGGCCTTCTTGAAGGTCCCCGGCCAGGTGAACTGGTACGAAGGCCCGTCGAAGTCGCCGTCGTCCAGCACGCAGCCGATGATCGGCTGCACCCCCGGGTAGTTCGCGCCGTCGAGGCAGAACTGATCGTCCTCGTCGAGCGTGGCGTCACCCGCGCCCGGATCGGTGCAGGCACCGGTCGAGGGGTCGATCGCGTCGCAGTACTCGAAGTGCCCGATCTCGTCGGAGGCGCCCACGTTGGTGGTGTGCGCGCCCCACAGCGACCCACGCGGCACCGCCGAGTTGTACATCGGGTGGAACGCGTACGGAGCGACGTGGCAGTGCTTGGCGTTCGGCTGGTACAGGATGTGGCCGAAGCCGTTGGCGATGCTGGCCGTCATCGAGCCGCTCTGGCCCGTGGTCAGGTCCTTGATGTCGACCCGGTAGCCGGCCGGCGTGTCGTGCATGTGCATGCGCAGGACGTCGCCCGGGTTGAAGAGCAGCACCTTCTTCGGATCGACGCTGAGCCCCGTGCCGTCCCCGTCGGACAGCGACAGCGGGTTGGCGGGCGCGAGCGACTTGCCGCTCTTCGTGACGTACGCCCAGTTGATCGGCTCCTCGCCAACCAGGAAGTGGTTGTTCAGGCAGTCGGCGTTCTGCGGGATGCCGGTGTTGTCCTGATCCGAGAGGCTGTCGATCGTCAGGTTGGCGCACCACTTCGTGGCGGTGCACCCGAAGCCGTCGAACTGCGGGACCCAGCCGGGCCCGTAGAACTGGAGCTCCATGAACGCGCTCCCAGGCGCCTTGCCGAGGTAGTGCGGCGAGTGCGGGTCGGCGCTCCGGAACCGCGCGTTCTTGTCGCTGTTCGGCGTGCACTTCTTCGTGAAGTTCGGGGACGACTCGGTGTCGCACATCGTGATGCTGAACCAGAACGTCGCCCGCCGCTGGAAGTCCCACGTGCCGCCGGTGCCGTCCTGCTTGGGCTTCACCGGGGCGTTCACGGGGAGCTTGATGTAGTAGAGGAGATCCTTCCCGCCCGTGCCCGGCCGGTGCGACGAGAACTGCACGGTGGGCTCGTCGTGCCCGGTGTACGCGCCGTTCTCGCCGATCGAGTGGTACGGATCGAGGCACATGAACGGCCGCTCCTGGCACAGGGTCTCGCCGTAGCTGTCAGCCCGCGCCACCGCCGGCCCGGCAAGGGCCGTGAGGATGACGAGAGCCAGCGCGACGATTCGTTTCATCCTTCCCTCCAAGGACGCAAAGAACATGCCTCCGCGCGCAGATCGACGACGACCGCGCACGGCACGACGCTGCTTACCTGCTCCGGACGCTCAGAGGCCCACCCCCTCTTGTAGACCGTCGGCCACTCTATCCGAACGGTTACCCAGGGAGCAACAGATCCAGTCACACGCGCATGTGGAACACTGCCCGGCGTGGGGACGCGACTCTGCCTCGTGGCGGCGGCGGCGCTCGTGGCCGCCGGCGCGCTCGCCCCAGCGGCGCAGGCCGGCGCCGTCCGCGTCCCGCTCGATCGCGCCCACCCCGCGCTCGGCCACATCACGGTGCGCTACGCCGTCCTGCGCCACACCGACCGCGCGCGACCGCCGCTCGAGCCCGTCGTGGCGTTCGAGGGCGGCCCCGGCTACGGCTCGATCGGGTCGGCGAGCACGTACCTCTTCATGCTGGGGAAGCTCCACCGCCGCCACGACCTGATCGTGATGGACCAGCGCGGGACGGGGACCTCGCGGGCGATCGGCTGCCCGGCGCTTCAGGCCGGGATCCCGCCATATGCGGCGGCCGCGGTCGCGTGCGCGCGGCGGCTCGGGCGCACGGCGAGCGCCTACGGCACCGCCGCCGTGGCCGACGACATGGCGGCGATCCTGCGCAGGCTCCACGTCCCGACGGTCGACGTCTACGGCGACTCGTACGGGACGTACGCCGCGCAGGTGTTCGCCGTGCGCCACCCAAACCGCACCCGGGCCGTCGTGCTCGACGGGGCGTTCGACAACTCCTTCGACCCGTTCGAGCGGGAGTCGTCCTCCGCGCTTCGGAACGCCTGGCGGGTCGTATGCGCCCGCGCCTCCCGCTGCCCGCACGTCCTCAGGTCGATCCGCCGCCTCGCGGGCAGGCTCGAGCGCAAGCCGATCCAAGGCGTCGGCACCGACGCCGACGGCGTCCGCCGCCGGGTGCGGCTCGGTCCGGCCGGCCTCGGGAGCCTGGTCCACGACGCCACCTCCACGTACACGGTCTTCCGCGACCTGCCCGGCGCCCTCGAGGCCCTGCGCCACGGCGACCGCGCGCCGATGCTGCGGCTGGCCGCCGAGGACGCGGCGCTCAACATCCCCGGCGGTAGCCCGCGCGCCTACTCGGCGGGCGGCCACCTGGCCGTCGCCTGCCACGACTACCCGACGGTCTGGGCCAAGACCGACCCGCCGCGCGCGCGGCGGACGGCGCTCCGCAGCGCCATCCGCGGCCTCGCGCCCGACGCGTTCGCGCCGTTCCGGAACAGCGTGTGGCTGCGCACGGCGACCGAGCACGAACTGGTCTACGGCTGCCTCGACTGGCCAGAGCCGCGCATCGGCCCGCGGCCGTTCCCGGGCGGCGGCGCTCGGCCGGGCATGCCGGTGCTCGTGCTGAGCGGCGAGCTCGACCAGTCGACGCCCCTCGCCGACGCCCGGCACGTCGCCACGGCGTTCCCCGACGCGACGCTCGTCGAGGTCCCGAACACGGCCCACATCACCGCGCTCCACGACTTCCAGGGCTGCTCCGCCGGGATCGTGCGCAGGTTCCTGACCAGGCTCGCGGTCGGGTCGACGGCGTGCGAGGCGGCGATGCCACCCATCCAGCTCGCGACGTTCCCGCAGGCGCTCGCGGCGGCTCCGATGGCCGACGGCGGCCGGGCCGGGCTCACGGCGCGGCGCGCGTCATGGGTCGCCGTGCAGACGATCGGCGACGCGCTCGCACGCTGGTACAACCTCATGTTCACGACCCGCGGGCACGGCCTGCGCGGCGGCACCTACACGATCGGCGGCGGCTACCTCAGCCACTCGCCGCTCTCGATCCGCTTCGACCGGACGCGGCTCGTGCCGGGCCTCGCCGTCTCGGGACGGGCCGTGTGGGATCGGCGGGCGCGGCGCGTCCAGGCCCGCCTGCGGCTGAGCGGAGCCACGGCCGGCGTCCTGCACGTGGCGTTCCCGACCGACGTCGCCCGAGCCGTCGCCACGATCTCCGGAGTGGTGGGCGGGCGCGGCTTCCGGGCGGTGACGGCCGCCCCCTGGGCCCCGCAGGGCTAGCGGCCGCCTCGAACGCGTCCGGATGGGGGTCGTCGGGACGGCCGGTCGCTGCTACAGTTAGTTAACGATGTTAACGATCTCGCCGCCCGAGGCCGTCGCCGAGAAGCTGCGGCCGCTCCTCCTGCACCTGAACCGCGACCTCCGGCGCCAGGCGCTGCCGATGGGCGTGACGGTCGGGCAGGTCGCGCTGCTCGCGGCGATCCGGGAGGAGCCCGGGATCGGCGTCCGCGAGCTGGCGACCCGCGAACGGATGTCGGCGCCCGCCATGAGCGGGTACGTCGACCGGCTCGAGTCCGCCGGCCTCGTCGAGCGCGGCCCGGTCGAGGGCGACCGGCGGCGCGTCGGTCTTGCCCTGACGGGCGACGGCAAGCGGCTCCTGCGCTCCACGCGGCGCATGCGGACAGCCTGGCTCGCCGAGCGGATGCGGCGGTTGACCGAGGACCAGGTCGCCGCGCTCGAGGCGGCGCTCGAGCCGCTGGCGCTGCTGACACGCGACGAGAGGCCGGCGTGACGGCCGCGATCCGGCGCGCCAACCGCCGCACGTTCGCCAGCCTCAGACGCCATCGCAACTACCGGCTCTTCTTCGCCGGCCAGATCGTGTCCGTGAGCGGCACATGGATGCAGAACATCGCCGCCGCCTGGCTCGTGCTCCAGCTCACCCACTCCCCCGTCGCCGTCGGCATCCTGGCGCTGTGCCAGTTCCTGCCGTTCACGATCTTCGGCCTCTTCGCCGGCGTCCTCGTCGACCGCCTCGACGCGCGCCGCACGGTCATGGGCACCCAGGCGGCCGCGCTCGCCCTGGCGGCGATCCTGGCCGCGCTCACGCTGGCCGGCCACGTGACGGCGTTCGACGTCGAGCTCCTGACGGCGCTCCGCGGGGTCGTCCTCGTCCTCGACGCGCCCGCCCGCCAGGCGCTCACCTTCGAGATGGTGGGCGCGGACGAGCTTCCCAACGCCGTGGCGCTCAACTCCAGCCTCTTCAACGCGGCCCGCGTGGTGGGCCCCGCCGTCGGCGGCGCGCTCGTGGCCACGGTGGGCGTCGGCGCCTGCTTCTCCCTGAACGCGCTGAGCTACGTGGCGGTGCTGGCGGGGCTCGCGGCGATGCGGCCGGCGGAGCTCCACCCGGTGGAGCGGCCCGACCGCCCCCCGCGGCTCCTCAGCGGGACGGCCGAGGCCCTGGCATACGTCCGCCAGTCGCCCGCCACGCTGCTCGCGCTCGTGATTGTGTTCGTCGTCAGCACGCTCTCGTTCAACTTCAACGTCCTGCTGCCGGTCCTGGCGGGCCAGACGCTCGCGTCCGACGCCGGCGTGTTCGGGCTCGTCACCGCCGCGTTCGGGGCCGGCGCGCTGCTCGGGGCGCTGCTCGCCGCCACGCTCGGGCGGGCGAGCTGGACCGTCCTCGTCAGCGCCGTGGCCGGGTTCGGCATCGCGCAGCTGGCGGTCGCCCCGCTCCGCGATGCGACCGCGGCCGCCGCGCTGCTCTTCGTGACCGGCGCGTGCTTCACGCTGTGGACGTCGGCCGCGAACTCCACCGTCCAGCTCTCGACCCCGGGCCCGCTGCGGGGCCGCGTGATCGGGCTCTACTACTTCGCCTTCAACGGCGCCGGCCCGGCGGGCGGCGTCCTGGCCGGCTGGCTCGCCGCCCGCGGCGGTACCGAGCTCGCCTTCGCCGTCTCGGGCGTGAGCGCCCTGGCGATGGCCGCGGTGGCGGTCGCCGTGCACCGCGGCGCCGAGCGGCCGCTCACCTCGGGCGTGACGGCGGGACGCGACCCGGCCCGCGCTTGACCGCGTAGCCGGCGAGCCCGCGCTCGAGCAGCGCCAGCGCCGCCTTCCCACGGGCCCGCACCTCGCGTGCCACCGTCTTCGGAGCGGCGCCTTCGGCGATCCGCCGCCTGGCGTGATCGACGAGCGCCCGGTGCGCGCCGATCATGGCGCTGGCGGCGACCCACGCCTCGACGGCGCCGCCGGACCCCGGCTCCGACGCGATGAGCTCGGCCAGCGAGGACGTGTAGGCGGCGAATACCTCGCGCTCGCGCGCCAGGAGGGCCGGGCTCTGGACGATCATCCTGGTCAACGCGGTCAGGCGTTCGCGGGCCTCGGGGTCGTCGCTCGCCAGGAGGCCCCGCTGGACGAGCACGAAGCGGCCGAATGCGGACAGGACGGACTCACCGGGGTCCCTGTCGCGCACCGCTGAGAGCAGCTCGTCCTCGAACGACTCCAGCCGCCAGTAGACGAGGTCCTCCTTGCGCGGGAAGTAGTTGAACACCGTCTGCTGCGAGACGTCGGCGGCGCGGGCGATCTCGGCCACCGTCACCCGCTCGAAGCCACGCTCCGCGAAGAGCCGGCGAGCGGACTCGGCGATCAGCTCGCGCGTGTGCTGCTTCTTTCGCTCTCGCAGCCCCGGCGTGTCCATGCACGCAGCATACCCTGTCTCCATACAATATTTGAGTCACACGAATATTTGTGTCACACTACAGTGATGACCGACTCGACCAAACTCGAATCGCGGGCCGCGTCCGTCGGCCTCCCGTTCGCGGCAATCGTGCTCGCGATGCTGCCGGCCGTGCTCGACCAGACGATCCTCGCCACCGCGCTGCCGGTGATCGCCTCCGACCTCGGCAGCCTCACCGACCTCTCGTGGATCGTCACCGCCTACGTCGTCGCGGGCGCCGCGACGACCCCGCTCTGGGGCAAGCGCGGCGACCGCCACGGCCGCCGCACGGTGCTCCGGATCGCGCT
>JAICKX010000150.1 GCA_025927685.1 Thermoleophilia bacterium | reverse complement strand
CGGAAGCCGCCGAGTCCGCGCGATCCGACAACGAGCATGTCGGCGCGCTCCGCCTTCTCGACGAGCACCTGCGAAGGGGTCCCCTCGGTGACGATGAGATGCCTCTGGACGCCGGGATACTCGGCCAGACACGCGTCCACCTGGCGCTCCGCGGCCGCCCGCATCGACCACTCGAATTGGTCGACGGGTATCGGCGCCATCGCCTCGCTCGCGTAGTACGCGGCCGGGACGTTCCAGACCGCCACGATCCGCAGCTCGGTGCTGCGAAGCGCCGCCTCCTGTGCGGCGAAGCGGAGCGCGCGCGCCGCGCCCTCCGAGCCATCGATGCCGACGACGATCATGTTCGTATCCTCGACGCAGTGGCGGCTTCCGCCATCCGGGTTGTCCCGGATGGGGATGGGGAGTTCTCCGCAAGGCGGCCAGGCTCGATCCTCGTGCCACGGAGGCCGGCGAGCAGCCCGTCCACCTGGTCGAGCGAGCCGATCATGGTCGTGCCCCCGAGGTTCGCGAAGTCTGCCGCCGCCTCGACCTTCGGGGCCATGCTGCCGCGGGCGACCTGCCCATCGGCGAGCAGCCTCCAGGCGCCCGTCGCGTCCAGCCGCTCGACGCGCGTCTGTCGCGGCGTGCCGAAGTCGCGGTAGACGCCGTCGACGTCGGTGAGGAGGAGCAGCGACCGCGCGCCGACGGTGCGAGCCAGGACGACGGCCGCGAGATCCTTGTCGACGACGCCCTCCACCCCCTCCGGGCGGCCCGCCTGGTCGACGACCACCGGGACGCCGCCGCCTCCGGCCGCAATGAGGGTCGTCCCGGCCTCGACGAGCTCGTGGATCGCCCGCTCCTCCAGCAGCCGGAGCGGCTTCGGCGAGGAGACGACGCGGCGCCACCCGCCCGTGTCGGGCGCGATCACGTATCCGCGCTCCTCCTCGAGGCGCCTGGCGGTCGCCTCGTCGTAGAGCGGGCCGACCGGCTTGGACGGCTCGAGCATCGCGGGATCGCCCGCGTCGACGACCGTCTGGGTCAGCAAGGTTGCATACCGCCGGTGCGGCGCGTGTCGCATCAGCGCCTGCTCGAGCAGGTAGCCGACCATGCCCTCGGTTTCCGCACCGAGCACGTCGAGGGGGTAGGTGCGGACGTTGGGATCGGCCTCGGACTCGAGCAGCAGGAGCCCGACCTGGGGGCCGTTGCCGTGGGTGATGACGACCGGTTCATCGCCCCGCAGCAGCGGCGCCAGCGCCCGCGCCGCCAGGTCGACGTTGCGCTGCTGCACCTCGGCGCTGATCGGCTCGCCGCGGCGGGCCAGCGCGTTCCCCCCGAGTGCGACGACGGTGGTCATCGCGCGTGCTCCTTCCCAGTCCAGTCGCCCGTCACGAGGGCGTAGACGAGCGCCTGCTCGGTCGGCAGACGGTTGGCCGCCTGCTGCCAGACGGCGGACTGCTCACCGTCGAGCACCTCGGCGGTGACCTCCTCACCGCGGTGCGCGGGGAGGCAGTGCATGAACACGGCGTCGGGGCGCGCGACGCGCATGAGCTCGTCGTTCACCTGATAGGGCCGCAGCTTCTGCATGTGCGCCTCGGCCTCGGTCTCGTCGCCCATCGAGACCCACACGTCGGTGTAGACCACGGAGGCGCCGGCGGCTGCCTCGACAGGGTCTTCCGTGATGAGGATCGACCCGCCGTTGTCGCGTGCGAGCGTCGCGGTCTCCGCGACGATGGCGGGGTCGGGCGCGAGGTCGCCGGGCGAGGCGACCGCGACGTGCATGCCGGCGAGCGCTCCCGCCTCGAGCAGGGAGTGGACGACGTTGTTGCCCTCGCCGACGTATGCCAGCCGGACGCCCGTGAGCGTGCCGAACCGCTCGTTGATGGTGAGCAGGTCGGCGAGCGCCTGGCACGGGTGGTGCAGGTCGGAGAGCGCGTTGATCACGGGCACGGTCGAATGCTCCGCCATCGTCTCGAGGTCGGTCTGCTTGAAGACGCGTGCAGCGATCGCGCAGGCGTACCCGGAGAGGACCCGGGCGGTGTCCGAGATCGGCTCCCCGCGGCCGAGCTGAAGCTCGTCAGGCCGGATGAGGAGCGGCGCGCCGCCGAGGCGGGCGATGGCGCCGTGCAACGAGACCCGTGTACGGGTCGATGGCTTCTGGAAGAAGCAGGCGACCGTCTCGCCGGCAAGCGCGTCGAGCCATCCCCGCGGCTGCGACTTCATCTGATGGGACAGCTCGAGCAGCTCGTGCAGCTCGATGTCCGTCAGATCGGCGATGGCGAGGACGTCACGGACTCGCGTGTGCTGGGTGATAGCCATGGGATTCGTCCTTTCGGATGTCAGGCCGCGTCGCGCTCGATCGGGCACGACATGCAGCGGGGGCCGCCGCGGCCGCGACCGAGCTCGCCGCCGGCGATCGTGATCACCTCGATGCCCTCGTGGCGGAGGCGGGTATTGGTGTCGACGTTGCGCTCGTAGGCGACAACGACTCCCGGCGCGACGGCGAGGACGTTGTTGCCGTCGTCCCACTGCTCGCGCTGGGCCTCGTAGTGGTCGCCGCCGGTCTCGAAGAGCCGGATGGACGGCAGGTCGAGCGCGTCTGCGAGCGCGGCGAAGAGATCCGGCTCGCGCTCCACGCCGAGCCCGTGCCGGGCGGGCCGCAGCGAGTACGCCGGAAGCGCCGCGCGCAGCTCGGGGTAGATGGTGAAGGCGTCGCGGTCGACCATGGTCATGACCGTGTCGAGGTGCATCGCGGAGCGCCGCCTGGGCAGCACGACGGCGATGACCCGTGTGGCCGCGCCCGCACCGAAGAGCCGCTCGGCCAGGAGCTCGACCGCGGCCGGCTGGGTGCGCTGGCCCATGCCGACGAGCACGCACCCGTGCCCGACCACGAGCACGTCCCCGCCCTCCAGGGACGGGCTGCCCGACCCGGGCTGGTTCCAGTACTCGAACCCGGATGCGAAGGCCGGATGGTGACGGTAGATCCCGCCCAGGTGCAGCGACTCGCGGGCGCGGGCGACGGTCGCCATCGTGTTCACGGTCACGCCGCCGTAGATCCAGGCGGACGTGTCGCGCGTGAAGAGATGGTTCGGGAGCGGCGCGAGCGCGAAGTCGTGCGGCGCGGCCACGGCGTCGACGAGCGAGCCGGACTTGAACGGCAGCTCGTCGTAGGTGACGCCCCCCCTGAGGGTCGTGGCCAGGTCGCGCGGCGGGAGCCCGTGCAGCCAGCGGGTCATGTCCTCACCGAGGACGCGGCCGAGTCGCGCCGTCCCCACCGACGCAGCGATCACCTCCTCGCGCGCTGCGTCGATCGCAAGGGTCTCGGCCAGGAGGGCCGAGAGCTCCAGCACCTCGACGCCGCGCTCCGCCAGCGTGTCGGCGAAGGCGTCGTGCTCCTGCCGGGCCCGCTTCACCCAGAGCACGTCGTCGAAGAGCAGCTCGTCCTTGTTCCCCGGGGTGAGCCGCTCGAGCGCGAGGCCCGGGCGGCTCAGGATCACCCGGCGAAGGCTGCCCACCTCGGAGTCGACTCCGAGGTGGGCGGTCCTGGTGGTCGCCGCGGTGCTCATCGGCCGGTGCCGATCGTCACCCGCGTGTCGACATCGATCGGCCGGGTCGGCGGGGTCACCGCCGGGGCCTCGCGATGCTGGCGCCACTTCAGGAACACGTACACCGGCGTGCCCGCCATCAGAAGCAGGAAGCCCTTGGCGATGATCTCCTCGCCGGCGCCCCACATCATCCAGAAGGCGTAGCCGAAGGCGAGCGCCGCGATGGCGGCGTCGCGGGCCAGGTGCCGCGGGTTGAACAGCGCCCGATCCTGGAACAGCATCTGCAGCTGGGCCGCGGCCGAGAAGGCGTACGGCACCAGCGTCGTGAGCGTCGCCAGGAGGAGCACCTGGTTGAACTGGTCGACCAGGCTCGAGTTGTAGTTCATCAGCATGAGCCCGGACAGCAGCACGGACGACACGACCAGCCCGAAGACCGGCGTCTGGCCCTTGCCGCTCACATGCGCGAACCGCTTCGGGAACAGGCCGTCCTCGGCGGCCGCCTGGGGCACGCGCCCCTGCAGCAGGATCCACCCGTTGAGCGCGCCGAACGTGGAGATCAGCGCGACCAGCGCAATCAGCTTGCCGGGGGAGACGCCCAGCACCGAGCTGCCCCACATGACGCGGGCGGCGTCGGCGAACGGGGCGTTCGAGCCCGCCAGGGCGTGGGCGGGGATGATGCCCATGATGGCGACGGTGGCCAGGATGTAGAGGCCGGTCGCAGCGACGGTGCCGATGATGGTTGCGCGCGGCAGCGTCCGCTTGGGATCCTCCATTTCCTCCGCCGGCACGGTGGCCGACTCGAGGCCGATGAACGCCCACAGCGTGAAGGTGCCCGCCGTGGAGATCGCGCCGAACTGCGACCACAGGTTGTGGTCGTTGGGCGCGAACGGCGTGAAGTTGCCGCCGTGCATGTAGAAGAGCCCGATCACGCCGATCAGGAGCAGCGGCACGAACTTCAGGACGGTGGTGACCACCTGGATCGCGCCGCCCTGGCGCACGCCGAGGATGTTGGCGAACGTCAGCAGCCAGATGACGGACAGGCCGACTGCCGCGGCGAGCAGGTTGTTCGTGCCGAGGTCGGACCAGAAGGTCGAGCCGTAGGCGACGAACGCCGTCGCGATGGCGGCGTTACCGGCCCAGGCGGCGATCCAGTAGCCCCATGCCGTCTGGAAGCCGATGAAGTCACCGAACGCCCGCCGCGCGTACGCGTACGGGCCGCCGGTGCGCGGGAATGCACGGCCGAGGTTCGCGAACACGAGCGCCAGCAGCACGGCGCCGACGCCGGTGAACACCCAGCCGAGCATCGAGAGCGGCCCAGCCTCCCCGGCGAGGGACGCAGGCAGCAGGAACACGCCCGAACCGACCATGTTGCCGATCACGAGCGCGGTGGCCATCCACAGGCCCATCTTCCGCTTGGACGGGCGACGGGCGGTCGCCCGGGACCCGTTTGTCACAGCGGTGGACATCTGATCCTCCCTTCATTGCGGATAACGGTGCCGTGAGCATCCACCCGGCCCGCTTCGGGAGGCATCCGCGCGTCCTCTCGACCTGCGTCGGTAAACCCGCCGGAGGCCGCTCCGTAATTGTCCGGCGGGATCCGGTGACTCCCCCGATGTGCCCGATGCCCGTGCGGCCGACCATCGGGGACGTGAACCCACGTCACAAGGAGCGTTCGATGGCCCCGACAACCCCACGCAGCGCAGCGGTCGCCGTTGGCGATCGGCTCGTCGTCCGCGCCCACTTCCAGGGACAGCCCGAACGGGACGCGGAGATCCTCGAGGTGCTCGGCGGCGACGGGCCCCCGTACCGCGTCCGGTGGGGCGACGGCCGGGAGAGCATCATCTTCCCGGGCCCTGACGTCTTCATCGAGCATTTCGCACGTCGGCGACCCGGCCGGTGACAGCGACCGCGCCACCGCGACCGGCGCCGGCGCGCCGAGGTCGGTCGGGCGACGGCGTGTTCGCCTCGACAATCACGATCGCGCGGGTGGCCGGCGTCGAGATCGGCATCAACTGGACGTGGATCGGGATCTTCGTCCTGATCCTGTGGTCGCTCGCGGGCGTCGAGTTCCCCGCCGCCGCCCCCGGCCGTCCAGGCTGGGCTTACGCGGCCATGGGCGTGGCCGCGACCGCGTGCTTCTTTACGTCGCTCGTCCTGCACGAGCTGGGCCACGCGCTCCAGGCCCGGCGTGACGGCGTGCAGATCGAGGGCATAACGCTGTGGCTGTTCGGCGGTGTGGCGAAGTTCGCCGGACGGTTCCCGTCGGCGGGAGCCGAGTTCCGGATCGCGATCGCCGGGCCGCTCGTGACGCTCGTCCTGGGCATGTGCTTCGGCGCCGCCGCGGCCCTGTGGCCGCGGTCCGGGGCGGTGCAGGCCGTGCTGGCCTGGCTGGCGTACATCAACCTGGCCCTGCTCGCGTTCAACCTGCTCCCGGCGATACCCCTTGACGGAGGGCGGGTGCTCCGCTCGGCGCTGTGGGCGCGCTCGGGCAACCTGGCGTCCGCGACGCACCGTGCGACCCTCGTCGGCGGCGTGGTGGCGGCGCTCATGATCGGCGCGGGCCTGGTCACGGTCCTGTACGGCGGCCTCGGCGGGCTGTGGCTGGCGCTCATCGGCTGGTTCGTGCTCGAGGCGGCGGGAGCAGAGGAGCGTGACGTCGTCATCCACGACGCGCTCGGAGGCGCGACCGTCGCCTCGCTCATGACCGTGAATCCCGTCACCGTCGCCGCCGACGAATCACTCGACGAGATGGCGGCCCGGCTTCGCGGCACTCCCGGCCACACCGCCTACCCGGTGGTGAACGCCGCGTCCGAGGTGGTCGGGCTGATGCCGCTCCAGGCGCTGGCCGAGGTTCCGCACGCTGAATGGATCACCAACACGGTGGGCGCCCGCATGATTCCCGCGGACGACGTGGTTTGGGTATCGCCGCCCACGCCGGCCAGAGATGCGCTCGACCTGATGCTGGAGCGCGAGTCGGGCAGGGCCGTGGTGCTCGAGGGCGGCAGGCTGGTCGGCATCCTTTCACTTACGGACGTGACCCGCGCCGTCGCGCGTGGCCGGGATGCGATACAACTGCGCACGCATCGCCGGGTGCACAGCGCCTCGGCGGCGGAGAGGGAATGACGACGACTGCCCAGGGCAAGACGCGGGTCTCCAGCGCCATCCAGATCCGCGGACTCTCCAAGGACTTCGGTGAGGGACGTGGCGTGTTCGACCTCGAGCTCGATGTCGAGCCGGGCGAGATCCTCGGGTTCCTGGGGCCGAACGGCGCCGGCAAGTCGACCACCATGCGCATGCTCCTGGGGCTCATCCGCCCGACCGGCGGCCGTGCATACGTCCTGGGGAGCGACATCACATCCGACTCGATCGAGATCCGCCGG
>JAICKX010000188.1 GCA_025927685.1 Thermoleophilia bacterium | reverse complement strand
GGAATCGCACCCTCACAGCGAACATCCAGCCGCTCACCGCCAGGGCGACGGCAAGCACGACGGCGGAGACGGCTACGGCTATGTCCCCCGCACCTTTCTGATCTCGGCCGAGATCGCCGGCACCACCTCGTGCAGGTCGCCGATCACGGCGTAGTCCGCGTTCGCGATCATCGGCGCGTCGGGATCGGTGTTGATCGCGAGGATGCGCTTCGCGCCCTTGCAGCCGGCCATGTGCTGGGTGGCGCCGCTGATGCCGCACGGGATGTAGATCTCGGGGGCGATCTTGGTGCCGGTCTGGCCGACCTGGTCGGTGTGCGGGCGCCACCCGGCGATCGTCACGGCGCGCGAGCAGCCCACCGCGCCGTTCAGGAGGCCGGCCAGCTCCTCGATGGCCGCGAACCCCTCAGCGGAGCCGACTCCGCGACCGCCGCTCACCACGACCTTCGCGTCGGCGAGCGAGATGCCGCCGCCGGCCCCGGTCTGGGCGCGCTCGACGACACGGGCGACCAGGTCGGCATCGGCCAGATCGGGCGTGAACGACGCGACCTCCGTCGTCGCCGCGGTGGCGGCGGGGGTCGCCTCGACAGTGTGGGCGGCGACGGTCAGGAGCTTCGTCCCGCCGTGCAGGCGGGCCTCCTCCAGCAGGCTCCCGCCCCAGCGCACGCGGGTGACGGAGGCCGGGTCGCCAGGAGTCGCGGAGACGCAGTTGGCGGCGAACGGCAGATCGGTGATGGCCGCCGCGTGTGCCATCACCTCGGCCGCGCGCTCGCTCCCGGGCGCGACGACCGCGGCGGGCGCGAGCCGCGAGACCAGCCCGGCGATCGTCCGCCCCCACGCCTGCGGGGCGAACTGCCCGAGCCCGTCGTGCTCGGCCACGTGGGCCTTCGCGACCCCCAGCTCGCCGAGCCCGGCCGCGGCATCGGCGCCGCCGGGGCCGATCAGCACCGCCTCGAGCGCGCCGCCGGCGGCGTCCGCATAGCCGCGCGCGAGCGTGGCCGCCTGGCGGGAGAGGTCGTCGGCCGCGCCGCCGTCGTGCTCGACCAGGACGAGGATCGCGGTCATCCCAGGACCCCCACTCGCTCCAGCAGCTCGACGACCGCGGGGGCGGCGTCCGCGCCCCGGCCCAGCACCTCGGTCTGCGAGCCCTCGTCGACCGGGACGACCAGCCGCGCCTTCGCGACCCCCTGCGCACCGCGCTCGGGCGTCGAGCTCTCGACCGGCTTCTTCTTGGCCCGCAGGCGACCCGGCACCGACGGATAGCGGGGCAGGTTCAGGCCCTCCTTCACGGTGACGACGGCCGGGAGCGGCACCCGGTAGACGTCGCGCCCGCCCGGCACCTCCTGCTCGAGGCGCAGACCGCCGTCCTCAAGCGCGACGGCCTTCACGCCTGTCACGCACGGCCAGCCAAGGGCGTGGGCCACGCGGATCCCGACCTGGAAGTTGCCGGCGTCGGCCGACTCGTTGCCGAAGAAGACGATCTCGTACTCGGTGCCCGCCGCGCGCTCGGCCTCGATCGCCGCGACGATCGCCCGCGCGGTCGCCTGCCCGTCGAACTCGTCCTCGGCGAGCAGGTGGATTGCGCGGTCGATGCCGAGCGCCATGCAGTCGCGCAGCTGCTCCTCGGCCTCGGGCGGGCCCAGCGTGAGGACGGTCGAGGAGCCGCCGTTCGCCTCGATCAGCCGCACGGCCTCCTCGACGCCGCACTCCTCATGCGGGCTGATCGTGAACCCGAGGTGGCGGGTCTCGATGGCCTGCTCGTCGGCGGTGAGGACGATCCGCCCGCCGGTCATCGGCACGCGCTTCACGCAGCAGAGGATGTTCAACGCCACAGCGGTAGCCTAGGAGCGAATTCGGGTGTTCTCGGGATCGAAGACCGGCTCGGACCCCGCGACGGCGACCGTGACCGGGTAGCGCTCGCCGAGATAGAGGACCGACAGCTCGGTCCCGGCGATCGCCTGATCGGGCGGGAGGTACGCCAGCAGGATGTGCTTGCCGATCGACGGGCCGGCGCCGGCGCTGGTCACGTACGACCGCCGCCCCTTCGCGTCGGTCAGCGGCTGCCCGTCGCGGGTCTGGATCGGCTCGCGCCCGAGCATGTAGCGCTTCACGCCGCTCCGGGACGTGTGGTCGTCGACGGTGAGCGTGCAGAGGATCGCGGCGGGATCCTCGTCGCGCTGGCGCAGGTGCGCCTCGCGGCCGACGAAGTCCTCGTCCTTCACCTTCGGGCCCGACATCCCCGCCTCGACGACGTTGTACTCGGTCTCGAGCTCGAAGCCATAGGCCCGGTAGCACTTCTCGAGCCGCCCGGTCGTGCCGTAGACGCCGATTCCGACGGGCACGGCGCCGTGGGCCCGGCCCGCCTCCCACAGGATGTCCCACAGCCGCGCGCCCTGCTCCATCGGCACGTACAGCTCCCAGCCCAGGTCGCCGACATAGGAGATCCGCGAGGCCAGGACGCGCAGCGTGTCGATCTCGATGTCGCGGCAGGACGCGAACCGGAACCCCTCGTGCGAGACGTCGTCCGAGGTGACCGACGCCAGGATGTCGCGGGCGCGGGGACCCCACAGGCCGAGCGTCGCCCAGCCGGTCGTCACGTCGGAGAGCTGGGCGCTCCCGTCGGCCGGGAGGTGGTCGGTGAACCACTTCTTGTCGGCCGCGCCATGGGCGCCGCCGGTGACGCCGCGGAAGAGCTCGTCCCCCAGCCGCATGATCGTGAGGTCCGCCTTGAAGCCGCCGCCCGGCGCGAGGACCGGCGTGTAGACGACCCGCCCCACCGGCACATCCATCTGGCGGACGGCCACGCCCTGCACCGCCTGGAGGGCGCCCGGCCCGGCGATGTCGAAGACGGCGAACGCGCTCAGGTCGACCATGCCGGCGCGGTCGCGCATCGCCAGGTGCTCCGCGTTGATGATCGGCGACCACCAGCGCGAGTCCCACTCGGCCTCCCGCCGCGTCACCCGGTCGCCGTACTCCTCGAGCAGGGGGGCGTTCGACTCGTACCAGTGCGGCCGCTCCCAGCCGGCCGCCTCGAAGAAGGTCGCGCCCAGCTCGCGCTCGCGGTCGTGGAACGGCGCCAGGCGGACGTCGCGGTTCGACGCCCACTGCTCGCCCGGGTGGACGATGCCGTACGTCTTGTTGAAGCCCTCGGCGGTGCGCGCCCGGACGTGCGCGCGCCTCTTCTGATTGTCCCAGAAGCGGGCGATGTCGGATGAGTGCAGGTCGATCTCGGACGCGCCGGGCGTCATCCATTCGGCGACGGCGGCGCCGATGCCGGGCCCCTCCTTCACCCACACCGCGGCGCACGACCACAGCCCCTTCACCTCGGGCGTCTCGCCCAGGAGCGGCAGGCCGTCGGGCGTGAGCGAGAGCAGGCCGTTGATGGCGTACTTCACCCCGACCGACTCGTCGCCCACGATCTCGGGCATCAGCGCGAGCGCGTCCTCCATCTGCGGGTCGAAGTCGGCCTGCGTGAACGGCAGCTCGGTCGGCGAGAGCGACGCCTGCTCGATCGACGGGATCTCCTCGGGGTCGTGCAGGATCGCGCGGTGGGCG
>JAICKX010000090.1 GCA_025927685.1 Thermoleophilia bacterium | reverse complement strand
CCGGTTCGGCCGGCTCGAGGAGGTGATGCGCAGCGGCCGGATCGCGGCGATCCAGGTGCCGTACAACCCGATCGAGCGCGAGGTCGAGCGGCGCGTCCTGCCGCTCGCCGACGAGCTCGGTCTCGGCGTCGTCGTCATGCGGCCGCTGGCCCAGGGCGCGCTCCTGCGGCGGTCGCCCTCGCCGGCCGACCTGCGGCCGCTCGAGCCGTTCGGTGTCCGCACGTGGCCGCAGGCGCTGATCAAGTGGGTGCTGAGCGACGCGCGCTGCCACGTCGCGATCCCGGCCACCTCGCGGCCGGAGCGGGCGGCCGAGAATGCCGCGGCCGGCTCGCCGCCCTGGTTCGGCCCGGACGAGCGCGACCTCGTCGCCCGGCTCGCCGCGGCCTGACCCCGATGCGGATCGCGCAGATCGACACCTACGCCACCGAGTGGGTCGCGTTCGTCCGCGTGCGCGCCGACGACGGCGCCGAAGGCTGGGGTCAGGTGGCGCCGTACAACGCCGACATCACGGCCGAGGTGCTCCACCGCCAGGTCGCGGCGCATGCGCTGGGGATGGACCCGCTCGATCCGGCCGCCGTCGCGACGCGCGTCCTCGACGCCGAGCACAAGTTCCCCGGCTCGTACGTCTGCCGTGCGCTGGGCGGCGTCGACACGGCGCTCTGGGACCTCCGCGGCCGGCTCGAGGGGCAGGGCGTGAGCGAGCTCCTCGGCGCGCCGGCCCGGCCGGTCGACGCGTACGCGTCGAGCATGCGCCGCGACATCCGGCCCGAGGACGAGGCGCGCCGGCTCGCCGGCGTCCGTGAGCGCGACGGCTTCACCGCGTTCAAGATCCGCGTCGGGAAGGAGTGCGGCCACGACGAGGACGAGTGGCCCGGTCGCACCGAGGCGGTCGTACCCGCCGTGCGCGCCGCCGTCGGCGACGACGCCCGTCTCCTGGTCGACGCCAACAGCTGCTACACGCCGGCCCGGGCGGTCGAGGTGGGCCGGTTCCTGGAGCAGCAGGGCGTCGCACACTTCGAGGAGCCGTGCCCGTACTGGGAGCCGGAGTGGACGGCGGAGGTGACCCGGACGCTCGACCTGGACGTGGCCGGCGGCGAGCAGGACTGCCTGCTCTCGAGCTGGCGCCGGATCGTCGAGCTTCGGGCTGTCGACGTCGTCCAGCCGGACGTCTGCTACGTCGGCGGCTTCACGCGCGCGCTGGCGGTGGCCGAGATGGCCGCCGGGGCCGGCCTGCGCTGCGTGCCACACTCGGCCAACCTCTCGCTCGTCACCGTCTTCGCCCTGCACCTGCTCGCCGCGGTCCCGAACGCCGGCCCGTACCTGGAGTACTCGATCGAGGGCCGCGACTACTACCCATGGCAGGACGGCCTCTTCACGCCGGCCCTGGAGGTCGTGGACGGCCGCGTGACCGCTCCCGAGGGGCCCGGGTGGGGCGTGGAGATCTCCCCGGAGTGGCTGGCCCACGCCGCGCACCGGACGTCGGCGGCGTGATGGTTGGCTCCTGTCTCGCCTGTGAGCTCACGTCGGGTGCCCGTGAGCCGCCGGGCGGCGCCATCCACGAAACCGAGCAGTGGCGCGTCGAGCACTGCGTCGGCCCCCTGGGCATCGGCACGTTGATCGTCAAGCCGACTCGTCACGTGGTGCACGTCGCCGACCTCACCGAATCCGAGGCGGCGGAACTGGGCCCGTTGCTGCGCCGCGCGGCGCAGGTCATCTCCAATCTGTCGTCTCCGTCCCAGGTCTACGTCACCCTCTGGTCGTCCGGCCCGGTGCACATCCACTGGGTCGTTCAGCCCGTGACTTCAGATCAGGAAACCGGCGCATGCGGGCCCGCTCTGCAGGCAGCGATGTTCGCGGCCGGCGCCGCGGTGGATCCTCAGGAGGCCGCTCGCTACGCCGAGCAGGCACGCGCAGCCTGGCCCCGCTGAGCACTCGAGGGCCTCAGCTCATCTCGCGGGCGAACTCCTCGAGCTGGCGCTCGACGTGGTGGCCGGGCAGCGTGTGGCCGGAGTACGGGTAGACGGCCACGTCCTTCGACGCCTCGATCGCGTTGTACGCGGCGAACACCGTCGACGGCGGGCAGATGGTGTCCATCAGGCCGACACTGACCGTCGTCCGGGCCCTGATGCGAGGGGCGAGGACGGCGTTGTCGACGTAGCTCAGGGTGCGCAGTACGGTCGCCACGTGCTCGTGGTGCTGGGCGAGGTAGTCGACGAGCTCGGTGTACGGCCGGTCCGGCGCCAGCGTGATCGCGTGCTCGATGTCGCACAGGTAGGGCATGTCGGCCTGGCAGAGGCGGACCATGCCCGGTGCGAGCGCGGCGGTCGAGAGCGAGAGCGCGCCGCCCTGGCTGAAGCCGGAGACGCCGATCCGGTCCGCGTCGACGCGGGAGTCGGCCGCCGCCGTCTCGACGGCCCGGACCGCGTCGACGTAGAGGCGGCGGTAGTAGTAGCTGCGCGGGTCGAGGATGCCGCGGGTCATGACGCCGGCCGTCTCCGGGCCGGAGTCGCCGGCGCCCGGGTCGCCGGTCGCGCCGGCCGAGCCCTCGCCGCCCTGGGCCCGGGTGTCGACGACCAGCTCGGCGAACCCGGCGGCGGCATAGAGCGCGTGCTCGGCCGGAAGGCCGCGCCCGCCGCCGTAGCCGATGAACGTCACCCGGCAGGGAACGGGCCGGGTCGCCGCCCGGGGATGCAGGAACCACGCCCGGACCGGATGCCCGGCGGCGCCCGAGAAGGTGACGTCGAAGGCCCCGAGCGGCCCGTAGGCCTCGGGCTTGCGCGGCTCGAACACGGCGGGCGTTGCGAGCTCGCGCGCCTCGCGGATCGCCTCCTCCCAGTAGGCATCGAGGTCGTTCGGCGCGACGGTCTTCGAGCGGTACTCGCGGAGCTCGTCGAGCGGGAGGTCGAAGTGCGGCACCGAAGCGAGCCTACAGCTCGCCGTCGGTCACCGTGACGAATGCGGAGAGCGGGATCGGCGGCAGCTCCGGGGCGCGCCGGCCGTCGTCGGGATGCGAGAAGGGAACCCGCCCGAAGCGGACGCGCAGCAGGTCGCCGTCGGCCTGGACGTAGCCGTTGTAGGGCTCGCAGGCGTCCTCGCTGACGCCGGTGGCGTATCCGGCGATGGCGTCGTTGATCGACTCGACGAGGGCGTCGACGGCCTGTTCGAACGGCAGCTCGTCGAGGAAGTGGACGCCGATCGGCCAGTGGTGCCCGACGCTCGGCGAGCGGACGTCCCAGGCCCAGCCCTTGGTGGGCCACGAGGTCGGGAGCGTTGCGGCGAAGCGCTCGTCCAGCAACCGTGTCAGAGCCTCGTTGTCGATGTGCACGCCCACAGATGCACGATATCGGACGGATGTTCGCATTCCCTGATCTACACTTCGGCGCAAGAGGCGTGGATGCGAACCCGTCTCGTGAGGTCTGACGCTTCTTCGTCCCGTGTCCGGTTCGTCGAGTGTGGGAGATCTCGACCGACCCGGCGGCGTTGGCGCCGCCCGACATGGAGGACGATATGGACGAAGGAACTTTCACCGGCCTGGGCGTGTCGCAGCCCGTCGCCGCCGCGCTCGCGGAGCGCGGCATCACGGTGCCGTTTGCGATTCAGGCCCGGGTCATCCCCGACGGGCTGGCCGGGCGCGACGTGCTCGCACAGTCGCCGACGGGCTCCGGGAAGACGCTCGCGTTCGGGGTGCCCGTCGTCGAGCGGCTGACGGCCGAGGACCGGGTGCCCGCGGCGCTCGTCCTGGTGCCGACCCGCGAGCTGGCCGTCCAGGTGGCCGAGGAGCTCGCGGCCCCGGCGACGGCCCGCGGCCTCGACGTCTGCGCCGTCTACGGCGGCGCGCCGCTTCGGCCCCAGGCCAAGCGGGCCAAGGCGGCGGCCATCCTGGTTGCCACCCCCGGGCGGCTGTGGGATCTCGTGGAGCGGAGGCTGGTCGACCTGGGCGGGGTGCGGATGCTCGTGCTCGACGAGGCCGACCGCATGCTCGACATGGGCTTTCAGCCGCAGGTCGACCGGATCGTCCGCCGCCTCCCCAAGGCCCGTCAGACGCTCTTCTTCTCGGCCACGCTGCACGGCGAGGTCGGGCGGCTGGCCCGCTCGTACACGACCGATCCCGGCCGGTACGAGGCCGAGCTCCAGTCGAGCACGCAGCGGGCGGACATCAGCCATTCGTTCGTCGCCGTCACCTCGGCGACGAAGCTCGACACGCTGGTCAGGCTGCTCGAGGCCGAGCCGGGGCTGGCGCTGGTCTTCGTCCGGACGAAGCGGGGCGCCGACCGGCTTGCGGCCCGGCTCCGGGCCCGCGGCGTCGAGACCGCGGCGATGCACGGCGACCTCCCGCAGCGGACCCGCGAGCGCGTCCTGCGCCGCTTCGAAGGTGGTGAGGTGCGCACGCTGATCGCGACCGACGTGGCCGCCCGCGGGCTCGATCTCGAGGCCGTCCGCCACGTCATCAACTACGACCCGCCGGACGACCACACCGGCTACGTGCACCGCGTCGGCCGCACCGGCCGGGCCGGGCGCGACGGCGCCGGCGTGACGCTCGTCCTCCCCGAGGAGGAGGCCGACGTGAGCCGCGTCGCCGCCCGCCTCGGGCACACCGAACGGTTCCAGGAGACCGGGATGCGCGTCGCCCCGCCGCGGCTCGTCTACTCCAGCCGCCGCCGCGCCGGCCGCCGCGGCTGGTAGCTGAAAGATCGGGGTCAGACCCCAATCTTTCCGGTTCGCCGAGGCGGATAGGCTGCGGTCGCGATGACCGGCTTCGCCGACCGGCACGAGGCGGGCAGCCTGCTCGCCGTGCGCCTCCGCGACGCCCGCCCGGGCGGCGCGGTCGTCGTGGGCCTCGCCCGGGGCGGTGTCGTCGTGGCGGCGACGGTCGCCGCGGAGCTGGGGCTTCCGCTCGATGCCGTCGCCGTCCGGAAGGTGGGCCACCCGCTCCAGCCCGAGTACGCGCTTGGCGCCGTCGCGCCCGGGGTCGTCTACCTCCGCCCGGACGCGGACGTCCCGCGCGACGCGGTCGGCGCGGCGGCCGCCGAGGCGGGCGCCGAAGCCCAGGCGCTCGACCGCCGCCTGCACGAGCACCGCTCACCGGTCGCCGTGGAGGGACGGGCGTGCATCCTGGTCGACGACGGGCTCGCGACGGGGGCCACGATGGTGGCGGCGATCCGATGGGCGCGAGACCGGGCCGCATCGCGCGTTGTCGTCGCCGTCCCGGTCGGTCCGGCCGAGACGCTCGCGGCGCTCGAGCGCGAGGCCGATGTGGTGGTGGCGGTGGAGGCGCCGAGGACGATCTTCGCGGTCAGCGAGTGGTACGCCGAGTTCGGCGAGGTGTCGGAGGCCGAGGTGGCGGCGCTCCTGGCGCGGGCGCCGCGGCCGGCCTCGCGAGCGCTCACGATCGTCGCGGACGGCGTCGAGCTTGAGGGCGACCTGACGCTGCCCGACGCGGCGCGGGGGACGGTCGTCTTCGCCCACGGCAGCGGCAGCAGTCGCACGAGCCCGCGCAACCGAGCGGTTGCAGAGCGACTGAACGCGGACTCGCTCGGCACACTCCTCTTCGATCTCCTGACGCCTGCGGAGGGAGGGAACCGGGCGGCCGTCTTCGACATCGAGCTGCTCGCCGCGCGCCTCGTGGCCGGCACGCGCTGGCTCCGCTCGCAGCCCGCGACGTCCGCGCTTCCCGTCGGCTACTTCGGCGCGAGCACCGGCGCCGCCGCCGCGCTCTGGGCGGCCGCGGCGGATCCCAGCGTCCGGGCCGTCGTCTCGCGCGGCGGGAGGCCCGACCTGGCCGGCGGGAGGCTCGCCGGTGTCCGCGCGCCGACGCTGCTCGTCGTCGGCGGCCGAGACGAGGTCGTGCTCGACCTGAACCGGCGGGCCGCGGCCGCCCTGCGCTGCCCGACGGAGCTGGTGGTCATCCCCGGCGCCACTCACCTCTTCGAGGAGGCCGGCGCGCTCGAGCACGTCGGCGACCTCGCCGCCGGGTGGTTCCGGCGGCACCTCGGCGAGCGTCAGCCGCCGGGCTGAACGACGCGGACGCGGTCGCGCGCCTCGCGCAGGAACTCGATCGCAGTCGCGGCCGGATCGGCCGCCGCCAGCAGCTCGGCGTAGGGGAGGGCGGCGCCCTTGAACCCCGGATCGTCGAAGAACGGGTCGACCCGGCCGGCCCACGGCGAGGCGTACAGGTAGGGCTCGGCGTGGTGGCGATCGCCGGGCGAGCCGCCGTACGTCGCCCGCCGGTTGGCGGCGGCGTCGCCCATGTCGATCGCCGCGTCGAAGTGCTCGGGCCAGATGCGGACGATCGTGACCTCGTCCTCCGGCGCGGCCTCGTCACGGAGCGCCTCGAGCGCGTCGGTGGCGAACTCGAACCAGTCTCCGAGGACGGCCGTTGCGGCGAGGTCGATCGCGAGAGGCTCGTCGAGGTCGCCGTGCGGCGGCACGTCGAACTGCTCCTGCTGGCCGACGTCCGGCTCGATGCCGAGGAAGGCGGCCGCCTCTCGGAGGGTGGTGATCGGGTGGGCGGCCCCGTCGAGGACGAGCCGGTCGTCGACGACCCGGGTCAGGTGGCCGCCGTACTCGAAGGTCTCGAACCCGCCGTGGGACGAGCGCATGATGATCTCGCCGTTGGTCAGCCGCTGGGCCGGCGACACGGCGTAGACCGCGAGCCGGTGGAGGTCGTCCCTGGTGCGGCCGTAGGTCTCCGGCAAGGGCTTGAGCGCGATCGACATCGCCGTAGTCTCGCGCATCCGCCCGGCAGATCCGTCACGAGTCGTGCTTGGGCGCGCCGCACCCCGGCGGGCCGTGACCGTGGTCGCCATGATGACCGTGATGGCCCTCTTCGTCCTGCGCCCGCGTGGTCGGGTGGCCCCGCCACAGCGTCACCCTGACGGCATCGAGCAGCGTACCGACCGAGTCGGAGGTACCCCGGTCGTTGAACTGGAGGCGCGTGCGGCCGTCGGTGGCCTGCACCTTGAACGCGTAGGGGTGCCAGTCCGTGTGCGAGCGGTGCCGGCCGTCCAGCACGATGCGGGCCAGGGCGTGGCGGTGCCACCTGACGATGAGCACGTTGTCCGAGGGCGGTGTCCCAGGCCTCGGCGAGGCGCAGAACTCGAGCCGGTAGTTCGTATCGGCATGCGTGTGCACGCGCTGGAAGATGCCGGTCGACGCGTCGGAGTCGAGCTCGGCGTACTGCTCACCCGCCGCCGCCGGGCCGACGAGCCGGTTCTGGAGCTCGAAGTCGGGCCCGTAGGCGAGGTGCCATCCGGGGATGGAGGGGAACGGATGCGAGGATCCCGCCGTGACGCGCGGATGCTCGAAGCTCCCGTTGGTCAGGAGGTTCGGGAGCGTCGGCGGGCTCGCAGCGGCCCGCGCCGCCCCGGCCCAGAGGCCGATCGCGGCTACGAGGATGCCGGGGAGAACGAGCCTGGGCCATGCGGCGGCGCGGACCACGCCTACGAACATCGCACGGAGGGCCCCGGACGTTACAGAGTGCCGTTCGCAGGGATTGCCAGCGGGGGGCCGATGTCGCATAGTGAGACCGAGGAACCCGACGTTCGAGGAGGCGGTGTGGGCGGACGCGCGCGGCGCGTCATGGTGATCGGAGCGACGGTGGCGGCGGTTGCGGCCATCGGCGGGACGGCGCTCGCCCACGAGTCCGCGACCGTGGGGGCCGGGCCGGCGCGATCGAGGCCGCGATGATCGCCCCGCTCCGGGCCCGGCTCGCCACGGCCGTCGAGGACGGGCGGCTCACCGACGAGCAGTCGAGCCGAATTCTCGACCACGTCACGGCTCGCCTGGACGATGTCGTGCGCCACGGGTTCCGCCACGAGTTCCACCCCCTGCACTCCGGGCGCCACTGAGCTCCCGGCCTTCGGGCCACTCCCGTTCAAGCCCGAAGGAGTCCCCGCCGATTAGAGAGGCAGCCATGTCCCAGCCGCTCTTCGAACAATCCGACGCCGACCGCCTGCTCGAGGAGTTCCTCAGCATGCTCCCGGGCTTCCCGACGACGATCGGGGTGTTCTCCGCCGAGGGCGGCGTCGCCGAGGTCGTCCTGGCTGACCTCGACCAGGGCCACCTGGTCGGGTACGCACCCCAGATCCTGATGCAGAAGGACCTGACCATCGTCTGCCCGCTCCGCGACTCCGGCGGCGGCGGCTTCGACATCTCGCTCAACGTCGAGAAGGCGTACTTCCAGTCGGGAGACCAGACGCTCCTTCACCTCTCGGTGCTCGCCATCGAGCACCAGCCCGGCCACCGCCGCTCGAAGCGCGCCCGCCGCACCGACCAGGCCGACGTCGTCGTGCTGTACGCAGCGGGGCTCGACGCCGGCACCCGCATGGTCGCGCGGCTGGCCGACATCTCAGAGGACGGCGTCGCGTTCGTGAGCGAGCTGCCGCTGTCCGTCGGCGACCGGGTCATGCTCTCGATCCACGTCGGCGCGCGGCCGATCACGCTCGAGGCGCAGGTCGTCCGTGACGAGGCCGTCGCGTTCGGCCGCCACCGCATCGGGTGCGAGGTGAACGCCATCGCCGACCACGACCGCGACGCCGTCACCGCCATCGCCGCGACCGGCGACGAGGGCGATGTCGCCGAGCGCCGGCCCGATCTGGTCGCCGCCCGGGCGCAGAACCGCGTCGAGCTGCACGCGCTCAAGGAGCGGCTCACCATCCGGCGCCGCTACAAGCAGCGCTAGATGATTGATTCCACGGCCCCGCGCGCCTGGACGTTCATCTGTGGTTGGTTGCCGTGCGGTAAGGGGACTGCGGCTGCGAACTGTCGCATCGCGGCGTCCTCGGTCGGGTCAATATCACCCGATATTGACCCTCCCTGCGTCCTTGCGCTGCTCGGTTCTCGCCGCCCAGGACATCACGGGGCCGTGGAATCAATCATCTAGCCGGCCTCAGCCGGCCCGATTGGCCGCCACGATCTGCGCCTGGTCCGGCGGAGCGGGCGGCGGGTCCTCGAGCAGCGCGTCGGCGAAGTCCGCCGCGCCGTCGTGGAGCAGCGCCCGGTTGTGGCGCCGCTCGAAGCCGATCGACGAGACCGGGTTGCCCGAGAGGCCGCGGCCGCAGACCGATCCGCCGTAGTGGCTGGGATAGACGACGACGTGGTCGGGCAGCTCCATGAGCCTTGCAATCGAGGCGTACTGCTCGAGCGCCAGCGGGCGCGGGTCTGCCCCGCCGGCGTGCAGGTCGGGCCGGCCGACGTCGTTCACGAGCAGGCAGTCGCCCGTGAAGACGAGCCACGGCTCCCCGGTCTCCCGGCGGTGGTCGGCGACGACGAATGCGTGGTGGGCCGGCGCGTGCCCGGGCGTCGACAGTGCGGTGACGACGGTGTTCCCGAGCTCGACGCGCTCGCCGTCCTCGAGCGCGTGATGCGCGAAGTCGACCTTCGCGCCGGCCGGGAGGTAGGGCGTGGCCCCGGTCGCGGCCACGAGGCCGGGCAGGCCCGAGACGTGGTCGGCCTGGACGTGGGTCTCGAAGACCGCCACGATCTCTCCGCGGGCCTCGGATGCGTCGACATACGCCTGCACGAGCTCGGCGTGCGGGTCGACCACCGCCAGCGTGCCGCGCGTCGAGCAGCCGAAGAGGTAGCTCGCGCACGCGGTGGGCTCGTAGAGGAACTGGCGCAGGATCACCGCCGCGCGATTCTACTCCTCGCCTCTGGCTTGACCGCGGCCGCCGCGGGCGGTACACCTTTGCGCGCCGTGGCCGAGCTCGTCGTCAACACGTACACCTCGCTCAAGTTCGTCCACGTCCTCTCGGCCGTGGTCTGGGTCGGCGGCGCGGCCACGCTCCAGGTCTTCGCGATCCGTATCACGGCGAGCGGCGACGGTTTGCGCATTGCGACCTTCGCCAGGGACGCCGAGTTCGTCGGGAACCGCATCTACCTGCCGTCCTCGATCATCCTGCTCGTATCCGGGATCTTCACCATCCACGAGTCGAGCGGCGCCTGGAGCTACGACCAGACGTGGGTGCAGATCGGGCTCGCGATGATCGTGGTCTCGATCGCGATCGGTGCCGGCTTCATCGGCCCCGAGGCCGGCCGGATCGCCCGCGCGATCGAGCGGCACGGCCCCGCGTCCGCCGAGGTGCGCCACCACATCAACCGCATCTTCCTCGTGTCGCGGTTCGAGCTCGTGCTGCTCCTGATCGTGATCTTCGACATGGTGGTCAAGCCGGGAACGTAGGCGCCGCGAATAGAATCCGGCGATGGCCACGAACGGGCAGATCCCGCGCTACGACCCCGCCGAGGTCGAAGCGCGCTGGCACGAGATCTGGGAGCGGGAGCGCATCTTCGAGGTGCCGAACCCCGAGCCCGGCGACACGGGCGAGCACAGCTACGTCCTCGAGATGCTGCCGTACCCGTCGGGCGAGCTCCACATGGGGCACGTCAAGAACTACACGATGGGCGACGTCGTCACGCTCTACCGGCGCCGCAACGGCCACCGGGTGATGCACCCGATGGGCTACGACGCGTTCGGCCTGCCGGCCGAGAACGCCGCCATCCGGTCGGGGCGCCACCCGGCGGAGTCGACGCGCGAGAACATCGCGGCCATCCGCCGCCAGATGAAGCGCATGGGCTGGTCGATCGACTGGAAGCGCGAGCTCTCGACCTGCGAGCCCGAGTACTACCGCTGGACCCAGTGGATCTTCCTGCGCCTGTACGAGGCGGGCCTGGCGTACCGAAAGAGCGCCGTCGTCAAGTGGTGCCCGAAGGACCAGACCGTGCTCGCGAACGAGCAGGTGATCGACGGCCGCTGCGAGCGATGCGGCACCGAGGTCGAGGCGCGGACGCTCGACCAGTGGTTCTTCAAGATCACCGACTACGCCGACCGCCTGCTCGACGACCTGGAGCACGTGCGGTGGCCCGAGCGGGTCGTGACGATGCAGCGCAACTGGATCGGGCGCTCGCAGGGCGCCGAGGTGAACTTCACGCTGGACGACGGGACGGAGCTGCCGGTCTTCACGACCCGGCCCGACACGCTCTACGGCGCCACGTTCTTCGTGGTCGCGCCGGAGCACCCGCTGGCCGCCGAGATGGCGACGCCCGAGCACGCCGACGCGGTCGCCGAGTACGTGCGCCACGCGGCGGCCCGCTCGGCCGTCGAGCGCGCGGAGGCCCGCGAGAAGACGGGCGTCTTCACCGGCCGGCATGTCACCAACCCCGTGAACGGCGAGCAGATCCCGGTGTGGGTGGCCGACTACGTCCTGGCCGAGTACGGCACCGGCGCGATCATGGCCGTGCCGGCGCACGACGAGCGCGACTACGAGTTCGCCGAGGCCCACGGCCTGGAGATCCGGCCGGTCGTCGCGCCCCGCGACGCCGAGCCGCCGGAGGGCGCCTACGTCGCCCATACGCACGACGAGGTGCTGATCAACTCGGGCGAGTTCTCCGGGCTGGCGGCGCCGGACGGCGTGAAGGCGATCGTCGCGCAGCTGGAGCAGGACGGCCGTGGGACGGGCACGATCGCCTACCGCCTGCGCGACTGGCTGCTCTCGCGCCAGCGCTACTGGGGCTGCCCGATCCCGATCGTCCACTGCGACGCGTGCGGCATCGTCCCCGTGCCCGACGCCGACCTGCCGGTGCTCCTGCCCGACGTCGAGGACTACGCCCCGCGGGGCCGCTCGCCCCTGGCCGCGGCCGAGGACTGGGTCAACGTGGCATGCCCGGCGTGCGGTGGCCCGGGGCGGCGCGAGACCGACACGATGGACACGTTCGTCGACTCGTCCTGGTACTTCATGCGCTACGCCGACCCGAAGAACGACACCGCGCCGTTCACCCGTGAGGCGGTCGACGCGTGGCTCCCCGTCGACCAGTACATCGGCGGCGTGGAGCACGCGATCCTGCACCTGATGTACGCCCGGTTCTTCACGAAGGCGCTCTACGACCTGGGCTACCTCGGGTTCACGGAGCCGTTCGCGAACCTCTTCACCCAGGGGATGATCTACTACCTGGGCGCGAAGATGGCGAAGTCCAAGGGCAACGTCATCTCGCCCGACGCGATGGTCGAGCGGTACGGGGCCGACACGGTGCGGCTGTACTCGCTCTTCCTGGGGCCGCCCGAGCAGGACGCCGAGTGGTTCGACGGCGGCGTCGAGGGCAGCCACCGGTTCCTGGCCAAGCTGTGGCGGCTGGCGCACGCGTCGGCGGCCGAGATGCCGCCCGCGATCCCCGCATCGGTGCCGGCGGAGGGCGCCGGAGCCGACCTGGTGCGAAAGGCGCACGCGACGATCGAGAAGGTCACGAACGACATCGGTGCGCGCTTCGCGTTCAACACCGCCGAGGCCGCCGTGCACGAGCTCGTGAACGAGATCCGCTCCACCGAGGGCGCGACCCCGGAGCAGCGCCGGTTCGCGGTCGCCACTGCGGTCTCGCTCGTCCAGCCGTACGCGCCGCACGTGGCGTGCGAGCTGTGGGAGGTCCTCGGCGGCGAGCGGCTGTGGGACGCGCCGTGGCCGGCCGCCGACCCGGCGATGCTGGTCTCCGACGAGGTGACCTATGCCGTCCAGGTGAACGGCAAGCTGCGCGGCCAGGTGAGCGTCCAGGCCGGCCTCGACCGCGACTCCGTGCTGGAGCAGGCCCGGGCCCATCCCAACGTCGCCCGGCACCTGAACGGCGCGCCCGTGGTGAAGGAGATCTTCGTGCCGGGCAAGCTCGTGAACCTCGTCACCGGCTGACCTGCAACAACGGGTCAGACCCCGATGTTGCGCGCCTACGGGCGGGCGGTGTCGCGCTGATACGCCCTCGCTGCCAGCACCGCCATGGCGACGGTCCAGGCCGAGACCACGAGCCAGCCGGTCCCGCTCCAGCTGCTTCCGCCGAGGGCCACGTGGCTGGCCTGGACGAGCCAGTACGACGGCAGCGCCTCGGCCACGTCGTGCAGCGCGCTCCCGCTCGAGATGGGGAACCACACGCCGCCGAGGAGCGACAGGAACGCCGTCGTGCCGCCCATGGCGGGGCCGATCGTGTCGGTGGTGAGGACGTGCCCCATGAAGATGCCGAGGGCGGCGAACGGGATCAGCCCGATCAGGAGGAGCACGGTCATCCGCAGCCAGTGGTCGGCCGAGAGCCGCACGCCGT
>JAICKX010000191.1 GCA_025927685.1 Thermoleophilia bacterium | reverse complement strand
GCCGGCCTCGCGCGCGATCTGGCTGCTGGATGCTCGCTCGACGGTGAGGCGCTCGATCTCCTCGCTCACCGCCATGACCTCGTGGATGCCGATCCGGCCGCGGTACCCGGTTCCCGAGCAGTGCGAGCAGCCGACGGCGCGGTACACGGTCGGCATGTCCTCATCCGAGCGCAGCCCGAATCGGAGGGGCACGATCGTGTCACGGAAGGGCCGGAACGGTTCCTTGCAGCGGTCGCAGAGCCGGCGGGCGAGCCGCTGAGCGACGACGCACTCGAGCGCCGACCCGACGAGGAACGGCTCGATGCCCATCTCGACCAGCCGGGTGATCGCCGACGGTGCGTCGTTCGTGTGCAGCGTCGAGAGCACGAGATGCCCCGTCAGCGATGCCTCGATGGCGATCTGCGCCGTCTCGTGGTCCCGGATCTCGCCGAGCAGGACGACGTCCGGGTCGGAGCGGAGGATGGACCGGAGGGCGCTCGCGAACGTGAGGCCGGCCTTCGGGTTCACCTGCACCTGGTTGATGCCGGGCATCAGGAACTCGACCGGGTCCTCGACGGTGATCACGTTCACCTCGGGCCGCGCGACGGAGCGGAGGGTCGCGTACAGGGTCGTCGACTTGCCGGACCCCGTCGGACCGGTCACGAGCAGCATCCCGTGGGGCTTGCGGAAGGAGGCCTCGTACACCGCCAGGTTGCGGTCCTGCAGGTGCAGGTCGGCGATCGTCGTGACCGACTGCGAGTTGTCGAGGATCCGCATGACGACCTTCTCGCCCCACACGGTCGGGAGCGTCGCGACGCGCAGGTCGACCTGCTTGCCGCCGTGGGACGCCGACATGCGGCCGTCCTGCGGGCGGCGGCGCTCGGCGATGTCGATGTCGCTCATGATCTTGAGGCGCGAGATGACGCCGTTCTGGATGACCTTGGGTGCGTGCTGCATCTCGTGCAGGACGCCGTCGATCCGGTAGCGGACCCGCAGCTCGTGCTCGCCCGGCTCGATGTGGATGTCCGAGGCGTGGTCCTGGATCGCCTGGCTCACGAGCAGGTTCACGAATCGCACGATCGGGGCGTCGCTGTCCTGCACCTCCTCGGTGATCTCGACGCTCGAGGAGATCGTCTCCTCCTCGATCGCGACCGTGAGGTCGTTCATCTCCCCGTCGGCGCGGTGGTACTTGTTCAGGGCCGACAGCAGGTCCGACCGCTCGGCGATGACCGGACGCACCTCGCGGCGGGCGGCCGCCGAGACGTCGTCGAGCGCGAAGACGTTGCCCGGGTTGACCATCGCCAGCAGGATCGCTTGTCCCTCGAGCGCGACAGGCAGGACCTCGTACCGCCGGCAGATCGCCGCGGGCACGAGCGCGATGGCTGCGCGGTCGACGGGGAAGTCGGCGAGCTCCACGATCGGGAGGTTCATCTGGGCGGCGCGGGCGGCCGCGACCTGGGCGCTCGTGAGCTGCCCGGCGTCGACCATGCGCCGGACGGCCTCCTCGTCGTCGATCCACGACTCCTTGGGGCCGCCGTTGTCCTGGACCGCGGACGACTCGCCGCGCAGGCCCAGGATCTCCGTGAGAGACGCCATGCTCCCCTGCCTCTCTCTGCCGGGGAGGACCGTCCTCGCCGAGCAGACGCGCACTCGTGCGCTCCTCGCGGATCAGGACACCGGTTCGGGCCGGGTCGCTCGCATGATTCCGCTGGTACTGGCACTGTGGCAGAGCGGAGAAGCCACGCGACAACCCCAGAACGGGAGGCCGCACCTCCCCAGATCTGGGGATGCCGCCGCGCTGACGGGCGCCGGTCAGTCGGCCGTGATGAGGGCCCGGAAGAAGGTCACGCCGGCCTCGAGCGCCGCGACGTCGATCGACTCGTCCGGGCCGTGAATCGCCGCGAGCTGCTCGGCCGAGATGGCGAACGGCAGGAAGCGGTAGACGGCGTCGCAGTCCGCCGCGAACCAGCGGGCGTCGCTCGCCTGCACCATCACGTACGGCACGAGGAGGGCCGCGGGGTAGGCGGCCCGGATGGCGGCCCTCATCCGCTCCCACGCGGGACCGTCGGCCCGGGAGACCGGCGACGCCTCGTGGCCGTCGACGAGCGCCACCGCCACATCGGGGTCCCTCACGGTCCGGCGGATCCGCTCGACCACCTGGTCGAGCCGGTCCCCCGGCGCCAGGCGGACGTTCAGCACGGCCCCGGCCTCGGCGGCGAGCACGTTGTCGGCGGTACCCGCGGACAGGCGGGTGACCGCCACGGTGGTGCGGACGAGGGCGCCGGCGGTGCCGCCGATGCGGCCGAGCGCCGGGCCGAGGAGCGGCCGGGCGGCGCGCGCGGTGACGACCGCGCGAACGGCGGGGTGCAGGCGCGGGCCGAGGGCCGCCGCCATCCGGGCGACGACCGGGTTGGTCCTGGCCGGCTGGGGATGCCGCTCGACGCGCAGCAGCGCGGCGGCCAGCCGGCCCGGCGCGCTGCGGCGCGGCGGGACGGACGCGTGGCCGCCTTCCGCCCTGGCGGTGAGCCGCACGGTCGCCACGCCCTTCTCGGCGAGCCCGACGACCGCGATCGGCCCCCGCACGCCGGGCAGCATCCCGGTGACGACCGCGCCGCCCTCGTCGATCACGAGGCCCGGCCGCACCCCGCGCTCGCGCAGCAGCGCGGCGATCGTGCGCGCCCCGGAGCCGGCGACCTCCTCGTCGTGGCCGAAGCACAGGTGCACGTCGCCCGGCGGCACCACGTCCTCGGCGAGCAGCGACTCGACGGCATCGAGGATCGCGACGACGGCGCCCTTGTCGTCGAGGGCGCCGCGACCGATCACCGCGCCCTCCTCGATCCGCCCCTCGAAGGGATCCGCGGACCACCGCTGCAGGGCCACGGGCACGACGTCGAGGTGGGCCATCAGCACCGTGGGCTCCGCAGCGCCCCCGCGCCAGGTGAGCAGGAGGGCGCCGCCGCCGACCGTCTCCCACTCGAGCCGGTCGGCCACGAGCGGATAGAGGTCCCGGATCCGCTGGTGCAGCGTCTCGAGGGCGGCAGGATCGGGAGCCGCGGAGATCGTCCGCACCGCGATCAACGCGGCGAGCCGGCTCGCCGCGGTCACGTCCGCACCGGTACGGCGTCGGGCCGATGCTCGAGCGCCCCCCTCGGCACGACGGCGAGGCAGGCGGCGGCGAGCAGGGCGGTGCCGCCGCAGATGATCCAGACGGTGAGGTAGCCGCTCAGGCTGCCGGCCGTGCCGACCCGCCCGTCGGGCCCGAGCGGCGCCCCCGTGGCGAGCGCGATGGCGAACGCGCAGGACGCGAACGCGCCGCCGAGCGTCTTGCCCGTGTTGGTGAGGCCG
>JAICKX010000081.1 GCA_025927685.1 Thermoleophilia bacterium | reverse complement strand
TCGCCGACGGTGGATCGGCTGATCGGCATGGCCTGCATCGAGACGGAGCTGGCCCAGGCCGGCACGCAGGTCGAGGTCACGATGCCGGACGGGCGGCTGGTGCCGGCGATCGTGGATCGCTATCCGATCTACGACACGGGCAAGGAGCGGCCACGGGCATAGTTGGAGCAGACCCCTCCATGGTAAGGAAGGGGTCAACGGTTCGAGTCCGTCGGAACCTCCGGTCGCCGAATCGCGTCGACTCCCGGACTCGCGGCGATACTCCGCCCCATGCAACTCCGCGACGGCCACCTCTGGCTCTCGCCGTCCGATCTCTCCGCGCACCTCGCCTGCCCCTACCTGACCAGGCTGGAGTTTGAAGCGGCCCGCAAAGAGCGCAGCCGACCCCACGGCCGCGAGGAGCTCGCCGACCTCGTCGCCAAGAAGGGCGACGAGCACGAGGCCGCGTTCCTTGTCGACCTCCAGGCCGATGGCCGCCAAGTCGTCGAGATCCGCTTCGACGACCACGACTTCGCGCGGGCACACGCCGCCACCGAGGCCGCCATGCGCGCCGGCGCCGACGTGATCTACCAGGCCACCTTCGCCCGCGACGGCTGGCGTGGCCGCGCCGACTTTCTCATCCGCGTCGAGGAGCCGTCGGCAAACCTCGGCAAGTGGAGCTACGAGGTCTGGGACACCAAGCTCGCCCGGTCGGCCAAGCCGGCCGCTGTGCTCCAGCTGACGTTCTACTCGGGAGAGGTCGCGCGCATCCAGGGCCGACTGCCGGACCGGCTGCACGTGGTTCCCGGCACGCGCATCGTCGAGACGTTCCGTCCCAACGACTTCACGGCGTTCCTCCGAACGGCCCAGAACCGTCTCCGCAGGTACCTCGACCGGTTCCCGGACACCTACCCCTGGCCCTGCCAGCACTGCTCGCGCTGCGACTACCGTCAGGTCTGCGAGGCGCGATGGGCCGCGGACGACCATCTGACCCTCGTGGCCTCGATCCGGCGCGACCACGTCGAGAAGCTGAACGGCGTCGGCGTCGAGACCCTCGAAGGCCTCGCCGATTCGCCGCCGACGCTCACCGTCCCCCGCGTCGCCCCGCCGATGCTCGATACGCTCCGCGACCAGGCGGGGCTCCAGCTCCACCGCCGCCGCACGAGCGAGCTCACCCGCCACCTACTGGAGCCCGAGACCGAGCGCGGCCTGGCTCTCCTCCCGCCGCCATCCCTCGGCGACCTCTTCTTCGACATGGAGGGCGACCCGTTCTTCGAGGCGGCGGGCGGGCTTGAGTTCCTGTTCGGCGTCCTCGCCCGCCGGCACGACGGCGAGACTGAGTACACGGCCATCCGCGCCCGCGACCGCAAGGAGGAGCGCGCAGCATTCGAGCGCTTCGTCGACCTCGTCCACGAGCGCCTGTGCGAGCACCCCGACATGCACGTCTACCACTACGCCGCATACGAACCCGCGACCCTCTCGCGGCTCATGGGCGCCCACGGCACCCGCGAGGCCGAGGTCGACGACCTGCTCCGCCGTGAGATCCTCGTCGACCTCTACCAAGTCGTCCGTCAGGGCCTGCGCGCCGGCGTCCCCTCCTACTCGCTGAAGGAGATCGAGCAGTTTTTCTTCACCCGCCACGCGGACGTGAAGTCGGGGAACGACGCCGTTCTCGCCTTCGAGCGCTACCTCGAGAACGGCGACGAGTCGCTGCTCACCGACATCGAGGCCTATAACGAAGAGGACTGCCTCGCGACGCTCGAGCTTCGCGACTGGCTCCTCGTGCAGCGGCAGGACGCGCAGGCGCAGTTCGGCGTCGAGATCCCGTTCCGGCCCCCGCCCGAGGTGCGAAAGCAGCAGGACGACATGGCCGCCGAGCTCGACGAGACGGCCCGCCTGCACGAGGCGCTCCTCCTCGGCGCCGAGCCGGGCGACGATCGCTGGCTCCTCGCCCAGCTCCTCGACTACCACCGGCGCGAAGCACGCCCCGCGTGGTGGTGGTTCTTCCGCCGCCGCCAGATGACCGACGAGCAACTGCTCGAGGACGGCGAGGCCGTCGCCGGCCTCGAGTGGGACGGCGCCGAGCCGGTCGTGGTCTCGAAGTCGCTCGAGTACGGGTTCACGTTCCCGCCGCAGCAGCACCGCTTCGACCCCGGCGACAACGGCTCCGATCCCGTCGAGGGCGGGACGGGCTGGGCCGTGGTCGAGGTCGACAACATTCGCGGCGTGATGCGGCTGAAGCGGGGGGAGAAGCAGCGGGAGAAGCGGCTGCCGACGGCCCTCGTCCCGAGCGGCCCCTACGACACGGGCACCCAGCGCGCGGCGCTCCGGCGGCTCGCCGCCTCCGTCCTCGCCGCGGACGGCCGCTACCCGGCACTCGGCCGCATCCTGCGGCGCGACCTGCCGCTCGGCGGCGACCGTGTCCAGCGGATGGAGCTCGACCACCAGCGCGCGCTCGCCGTCGCGCTCGACCGCACCTACCTCTTCGTGCAGGGCCCGCCCGGGTCGGGCAAGACCTACCGCGGTGCCCGGCTCATCACAGCGCTCATCCGGGCCGGGAAGCGCGTCGGTGTGGCCTCGCAGAGCCACAAGGCGATCCACAACCTGCTCGACGCCGTCGAGGCCGCCGCGGTCGAGGAGGGGCTCACGTTCCAGGGGCTGAAGCGAAGCGACGAGTACGAGGGCCGCTTCATCCGAAACGGCGAGCCCGAGGAGTTCACCGACCCCGAGTATGCGCTGATCGCAGGCACCTCGTGGCTCTTCACGCGCGAGGAGCTCGACCAGACGCTCGACGTGCTCGTGATCGACGAGGCCGGCCAGATCTCGCTCGCCGACGCGCTCGCGATGGGCACGTCGGCGCGGTCGGTGATCCTGCTCGGCGACCCGCTCCAGCTCGCCCAGGTCTCCCAGGGTGTCCACCCGCCGGGATCCGGCGCCTCCGTGCTCGAGCACCTGCTCGCCGAGCACGGGACGATTCCCGTGGATCGCGGCATCTTCCTGACGCAGACGCGGCGGATGCACCCGGCGGTGTGCGCGTACGTGTCGGACGCGTTCTACGAGGGGCGGCTCGACGCCATCCCGCAGTGCGCCGAGCGGTCGACGTCGCTCGGCGTCGGGATCCGGTGGCTCTCGGTCGAGCACGACGGCGACCGGGTGGAGTCGGTGCAGGAGGCCGACGCGGTCGCTCGAGAGATCGCGCGCGTCCTCGCCGGCACGTTCACCGATGCGACGGGCTCACGCCCGCTCCGGACGTCCGACGTCATGGTCGTCGCGCCCTACAACGCCCAGGTGCGGCTCCTGACTGAGCGGCTCCCGGCGGGCGTCGAGATCGGCACCGTCGACAAGTTCCAGGGCCGCGAGGCGCCTGTCGTCTTCTACTCGATGACGACGTCGAGCGGTGAGGACGTCCCGCACGGGCTCGAGTTCCTCTTCTCGCGCCACCGCCTGAACGTGGCCATCTCGCGCGCGCAGTGCCTCGCCTACCTGGTCTGCTCGCCGGGCCTGCTCGAGGTCAACTGCCAAACGATCGAGCAGATGCGGCTTGCGAACGCGCTGTGCCGGTTCGCAGAGCTGGCGGGCGCGGCGGGCTCCGCCGAAGCGGGGCCCGCGTGAGCGGCCCACCGCCCTACTTCCTCGCGAGCAGCGCCAGGGGCGTGACGCCCGGCAGGCGCGTCGACGGCTGCCCGGTCGAACGCCGCGCGCCGGCCGGCTCGGTGTCGCACCCGTCGCCGAGCGCCCACACGTCCGGCGTCGAGCCGGCTGGCGTGAGGAAGAAGAACCCGCTGCCGTCGAGCGACTCCGGGAACTCGATCCCGCACTTGTAGAGGTAGTTCACGAACGCGACGCGGCTCGTCTTGAGCGCCTGCTGGTGGAGCGCGTTCAGGTGCGTGTTCACGCACTTGAAGTTGTGGCAGCGCGCGGGCCACCTGACGCTGGCCTGGGCGGTGGCCGCGCCCGCGCCGAGCGCGAGCATGACGAGCGCGATGATGCCGACCCGTTTCATCCGGTCCCCTTTCCGTGGACGACGAGATGTCGAAGGTGGATGTCCGCGGGGAGGGGCCGGGTCTTACGGCTCGCTCACTTGCAATCTCGCCGCCAGTCATGTTGTAATAACAACATCCCCGGATGATCTAGACGAGGAGGACGCCATGGCAGGTGTCGAGGTGGTCGACGAATTCGGCAAGATCGAGACGTACGGGATCGACATCATCCCGGACGGCCACCGCCACGGCTCGCCCCGCGAGCTCTTCTGGCCGTGGTTCTCCGCCAACTCGACGTTCATCAACATGATCGCCGGCGGCGTCCTGATCCTGTTCGGCCTGAGCCTGTGGCAGGCGCTCAGCATCGTCCTCGTCGGGAACCTGGTCTTCGGAGTGGTCGGCCTCTGCAGCCTGCCCGGTCCGCGAGCCGGGTCGGCGACGCTCGCCATCAGCCGGGCCGCGGTCGGCCTTCGCGGCAATCTGGTGCCGACGCTCTTCAGCTGGTTCGCCACCCTCGGCTGGGAGACCATCAACATCATCCTGGGCACGCTGGCGCTGCGGACGTTGCTCGACGAGCTGGGCGTCTCGACGCCGCACTGGATGCTGGCCCCGTTCCTGGTCGTGATGGCGGTACTCACCTTCGCCATCCCCGTGCTCGGGCACGCGACGCTCGTGATCGCCCAGAAGTGGCTTGCCTACATCCTCACCGCGCTCACGGTGGTCATGGCCATCATCCTCCTGCCCAAGGTGCACTGGGACTACGGCGGCGCGCCGCTGGCCGCCTCGAACTCGCTCTCCACCTGGTTCCTCGGGCTGACCGCGGTGCTCGGCGCGGGCGCAATCAGCTGGGTCAACTTCGCCTCGGACTACTCGCGCTACCTGCCGCGCGACGCCAGCCCGCGCGCCATCGTCGGCTGGGTCACGCTCGCGACCGTCCTCCCGGGGTGGCTCTACGGCGGCCTCGGCGTCGTCGTGGGGACGCTGGTCGACACGTCCGATCCGATCGGGAACCTGCCGAACGTCCTGCCGGACTGGTTCCTGCTCCCCTTCCTGATCGTGGTCATCGGGGGCGTCGTCGCGAACAACGTCATGAACAGCTACTCGAGCGGACTCAACCTGCTCGCGCTGGGCGTTCGGATCGAGCGCTACAAGAGCGTCTTCATCGACGGGGTGATCACGGTCGCCGCGGCCTGCTACGCGCTCTTCGTGAACGACTTCTCGACGGTCTTCGTCGAGTTCCTGTCGCTGCTCGTCATCCTGCTCGCGCCGTGGGCCGGGATCTACCTTGTCGACTTCTACCGCCGCCGCGGCCACTACGAGTCGCACGACCTGCTGCGGACGAGCGGTGGCGCGTACTGGTACCGCGACGGCGTCAACTGGACCGCGCTCAGCTCGCTCCTGGTGGGCGTCGTCGCCGGCGGACTCGTCGCGAACACCGCCAAGTTCCAGGGCTTCGTTGCCATGGACTACCTCGGCGGCGCCGACCTGTCCCCGATCGTCGGCATGGCGGTCGGCGCGGGCCTCTACTACGCACTCACCCGGGCGATGGTCGTCGCCGAGGTGCCCGAGGTGGCGGTCGCCGAGCCAGCGCCGCTCGTGCTCGGAACGGAGCCGGACTGATGGCGACGACGCCCATCCATCCTGCGCTGGCCCGAACCGGCGAGGGCATCTGCGCCTCGGGGACATTCCACATGCCGACCCGGGCCGAGTTCGGACGCGGCGTCGCGGCCTCCGTCGGAGACGAGGGCCGGGGGCTCGGGGCGACGCGCGCGCTCCTCGTCACCGACCCGGGCATACGCGCGGCCGGCCTGGCCGACCCCGTCGCCGCCAGCCTCGCGGCGGCCGGGATCGCCGTCACCGTCTTTGATCACGTCCAGCCCAACCCACGGGACGTCCACTGCATCGAGGGCGCCGAGCTGGCCCGCGCGGAGGAGATCGACCTGCTGGTGGGCGTCGGCGGCGGCTCGCCGATCGACACGGCGAAGTGCATCGCGCTCCTCGTCACCAACGGCGGACACCCGCGCGACTGGGAGGACTTCGGCGCGCTCCAACACAATCCGCTGCCGGTGATCGCGCTCCCGACCACCGCGGGGACGGGGAGCGAGGTGTCGCCGTCGGCCATCATCACCGACACGGTGCGGCGCAAGAAGATGAACCTGTTCGACCCGCGCATCTGCCCGCGCGTCGCGCTCGTCGATCCCGACCTCACGCTCGCCGCGCCCCCAGCGCTGACAGCCGCCACGGGGATGGACGCCCTCAGCCACGCCGTCGATTCGCTCCACTGCCGGCTCGCGACGCCCGCCTCCGACGCGATGGCCCTGGAGGGAGCGCGGCTCGTCGGCGGCTACCTGGAGCGGGCGGTCGCCGACGGCAGCGACCTTGAGGCCCGCTGCGGGATGGCGCAGGCCAGCCTCGTCGCGGGGCTCGCCGTCGGCATCACCGACGTCTCCGGCTGCCATTGCCTCGCCGAGGCCGTCGGGGCGGTCTACGACCATCCCCACGGGGTCTGCTGCGCCGCGACGATGCCCGTCATCATGGAATACAACCTCCCGGCCGTCGCCGAGAAGTACGCCCGGCTGGCCGCGGCGTTCGGCGTGGGCACCCATCCGGAGGTGGCGATCGCCGAGGTGCGGCGGCTGAACGCCGCGCTCGCGATTCCGCCGCTCGCCGAGCTGATCGCCGCGGACGATCTCGACCTCCTCGCCGAGAAGGCCGCCGCCAACACCTCGGCGCCGTCCAACCCGCGCGAGGCCGGAGCGGCGGAGTTCCGGGAGATGTTCCGAAGCGAGCTCGGAGGCGCCGTCGCCGTAGCGTGAGCGTCGCAGCCGGCCGCTGGCATACTGGGCTCGTGACCGCCGCTGCGCCAGACCGGCTCGATCGCGCGAGCTTCGTCCCGCTCTACTTCCAGCTGCAGGAGCTGCTCAAGGAGAAGATCGAGTTCGGATCGTGGCAGCCCGGCGATGCGCTGCCGTCGGAGACGGAGCTGTGCGCGGCCTACGACGTCAGCCGCACCGTTGTCCGCCAGGCGCTCGCGATCCTCGAGCAGGACGGCCAGATCGAGCGGGTCCGCGGGCGCGGAACCTTCGTGGCGGTGCCGAAGATCGAGCAGCGGGTCGGCGGGATCAGCCGCCTCCTCCTCGGGCGCGGCGCCGGGCCGCAGCTCGCCGTGCTCGACTCCCGCGAGCAGGAGGCGTCGAGACGGATCGCCGATCAGCTGGGGATCGCTCCGGGGGCGGCCATCCTGCGGGTGATGTCGCTGCTTCGGATCGGCGCCGCGCCGGTTGCACTCTTCGACAGCTTTTTCCCGGCGGCGGGGATCGGCGACCTTGAGCGGATGCTCCAGCCGAAGGCCGCGATCACGCTGCCGCTCGACCTGCCCGCGCGGCCGTTCGAGCTCACCCGCAGCAGCGTCGCCATCGAGACCAGCTTCTGCAGCAAGTGGGAGGCCGAGCAGCTCGAGATTCCCTTCCGCGGCGCGGTCTTCGTCACGCTCTGCACCGAGCACCGCCGGTTCCGCGGCGGCGAGGAGCCGATCGAGGTCGCGCGCGCGGTCTATCGCGTGGACAAGGTGCAGTTCCGGTTCGACGTTTCGGCGGACGGCGCCCAACCGCAGGCGGTCTGGCAGCTCGCGGCCGGCGCCGTCCCGACTCAGTCGTCGTCGATGGTCACCTCGAAGTAGGCGGGCCGCGACTCCCGCCACACGCCACACCGCCTGCACCGATCCTCGAACCGAACGGTCGAGAGCGGCGGGATGCGCGGTTCCTTCCGCCAGACGTGTCCGTCCCGCTCGCATCTACGGCGAGCTCTTCGCACCCGGATGCGTTTCACAAGCCGGAGCACGCGCTGTGGCATCGTCACGCGTACGCCGACAGCTGCAGAGCCTCGCCGTCCAACTCGAGCCCACTGGCCATGACGCCGGCCGCCTTGATCCGCAGGTCGGAGCCGAGCGAGGCCGACGGCTGTCGCGTCGCCACGGCGCCTGACACGATCGCGACGAGGACGTTGGCCCGCACCGCCTCCGCGGCCGGCCGGTCGAGCTGCTCGATGGCGTCGAGCAGGTAGCCGTGCAGGAGCTTTGTGTGGTGGCGGGCGTACGCCTCCGGCCGCGAGAGGTAGTCGAGGCAGGAGCGGCCGTCGGGGAGGACGAGCGCCATCCCGCACTGGCCGGGCTGATGGGCGAACGCGTCGGCCAGCTCGTGCATCCCGTCGCGGCGCGCCCGGAAGAGATCCGAGTGGGCGGCCGTCGGCGAGTGAACGCCGAGCCGCTGCGACTTCTCGGCGATCGCATTCCACACGTCGGACTGGGCGGCGCCGCGGGCCAGCGCGTTGGGCTCCAGGGCGACGGCCTTCCGCAGCCGCAGCTCGGGCCCGGCGGTGTGGCCGGCGGCCGCGAACGTCATCGAGCTGCGGTGCCAGCGGCCGGCCTCGACGCAGGTCACCGGGATCGGCGTCTGCGCGCCCGCCTCGACGAGCACCGACACGTTCAGGATGCGGTTCTGCTTCGCGCCGATCAGCTCCTCGCCGTCGTAGAGCAGGACGCGCTCGGCGAGCGGGTTTCGGACGACCAGCTCGGGCACGCTGCCGGCGTCGCTCACCTCGTCGATGCGAAAGCCGCGCGGCAGCGCCTCCTCGAGGGTGACGTACTCCGCCGCCGGGTTGCGGAGCGGGAAGACGGGAACGATCGTGATCCCCCGGTGGGTCACGGGCTCCCCGAGCTGGAGCGGAAGGGCGACGGCCTGCATGCGGTCTCCTCGGTCGATGTCACCGAGGATGTCCGCCGCCGCTCGCCGATCCTTACACCGCTACCGGATCGAGAAGTCGTCGTGGTAGACGACCTTCGCCAGCTCGACGCCTCCGTCCGGCAGCCGCCAGAAGTGGAGGCGCCGCGCCGCAGGCGTGCTGGCCTGGAGGCTGCAGCGCCAGGCCTTCGCCCCGTCGGCGCGCTCGCGCTGCGGCGTCCCTCCGCTCTCGCTCGACCGCAGCGCGTGCAGGTCGAGGCCCGGGATGTCGGCGGCCCGGCCGCTGGCCACGTGCGCGCAGACCTCGACGACCCGCTCCCGGCTCACGCCCTGGATGCGCTCCAGCGAATCGAGGAGTTCCGGGCCGACGGCTGGGTCGCGCCACGGGTAGCGCTCGCGGTCGTCCTCCGTCGTGGTGCGCTCCCACGCCTGCCGGATCTCGGCCAGGAGCCGCGCTTCCGGGGAGCCCCCGGCAGGCTGCTCCCGTTCCAGCCGGTCGGCGCGGCCCCGCTCGGCGGCCAGCTCCTTGCTCAGCCTGCCGGCCCGGCGCTCGGCGTCCGTCGCCCGCCCGCGCTCGGCCTTCAGCCGCTCAAGCAGGTCGCGCCGGTCCTGCTCGGCGCCCGCCAGCCGCTCGCGCAGATCGTCCGCCTCGCGGCGGGCATCGGCCAGCGCAGCCTCGGCCGATCCGGCGACCGCCTGGGTCTCGGCATCCGCGAACTCGAGCACCCGCAGGCGGGCCTCGACCAGATCGCGCTCCAGCACCTTGCGCAGCTGGTGGGCCTCCGCGCGGAGGGTCTCGATCCGGCGCTGGGCGCCGGTGAAGAGGGCGCCTACCTGAGATTGCAGCTCCCGGCCCTCGTGGATGGCGCGCTCGAGCGCCTCCGCCTCGGCAGCCCCCTCGACGACAGGTTCCGAATGAGGCTCCGACTCCGGGGGGATCGGCTCGGGCTCGGGCGGCTCCGGTTCGGGCTGCGGCGCGGCGCTCGCCGCCGCCGCCTCCGGCTCGGGCTCGGGCTCGGCGACCGGCGCGAGCCACGGCGGGCCGCCGGGGTAGATCGAGAGCGGCGGCTCGGCCACCGCGCCGTCAGGCACGTCGACGAGGGAGAGCTCCAGCCGCTTCTGGTCGGGCGCGATCCTCAGGATCCGCACCGCGATCCGCTCGCCCAGTGCGAGGTAGTCCTCGGCGTGCGACACCCACTCCCGGCTCACCTTCTTGTTCGGGAGAAGGCCGGTGATCCCGGGGTACACCTCGACGAAGGCCCCGAAGTTGCGGAAGCCGTCGACGACGCCCTCCACCACCATGCCCTCGCCGAACTGGTCGAGCAGCCGCGTCCAGGGGTCGGGCTCGAACGGCAGGAGGGAAACCCGAACCCGGCGTCCGCCGCCGTCCTGCTCCGCCACGCGCACACGGACGGCCTGACCGACCTGGACGACCTCGCTCGGATCGAGCCCGCCGAACTGCGTCAGGTGTGAGCGGTGGGCGAACGCGTCGTACCCGCCGGTCAGCGTCAGCTCGGCACCGCTTGACACGATCCTGGTGACGACTCCGGCCAGCTCGGCGTCCGCCTCCAGTCTCGGCGCGGTGGAGCGCTCGCGGAACACGGCCGCGATCCGGTCGCGGACCGCGTCGGCCTGGAATCGGTCGTGGAGGAAGAAGAGCGGGTGCTCGGCCGGGTCGGGCGCGTCGGCCCCGAACGGCCACCACACCCGGGTGGCCCCGCCGTACACATCCAGCCTGGGCGGCAGCCGGTCGGTCAGCTCCCAGGAGAGGTCGCCGGTCGGCATCACGTAGACGCGCGCGTCGTCGGGCAGGACGGACCGCAGCTCGTCGGCGGAGATCAGCGGCTCGGACGCCCAGGTCGGAAGCGTGATGCACACGACGGCATGCTCGCGGCTCGCGTCGAGGATGTCGGCCGCGAGACGGTCGACCTCCTGGACCGAGCCGACCTCGACGCCCCGCTGATCGTGGTCCCCGGCCATCAGCCCGAGGATAGCCCCGGGGTTTGTGTCGGACCTGCGTCCACGCAGGCGGTGTCCGCCGCCGCACCCGCGTCCTTACACCGATCGCCTCCAGCGCAGCTGCTCGGCCTCGATGTCGGGCGGGACGATCTCCAGCACCTCGAGGTTGACGAGCCGGTAGGCCATCGCGATCGGCGAGACGTCGAAGGTGCGCGCGAGGTCGGTGACGTCGAAGCCGTCGCGCTTCACGCGCTCGCGCACGAGCGGCTCGGGCATCAGCAGCTCGGCCGCGAAGCGGTTGGCCTGCCGTTCCTTGAGCCGTGCCGCCTCCTCGTCCTGATCGACGTCGGCGGCGCGGCACAGCACCGTGGCGCCGTCCGAGTGCAGGAAATGGTGGCCGATCTCGTGCCCGATCGTGAACCGGCGCCGTGTCTCGGACTCGTCGCGCCGCACCCAGATCTCCCAGGCCGCAGGCAGGAGCACGCCCGACACGTGCACGTCGGGGGCCGCGTTCACGAGCGCCCGCAGGTCGTCGCCGAGGCGCACCCGCAGGCAGCAGAGGCTTCCGGCCAGCTCGGCCACGTCGACCGGCGGCGCGGTCAGGCGGTAGGTGTCGCTGAAGCGCCGGAGCGCCCGCCGGGCGGCCTCGACCTCATCCATCGGCGCCGGTGAAGAGGTCGTCGATCTCGGCGTTTCGGGCCGGCGCCTGCCGCGCCTCCTGCATCGGGGCGGCGGCCCGGCGGGCGCGCTCCGCCCGCGAGAAAGCGGCCATCGCGGCCGGCTGGGCGCCGGGGCGGCTCATCCGCCGGCCGGCCTCGAGGAGCGACTCCGGCACCTCGAGGATGGCCGCGAGCGCCGCCACGACCGCGGGCCGGACCCGCCCCGCGGGGAGACCGCCCGTTTCCAGGCCGTGCACGTGCTCCTCCACCTGCTCGGTCGCCTCCGGGAACCCCAGCGCGGCGGCCAGCCGCTCCACCAGCGTCGAGCGGGTGATCCGGGAGCGTTGACGGAGCTCGGGGAGGAGGTCGGGCCACGCCAGCGGCGGCTCGCTGGCCGGATCGGCTGCCCTGGCGGCGACCACCTCCTCGGGCACTTCCATCCGGGGGTTGGCCGAGAGGTAGGCGGCGATCATGCCGCCGAGCGCCGGGCGCTCGTGCTCGGCGGCGTCGGCGATCGCCGTGGCCGGGTCGGGGTTCTCGCCCCGCTCCCACGCCGAGGCGAACGCCTCGAAGCGCTCCTCGACGGCGCTCACCGCTCCACCACCTCCCGCAGCGTCCGCATCGCACGGAAGAAGATCACGTCGACGTTGCCGGGGGTCGTCCCGAGTCGCTCTGCGATCTCCGCGCTCGACTGGCCCTCCATGACCCTGCCCCACACCACCTCGCGCTGGCGCGGGCTCAGCGCGGCGAGGATCTCGTCGACCGCCTCGACCATGCCGACGTCCTCGAGGCCGCCGTCGGCTGCGGGGACGTCCGGCAGCTCACCGATCGGGATCGCGTCGCCGCGCCCCTTCTCGAAGTGCGACGCGATCACGTTGCGCGCCATCTTCACCAGCAGCCCGGAGGGATTCTGGATCGGCGCCGTCTGGGTGTAGACCGCCCGGACGAAACGCTCGTACACCTGCGACTCCAGGTCGTCGACGACCGGCGACGGCGCCTTCGCGGCGCAGATCGTGCGGACGAGTGCGCGCCGGCGCTCGAAGATGAGGGCGACGCACAGCTTCGCCGTCCGGAGGCCCGGCGCACCGTCGGGGAACCGCTCGCGCGCGTGCGCCACGAGCTCGGCGTCGGACAGCCGCTCGAGCTCGGCGTGCGGGGTCGGTCGCCCATCCACGATGCGTACATGCTACGGCTAGCGTCGAGCGCCGGGAAGCGATCCTTACGTGGGATCACGCCACCGACGCGACCAGCCGCTCCGCCAACTCTCGCACGCTCGCGCGCAGCTCGTCCGGCCGCCGGATCGTGAACGGACAGTCGAGGCCGGCGAGGACCTCCGCCATCCAGTCGAGCGAGCCGACGCGCATGCGAAGCAGCGTGCCGTCCTCGGCCTCGATCAGCTCGGCGAGCGTCGCCGGGATGCGCTCGGCGGCCTGGTCGAGGGGGAGGTCGAGCAGCACCTCCACCTCCCACTTCCACGGCACGCGTGCGAGCGAGCGGCTGACCTCCGCGACCGCGTCGAAGCCGTCGGGTGGCACGACCGCCGGCTCGTCCGCCACGGCCGCCCGCGCCATCCGGTCGACCCGGAACGTGCGCAGGTCGGCCCGGCCGTGGTCGAACGCCGCCAGGTACCAGCGGCCGGAGTGGACGACCAGCCCGTGCGGGCTGAGCTCGCGCTCGCTCTCCTCGCCCGCGAACGTGCGGTAGCGGACGCGAACGCGCCGGCGCCGCCGGATCGCCTCCGCCAGGCGGAGCGCCGTGTCGCCCCGCACCGGCGCGGCGGATGGCGCCGCCTCGGTGAAGGCGAGCGTCGCCTCCAGCGCCTCCACGCGACGGCGGAGCGCATCCGGGAGGACGCGGTGGAGCTTCACGAGCGCCTCCTCGACGTCGGCCCCCAAACGCTCGGCCGCGAGCAGCCCGAGCACGACCGCCACCGCCTCGTCCTCAGTCAGCATGAGCGGCGGCAGCCGGAAGCCGGGCCGCATGCGGTAGCCGCCGCCGACGCCGCGCTGGCCCTCGACCGGGATGCCGAGCTCCTGGAGCGCCGCCACGTAGCGCCGCACCGTGCGGCGGTCGATCTCGAGGCGGTCCGCGATCTCCCGGCCGGTGGTGAGCGGCCGGGCCTGCAGCAGCTCCAGCAGGTCGAGCAGGCGGGCGCTGGGTTCGAGCACGCCCGAAGTGAACCACAGATAGAGGGCGTAAATCGCCCTATTTGTCGGATACGGTGATTCTTCACTCGACCGAGGAGGCCGACATGGCGCACGTCGCGGGAGCCCGGCTCCCAACCGCACAGGACTTCGACTTCTTCCTGGGCCGCTGGAAGGTCCGAAACCGCCGCCTCACGGAGCGGCTCGCCGGCTCGGACGAGTGGGAGGAGTTCGAGTCGACCAGCGTGGCCCACTCGATCCTGGGCGGACTCGGAAACGAGGACGAGTTCCGCACCGACCACGACGGCGGGTTCATCGGCATGTCGTTTCGGTTCTTCGACCCAGCCCAGCGCCGGTGGTCGATCTACTGGGCCGACAGCCGCCGTCCCGGCGAGCTCGACCCGCCCGTCTTCGGCACGTTCTCCGGCGACATCGGCGTCTTCGAGGGTACGGACGTCTTCGAGGGCCGGCCGATCCGCGTTCGCTTCATCTGGTCGGGCACGAGGACGCGGACGCCGCGCTGGGAGCAGGCGTTCTCCGCCGACGAGGGCGAGAGCTGGGAGACCAACTGGGTCATGGAGTTCAGCCCGGCGGACGATCGGTGAGCGGCGTCGCCGCCCCGGGCAGGATCCCCAACTCGCTCGCCGGGATGACGCGTCGATGTCAGCCCGCCCGTATCCTTGAGGCTTGGAAGGCGGATCGATGCGAATCTTTCTCGCCGGTGCGACGGG
>JAICKX010000156.1 GCA_025927685.1 Thermoleophilia bacterium | reverse complement strand
GTCGCGAGCTACTGGCAGCGCTACTGCGGCAAGAACGACACGATCGGCTTCTTCGGCCCGCTGGCCTGGGGCCGGATCGAGGACGAGGGGCCGCCGCTGCACGCCCAGTCCGGCGGGCTCGTGCGAAGCAGCCAAGTGCACTTCGAGTCGTGGGGCGTGCAGGCCCTGGCGGAGGCACTCGACCCGGAGCTTCGCATCGCCCGCGGGCCGCACCCGGAGCGCGACCTGCGCGCCGCACTCGACGCCCACTCCGACCCTGACACACGCCGCCGCGGGACGGACGCGCTCGACCGGCTCGAGGCGGCCCGCGCCGCCGTCGCGGACGCCTCACCGAGCGACCTCCGCGAGGCCCTCGCTCAGCTCGACGCCGTTTTCACCGACCTGACCGAGCAGGACGCCGTCCGCAACCCCGGCATGGCCTACGGCGCCCGGACGCTCTCGTATATCGACTGCATGCGCGACCTCGACGTCACGGTCGGGCCGGGCCTCGTCGCCGCGATGGCGCCGGCGCTCCAGGCCCTCTTCGAAGCCTGCCGCTGGTGGAGCGGCCAGGTCGACGCCATGTGCCGGCGCGTCGTGGAGGGCCTCCTCCCCGACGGCGGCCGCGGCCCGTTCATGCCCGTCCTCGGAAGGGCCCTGGGAACGCTCATGCAGCATCCCCCCGGGCTGGACGACGAGCTGGCGGAGCTCCACCGCCGCCTCCAGGCCGTGCTGGCCGACCCCGACCGGGCCACGATCGGCGTCCGGGCCGCGGCCGCGTTCGCCGACCCCCAGCCGTCGTGGCGGCACGGCGTCTTCAGCTCGGCGGACATCCAGGTCGCCGCCCGCGACGAGAACGCCGTGGCCGGCGGCGACTTCCTGGCCGTGGTCGGTGACGTCCATCCCGGAAACAACCCGCTCATCCAGGGCGTCTTCGCGCACCGGCACCCGGCCCCGGCCCGCATGCACCAGGAGCTCCAGCGCGTGATCGGCCCCGGGCTGCCCGTGATACTCCCGCCGTGGAGCCCCACCATGGGCGCGGACGGCCGCGGCATGCCGGCGACCTCCGACGACATGGTGCACATCGCCGTCATGCCGGAGACGCGGGCCCAGGGCGGCCGGCACACCTGGATGGCCCAGGAGCTGCTGGTGGACGGCACGAACCTCGTCGACCCGACCGGCGAGTTGCGGGTGTCGCTCTTCGACGCCCTCTGGCTGCCGTTCTTCGTGTCGGGCGTGCGCCGGTTCTCGCTGCTCCCCGAAGAGGAGCGCTCGCCGCGCGTGACGTTCGGCCGCATGGTGCTCCGCCGCGAGGGCTGGAGCATCCCGGCGACCGAGATCCCCGAGCGGGCCGGCGACGTGGCCGCCTTCGCCCGCGACCGCGGCATGCCGCGCCGGGTCTTCATGAAGTCGCCGCTCGAGCGAAAGCCGATGTACCTCGACACCGAGAGCCCGACGCTCGCGCGCATCCTGTGCCGCCAGGCGCGGCACGCGCGGGAGCAGGCCGACACGCGGATGGAGTTCACCGAGATGCTGCCCGGGCCGGACGAGTGCTGGCTCGCCGATGCGGACGGGAACCACTACGTGTCGGAGCTCAGGATGGTGGCGGTGGACGCTTCCGCTGGATGAAAAGCCCCGGGGCGCCGCGCCGCTCCCTGGGATGCTGCAAGCACGATGCCCGGCTCACGCCCCGACCTCGACCTGCTGCGCGGTGCGATCGACATGCACGCGCACACGCACCCCGCGCTCTTCCGCCGGCCGATCGACGACGCCGACCTGGCGAAGATCGGGCTCGAGTACGGGATGCGCGGCTACGTCCTGAAGGACCACGACTCGCAGACGGCCGGCCGCGCCTACCACGTGCGAAAGCAGTTCGCCGACCAGCCCATCGAGCCAATTGGCGCCGTCGTCCTGAACCGCTCGGCGGGCGGGCTCGACCCGTACGTGGCCGAGTCGGCGATCCACTACGGCGCCCGCGTAGTCTGGATGCCGTCGAACCACTCGAAGTGGCACTCCGACTACTTCGGCATCTCCGACTATCCGCAGCTCGGCCGGCCCAAGCGCCAGATGGCCGGGGAGGGGCTCACCGTGCTGGACGGCGAGGGCAAGCTGAAGCCCGAGGTGCGCACCATCGTCCAGGTCGTCGCCGACGCCGGCGTGTGCCTCGCGACCGGGCACCTGAGCGTCGAGGAGATCCGCGCCCTCCAGGACGCGGCGGTCGAGGCCGGCGTCGAGAAGTTCATCGTCACGCACGCCAACTGGGCGCTCTGCAAGCTCGACCTCGAGGTCCAGAAGGAGCTGATCGCCAAGGGCGCCTACCTGGAGTACGTCGCCGTCTCGTGCGTCTCGCCGATCTTCTGGGAGCAGAACCCGCACGAGCTGGCAGGCTGGATCACCGAGCTCGGCGGCGAGAAGCTCGTGCTGAGCTCCGACCTCGGCCAGCTCTCCGCGCCGCCGCACCCTGAGGGAATGCGGATGCTCGTCGCAAGCCTGCTGGACGAGGGCGTGGCCTACGAGCACCTGGAGCGGATGCTCCAGGTGAACCCGGCCGTCCTGCTCGATCTGGAGTAGCGCCCCGCTCCGGGCGCAGGGACAGCGGCGGTCACGCCGGGGCGGGGGTGAGGCCGTGCCGGCGCATGACGGCGCCGATCGCGGCGCGGTCAGGCGGGCCGCCGGCGGCCGCCTCGACCACGGCCGCCACCTCGCGGAAGTAGTCGCCGCCGAGGATGCCGGGCGTGACGATCGCAAGCGCGGTCGCGTCCACCGCGCCGGTGTTGGCGAAGAAGTGCACCGCTCCCCGCGGGATGCAGACGGCCTGGCCCGGCCCGATGTCGACGGGCGTGCCCTCGATGGTGAAGGTCACGGTCCCCGCCAGCCCGTAGATCGTCTCCTCGTAGTTGTCGTGGCTGTGGGCGAGCGCAAGCACCGCGCCGGGCGGGACGTCGAACTCGTGGATCGCCACGGACCCGCCGGACTCGTCGGGCTCGACCCGGGGACGCACCGCCAGCGGGCCGATCGTGATCTCGTGGTGCGTGCTCGTCGCCATGTCGTTCTCCCTCCTGAGAACTGCGGATGGTAAAGTCGCTGTACCGTAGATGGCAAGGCCCCGAAAGTCAAGTGGCTTTACTCAACGGTCCGATGAGGTCGCCTTCGGGCCGCCGCTCATCGGCGCCCTCCTGCGGATGCCCTGGGAGCACGTCCTCGACCGGATGCTCGCCCGGCTTCACGAGCACGGGTTCAACGACCTGGACGCCCCTCACCTGAACCTGTTCCTCTATCCCGGGCCCCAGGGGGCACGGCCCTCCGAGCTCGCCGCCAGGCGGGGGATGACGAAGCAGGCCGTCAACTACCTGCTCGGTGAGCTGGAGCGGCTCGGCTACCTGGAGCGGCGCGCCGACCCCGACGACCGCCGGTCGAAGCGCGTCGCCCTCACGCCGCGCGGCGAGCGGGCCGCCCTCACGATCCGAGACGCCGTGCGCGAGGTCGAGCGCGACTGGGAGCACCGGCTCGGGCGGGAGCGCTTCGCGCAGCTCCGCAGCCTCCTGGTCGAGCTGACCTGAACATTGGCATCAGGCACCGGTGTTTCACGCCTCAGGCGACCAGCGGGACGGTCGCGGCGGTCGCCGGCGTCGAGCCGTGCTCGTGGTCGATCGTGACCGTGGCGCCGGGCCCGACGCGCACATCGAGGAGCGCGATCGCCGCGTCCTTTCCGAGCGCGTAGGAGTGCGCCGCCCACCGCACCACGCCGGCCTCGCCCTGCTCGTCGCGCACCGGCCAGAACGTCTCAATGCGCGGCAGCGAGCCATCCTCGACGACCAGGCCGAGCGTGTGCCGCCGGACGGCCCCCTGCGCCTCGCGCAGCGCGCCCCGGCCGACGAAGTCGCCCGCGTCCAGGTCGACGAACCGGCCCGAGCCGGCCTCGAACGGGTTCATGCCCGAGTTGACCGCGTAGTGGGTGTCGGTGATGCCCTGCTCGACCGCCCGGTTCAGGTTCGGGCCCGTCACGAGCAGGCCGTGCGGCTCGCCCGCGGCCAGGAGCGCGGCCCAGAGCTCGAGCGCCCGTTCGCTCGAGAGCGGGTAGATCTCGTAGCCCAGCTCGCGGCTCCAGCCGGTGCGGGAGACGACCGCCTCCACGCCGGCCACCTGTGCGACCCGGCAGCTGAACGACCCCAGCTCCTCGACCGCATCGGTCACCGCCGCGAGCACGTCGCGCGACCTCGGCCCCTGCACCTGGAGCGGGGCCACGTCCGGCTCGCCGACCTGGACGTCGAAGCCGCCGTGGGCCGCGATCGCGGCCGCCCACAGCGTCAGGTCGGTGTCGCCGTGCGAGATCCAGACCACGTCCGGCCACGGACGGAGGACGATCGGCTCCGTCATGATCTGCCCGCGCTCGTCGCACACCAGCGTATACCGGCACCTGCCGGTCGCGAGGCCGCTCAGGTCGCGCGTGCACAGGTAGTCGGCCAGGCGCAGGGCGTCGGGCCCGCGCAGCTCGGTCTGGCGCTCGGCGCCGACGTCCCACAGCGTGACCGCCTCGGTCAGGGCGCGGTAATCGACCTCCGGATCGCGCCCGTAGGCGATCGGCATGTACATGTGGTTGTAGACCATGTACTCCGTGCACCCGGCGCGCTCCGTCTCGGCGAAGTAGGGCGAGCGGCGCACGTTGGGATGGGTCGGCGGGCGGGGCACGGACGCCAGGCTACCCGCGCCCGCGCGCGCGACGGCCGGTTTCCGGCATGCGAAATCCCCTTCGCGACGCCGGCCGGCCCGCGTCATACTGGCGCGGTGAGCATGACGGCTTCCGAGGCGCTCGCCGCATCGTTCGCGGCCTGGGAGCGCGGCGACCCGGACGCGCTCGCCGACCTCTTCACCGACGACGGCGTCCTCGAGGACCCGCTGAAGGAGGGGACGATCGTGGGGCGCGAGCCGATCCGGGAGGCAAGCCGGCCGGCGATGGGGGCGCTTTCGGACTGCCGGGTCACGATCACCCGGATGCTGGACCAGGGCGACGTCGCCCTGTGCGAGGGCCTCTTCGCGGCCGGCCTGGCCGGCTCCGGTGGGCGGCTCGACTTCCCGTTCGCCGCCGTGGCCGAGATGCGCGAGGGGAAGATCGCGCGGCTCGCCGAGTACTTCGACACCCGGCCGCTGGTCGGCTGACCCCGGCCGGCGTGCGCGGACTCGCTGGCAGGACGGCGGTCGTCACCGGCGGCGCCGGCGGGATCGGGGCCGGCGTGGCGGCCCGGCTGGCCGAGGAGGGCGCAGAGGTGCGGATCCTCGACTCGACGCCGGTGGAGGGCGGCATCGTCGTGGACGTGACCGACGTCGACGCCGTGCGCCACGCCGTGGCCGACTGGCAGCCCGAGATCCTCGTGAACGTGGCCGGCGTGTACGAGCCCGAGGACATCGCGGACACCCGGTCGGACGCGTGGGAGCGGACGATCGCCGTCAACCTGACCGGCGTCCGCAACTGCTGCGCCGCCGTGGCACCGTCCATGCGCGAGCGCGGCTTCGGCCGGATCGTCTCCATCAGCTCGAACGCGGCCGTGGTCGGCTTTCGCGCCATGCCGGCGTACTGCGCGTCCAAGGCCGGCGTCGTCGGTCTGACCCAGGCGCTGGCCGTCGACCTGGGCCGGTTCGGCATCACCGTGAACGCGGTCCTGCCCGGCTCGATCGCGGCGGGGATGGGCATCACGAGCGGCTGGACGAGCGACCCGCGCATGCGGGCCTGGGACGCGGCCCGGACGCCGGTTCAGCGGGTGGGGTCGGCCGAGGACATCGCGGCGGCGGTCGCCTTCCTGGCGTCCGACGACGCGGGCTTCATCACCGGGCAGGCGCTGGTCGTCGACGGCGGCTTCTCGATCAACGGCGGGCCCGAGATCGATTGAAGCCGGCGGCGTTCGAGTACGCGCGACCGCGGTCGCTCGACGAGGCGCTCGACCTGCTCGCCGAGCACGGCGACGACGCCACCCCGCTCGCCGGCGGGCAGAGCCTCGTCCCGATGATGAACCTGCGCCTCGCGCAACCGACAATTGTCGTCGACCTGAACGACCTGGCCGAGCTGGCGTACGTCGAGCGCCGCGACGGCCAATTGGCGGTCGGTGCGCTGGCCCGCCAGCGCGATGTCGAGCGCTCGCCGGAGTGCCGCCAGCTGTGCCCGGTCATGGCCGAGGCGCTGCGGTTTGTGGGAACGCCCCAGACCCGAAACCGGGGCACGATCGGCGGCAACCTGGCCCACGCCGACCCCACCTCCGAGCTGCCGGCGGTGGTCGCCGCCTGCGGCGGCGAGGTCGTGCTGGCCGGCAGGCGGGGCACCCGCCAATTGGCGGCCGCCGACTTCTTCGCCGGCCCGCACATGACGGCCCGCGAGCCCGACGAGCTCGTGGTCGAGGTG
>JAICKX010000171.1 GCA_025927685.1 Thermoleophilia bacterium | reverse complement strand
GCCCCGAGACGATTGCAAAGAACGTGTCCTGCACCGCCTTCGTGATCGGGCCGCGACCCCCGATCTGCTGGCCGTCGACGGCCGCGACCGGCGTCACCTCGGCGGCCGTGCCGCAGAGGAAGACCTCGTCCGCGAAGTAGAGATCCGTGCGCACCAGGTTCACCTCGCGCACCTCGTACCCGAACGTGTGGGCGATCCGGATAACCGTGTCGCGCGTGATGCCGGGCAGGCAGGAGGCAGTCGTGGGCGGCGTGTGCAGGACGCCGTCGCGCACCGCGAACACGTTCTCGCCGGAGCCGTCGGCGATGTAGCCCTCCTCGTTCAGGAGGATCGCCTCGTCGTCGCCGGCGCGGCTGGCCTCGAGCTTCGCGAGCACCGAGTTGATGTACTGGCCCGACGCCTTGGCCGTCGGCGGCAGCGTGTTGGGGCCGATCCGGCGGAAGCTCGAGATCTTGCAGCTCACCCCGTGCTCCAGCGCTTCCTCACCGAGATAGGCGCCCCACGGCCACACGGCCACGGCCACCTCGACCGGATTGTCGCGCGGGTAGAGGCCCATCGGCCCCGCGCCGCGGAAGACGATCGGGCGCACGTAGCACGACGAGACGTTGTTGACGGCGACCGTCTCGTGGATCGCCTCTGCGAGCTCCGGCACCGCGTAGCCGATGTCCATCTCGTAGAGGGCGGCGGAGCGCCGCAGCCGCTCGAGGTGGTCGGTCAGGCGGAAGACCGCCGTGCCGCGAGGCGTGTCGTACGCGCGGATGCCCTCGAAGACCCCGGTCCCGTAGTGCAGCGCGTGCGTGAGGATGTGGACGTTGGCCTCGTCCCACGGGACGAAGCTGCCGTTGCGCCAGATCTTCTCGGTCGGTTGCATGCGTCTGATGGTACCGGACGGACGCGGGGCAGACGGTAGGCTGAGCGCGTGGAGGACCGCGACCGCCGGGCCCGCTCCTTCGGCGCCGTCGCCGACCGCTACGCGCGCGCCCGTCCCGGCTATCCGCAGGCGGCGGTCGAGTGGCTGCTCGAGGGTGCCCCGGGCCGCAAGGTGGTCGATCTCGCGGCCGGCACCGGCAAGCTCACCCAGGTGCTCGTGGAGTCCGGCGCGGCGCCGATCGCCGTCGAGCCCGACGCGGGCATGCGGGCGGCGCTGGTCACGGCCGTCCCCGGGGTCGAGGCCATGGAGGGGAGCGCGGAGGCGATCCCGCTCCCCGACGCGTGCGCGGACGCGGTGCTGGTCGCCCAGGCCTTTCACTGGTTCGACCCGGAGCGGGCCTGCGACGAGATCGCCCGGGTGCTTCGGCCCGGCGGCGTCCTCGGCCTGCTCTGGAACCTGCGCGACGGCTCGGTGCCGTGGGTCGCCGACCTCGACCGCATCCTCGACTGGCCGGCCGACGTCGTCGCCCGGGCCGGCGACCTGAGCTTCGAGGAGATCGAGCGGCACCCGCTGTTCGCGGTGGGGGGCCGACGCGAGTTCCCGAACCCGGTCGGGTTCACGCCGTCGCGCCTGGTCGACTGGGCGGCGTCCACGAGCCGCGTCGCCACCCGGCCCGAGCCGGAGCGGGAGGCCGTGCTGGCCGGCGTCGCGGAGCTGACGCGCACGCACCCGGACCTGTGCCGGCAGCCCGTCTTCGCGATGCCCTACACGACGGTCGCGATCAGGTTCGGCCGTTCACGGTGACGAGCCGGACACGGTGGATCCCGCCGAGCTCCTGGAGCCGCTCGAGCGCCTCCGGGGAGGGATCGGTGTCGACGGCGAGCACCATCACCGCGCGCCTCCCTCCGCCGCTCCGGCTCACGCTCATGTTCGAGATGTTCACGCCCTCGGCGCCGAACAGCATCCCGACCTGGCCGATCATGCCCGGCGTGTCGTCGTTCATCATCACCAGCAGGTGCGCCGGGGCGAGCTCGATCTCGACGCGGTAGCCGTCCACCTCCACCAGCCACGGCCGCTGCTCGCGGCCGATGGTCGTGCCCGCCGCCGACGCCTCGCGGCCGCAGGCGACCCCCACCAGGTTCGTGTAGTCGCCGGGCGTGCGCGTGCGCTCCTCCCCCACCTCGATCCCGCGGCTCTCGGCGACGGCGCGGGCGTTCACCAGGTTCACGGGCTCGTCGGAGAGCGCGCCGAAGACGCCCGCCAGGACGGCCTGCGTGACGAGCCGGGTGTCGTGCTCGGCGAGCGCGCCCGCGCAGGTGATGTCGACGCGGTCGAAGCCGCCCCCCGAGAGCCCCGCCACGAGCTGGCCGAGCCGCGTTGCGAGCGGGATGTACGGCCCCAGCACCTCCATGTCCTCCGCGCCGACGTGCGGGATGTTCACGGCGTTCGAGACGAACTCGCCGGCGAGCGCCGCGGCCACCTGCTCGGCCACGATCACGCCCGCGCGGTCCTGCGCCTCGTGCGTCGAGGCGCCGAGGTGCGGCGTGACGACGACGTTCGGCAGCTCGAGGATCCGGCCGGTGGTGTAGGGCTCCTCCGGGAAGACGTCGAGCGCCGCCCCCGCCACCTGGCCCGACTCGAGCGCGTCGACGAGCGCGTCGAGGTCGACCAGGTCGCCGCGCGCGGCGTTCACGATCCGGACGCCGCGCTTCATCAGGTGCAGCCGCTCGGCGTTGATGAGGCTGCGGGTGTCGTCGGTCAGGGGCGCATGGAGCGTCACGAAGTCGGCCTGGAGCAGCACGTTCTCGAGCGACCCGGAGGTCACCTGGAGCTCGCGGCAGCGCTCGGCCGAGACGAACGGGTCGTAGACGACGACGCGCATCCCGAGCGCACGGGCACGGGCGGCGACGAGCTGGCCGATCCGGCCGAAGCCGATCACGGCCAGGGTCTTGTCCGCGAGCTCGACGCCGGCGAAGCGTGAGCGCTCCCAGCGGCCCTGCACCAGGGCGGCGTGGGCCTGCGGGATGTTCCGGGCCAGCGCGAGCAGGAGCCCGACGGCGTGCTCGGCGGCGGCGACCATGTTCGAGCCGGGGGCGTTGGCCACGATGATCCCGCGCCGGGTCGCCGCGGCGACGTCGACGTTGTCGACCCCGGTCCCGGCCCGGCCGATCACCCGCAGCCGCTCGGCGCGGCCGATCAGGTCGGCGGTGACGCGGGTGGCGCTCCGGACGATCAGCCCGTCGTAGCCGGCGATGCGGCGGGCCAGCTCGTCGGCGGGGAGGCCCAGCTCGACGTCGACGTCGAAGCGGTGGCGGAGGAGGTCGACGCCCGCGCCGGCGATCTCCTCGGTGACGAGGACGCTAGCCATCGACGGGCACCGGCTGCGCTGCGAAGAGCGCGGTGGCGGCGGCGACGCCGCCGCCGGGAACCGGTGGCGTGTGGCCCAGCTCGCCCAGGGCCATCTCGAGGCCGGCGAGCGCGGTCACGATGTCGAACTCGTTCATGTAGCCCATGTGCCCGATGCGCATGATCCGGCCGCGGAGCGGCCCGTGGCCGCCGGCCAGGACGATGCCGTGGCGGTCGCGCAGCACCGTGTAGCACTCCTGCCCGTCGATCCCGTCCGGCATGAGCAGGGCGGTCACCATGGCGGCCGAGTCGTCGTCCGGCGAGAAGAGCTCGAGGCCGAGCCCCTTCACGCCGGCGCGGGTGGCACGGGCGAGGAGGCGGTTGTGCTCCCAGACGCTCGCGGGCCCGCGGGCCAGGATGAGGTCGAGCGCGGTGCGAAGGGCGACGACGATGCTGACGGCCGGGGTGAAGGCGGTGTCGCCCTTCACCTGCGAGTCCGCGGCGAGCCGCCAGTCGAGGTAGTAGCGCGGGAGCGTCGAGCGGCCCGCCCTCCCCCAGGCCCGCTCGGAGACCGACGCGAAGGCCAGGCCGGGCGGCGACATGAGCGCCTTCTGCGAGCCGGAGACCACGACGTCGACGCCCCACGCGTCGGTCGCGAGCTCCACGCCGCCGAGGCTCGAGACGGCGTCGACCACGAGGATCGCGCCGGTGGGAGCGACCGCCGCGGCGATCGCCTCGACGTCGTGCACGACGCCCGTCGAGGTCTCGGAGTGCGTCACGACGACGGCCGCGGTCTCGGCTTCCGAGGCCGCGCCGGCGATGCGCGCGGCGTCGAGCCGCTCGCCCCACGGCTGCTCGACGAGCACGGGCTCGATCCCGTAGGCGCGGACGAGCTTCACCCAGCGCTGGCCGAAGTTGCCGGCAGAGGCGACGACGACCCGGTCGCCCGGCGAGAGCAGGTTCGCCACAGACGACTCCATCGCCGCCGTCCCGGAGCCGGTGAAGAGCACGAGGTCGTTCTCGGTCGCGAACACCTGCTTCAGCCGGTCGAGCGTCTCGAGCAGGAGCGCCCGGAACTCGGGGCTTCTGTGGTGCTGCATCGGCGTGGCCGCCGCGGCGGCCACCACCGGCGGGATCGGCGTCGGGCCCGGGGTGATCAGGTAGCGCTTGCTTGACACCGGCGCGAATCGTACGTCGGCGGCCGGACCGTGGGGACAGTCCCTGAACGCTTCGCGGCACACGTTCGCGACCGGCGCGCGAGGGTGCCGGGGCCGCCCCGCCGGGGACGTGTCACAGAACCGCCTCGGCGGCCAAACGGCGAGCGTTCAGGGACTGTCCCCGGGCTACAGGCGCGAGCGCAGGAGCTCCTGCACCTGGCGGGCGTCCGCGCGGCCGCGGGTCTCCTTCATCACCTGGCCGACCAGCGCGTTGATGACGCCGTCCTTGCCGCCGCGGAACTGCTCCACGAGCCCCGGGTTGGCGTCGATGACCTGCGCGACGAGGGCGTCCAGCTCGGACGAGTCGCCCACCGTCGCGAGGCCGTGCTGCTCGACGAGCGCGGCCGGGTCGGCGCCCGGATCCGCCTCGAGCATGCCGTAGACCTGCTTCGCGATCGTGGCCGTGATCGTGCCGGCGGCGATGAGCCCGATCAGCGCTGCGAGCCGCGCCGGCGGGACGTGCTCGACGGCGCCGGGCTGGTTCCGCACCCAGTCGGCGGCCGCCTTCGGGTCCGCGCCGGCCGTGACGACCTCCTCGAAGTAGCCGGCAATCGCGGGCGTCGCGTTCAGGTCGGCGGCGTCCTGCGCGGGGATGCCAAGCTCGTGGCGGAACCGCGCGATCCGCGCGCCGGGCAGCTCCGGCAGCGCCGCGCGCAGCCGCTCGACATCTCCGCGGGAGGGCTCGAGCGGCACGAGGTCGGGCTCGGGGAAGTAGCGGTAGTCGTCGGCCTCCTCCTTCGACCGCCTGGCGTGCAGCTCGCGCCGGGCCGGGTCGTAGTGCAGCGTCTCCTGGAGGACGGCCTCGCCCGACTCCAGCAGCTTCACCTGGCGCTCGATCTCGGCCGCCATGCCCTCGCCCAGGAACTTGAACGAGTTCATGTTCTTGAGCTCGGTCTTCGTGCCGAGGGCGGCGTCGCCGCGCCGCCGGACCGAGACGTTGGCGTCGCAGCGCAGCGACCCCTTCTCCATATCGCAGTCCGAGACGCCGACGGTCTGCAGCGTGTTCTTGAGCAGCCCGAGGAAGGCGACGGCCTGATCGGGCGAGCGCAGGTCGGGCTCGGTGACGATCTCGACGAGCGGCGTGCCGCAGCGGTTGAAGTCGACCACCGACGACTCCGCCCCGGCGATCCGGCCGCCCGCGCCGCCGGCGTGCACGAGCTTGGCCGCGTCCTCCTCGAGATGGGCGCGCGTGATCCCGATCCGCGCGCCGTCGACGTCCAGGTGGCCGCGGGCGCAGATCGGCTCGTCGTACTGGCTGATCTGGTACGCCTTCGGGCTGTCCGG
>JAICKX010000078.1 GCA_025927685.1 Thermoleophilia bacterium | reverse complement strand
GTCGGGGAAGGCGCGCCGGAGCGACGCGATCACGGCCTTCACGCCCTCCGGGCCGGAGGCGTGGTCGGGGCCGAAGTCCTGGTGCTCGACCATGTCCGGCGCGACCAGGGCGTCGGCGACGTCGAGCTCTCCGCGGTTGAAGCCCTCTTCGATCAGGCGGCGGGCAAGTGTCTCTGCGGTCTCCGGCATCTCTCTACTCCTTTTCGATTGGGTAATACTGTAGTGAATACGGTGATACCATGGCAGACATGGCTCGCGAAGTCAAGCCGCGCCGGCCGTACCGCTCGGACGTCCGCGTCGAGCAGGCGGAGCGGACGCGCGAGCGGGTGCTGGAGGCCGCCGCGGAGCTCTTCCAGGAGCGCGGGTACGAGGGCACGAGCGTCGCGGCGATCGCCCGCGCGGCCAGGGTGTCGGACGAGACCGTCTACGCCGGCTTCGGCACGAAGCGCGCACTGCTCGGCGAGCTCGTGCAGCGCGCGGTGCGCGGCGGCGATCCCCGCCCCGTGCCCGAGCAGGAGGGGCCGCGCGCCCTGGCCGCGGCGACGGACCAGCGCGAGCAGCTGCGGCTCTTCGCCGCGGACATCGCCCGCCGGCTCGAACGGGCCGCCCCGCTCGCGGCTGTGGTGTCCGGCGCGGCCCGCTCCGAGCCCGAGCTGGCCGACCTGCTGGCCCGGCTCCACGACACCCGCCGCCGCAACCTGGCGACCCTGGTCGACGCGCTCGCCGCAAACGGGCCGCTGGCGCTCCCGCCCAGGGAGGCGCTCGACACCGTGTGGGCGCTCACGAGCCCGGAGCTGCACCAGCTCCTCGTCCGCGTCCGCGGGTGGAAGCGGCGCCGCTACGCGGCGTGGCTCGCGGCGACGCTGACGCAGCTCCTGGTTCCACGGGTTGACATGTGACCATATAGTCACCTATACTCACGCCGTGGACTCAGACCGGGTGTTCAAGGCGCTGGCGGATCCCACCCGCAGGCATCTGCTCGACCGGCTCTTCGAGCGCGACGGGCGGACGCTGACCGAGCTCGAGTCCGAGCTCGAGATGACGCGCTTCGGCGTGATGAAGCACCTCCGCCTCCTGGAGGAGGCCGGGCTCGTCGTCGCGCGCAGGCGGGGCCGGAAGAAGCTCCACTTCCTGAACCCGGTTCCGATCCGGCTCATCCACGACCGCTGGATCGACAAGTTCACCGAGCCCCGCGTCGCGGCGCTCGCCGACCTCAAGACCGAACTGGAGGAGGAGACCGCATGAACACCGCCACGGCACAGACGACGCAGGTCTACCAGGTCTTCATCAAGGCCACCCCGGAGCAGATCTGGGAGGCGATCACGACCCCCGAGTTCACGGCCCGCTACTTCCACGGGGCCCGGATCCGGGCAACCGCCGACCGCTACCTCTCGCACGGTCCGAACGGCGAGACGTGGGGCGACGGGCCCGTCTTCGAGTTCGATCCTCCCCGCCGGCTCGTGCACGAATGGCGCTCGCTCTACGACGACGAGCAGGCAGCCGAGGATGCGAGCCGGGTCTCGTGGGAGATCGAGCCGCAGGACGACGGCACGTGCCTGCTCACCGTCGTGCACGACAAGCTCGAGGGCGCGCCGAAGACCGCCGCGGGCGTCGCCGGTCCGGGCTGGATGGGCGTGCTGAGCGGCCTGAAGACACTGCTCGAGACGGGCCAGCCCATCTCGTAGGCCGGTCGGGGACAGTCCCTGAACATTTCGCGTCGCAGGTTCGTGACGGCGGCGTGACACGGCCGGGCCGGCTTGGCCCGGTGTGTGTCATGCAGGCGTCGCGGCGGTGTCACCGCGAGCGTTCGGGGACTGTCCCCGGACCTCGCCGCTGCGCGCCCGACGGCTGGACGACGCATGAGCGCCCGCGCGAGTGGGTGCGCGCCAACGGCTCGTTCGCCGCGACATCCTCTCGAGGCTTCGCGACTCCGGCCCGCTCACATCGCGGGCGATCCCCGACACCAGCACCGTGCCGTGGGCCTCGACCGGGTGGACGCACAATCGCAACGTGACCCAGATGCTCGAGTACCTCATGCGAGCGCTCGGCATCGCCGCGATGCCCGGCGAGTGGCGCGTCGACCCGGCCGCGCTCGGCGCCGGCTCCGAGGGCCGGACGGCGCTCCTCTCGCCGTTCGACCGGCTGATCCACGACCGCGCCCGTACGCAGCAGCCACGGCGACCGCCTGGTGGGGACGCTCGACGCGGCCGCCGACCGCAAGGCGGGGGTGCTGCGCGTGAACGCGATCCACGAGGACATGAGGTTCACGAAGGCGATCTCGGAGGCCGTCCGAGCCGAGATCGACGCGCTGGCCGCGTGGCTCGGGCTCCAGGTCGGAGAGCCGCGTTCGCCCCCGGAGTAAACGGGGAACGGACTCCGCATGGACATCGAGACGCTCAGCGTCGGCCCGGTCATCCCCGTCTCGGACATGGCCGCGTCGCGGACGTTCTACGAGGAAACGCTCGGCCTCGAGGGGGAGCCCGCACCGGGCGGCTACGCCCTTCGGGCCGGCAACGGGACGCGGATCTTCCTGCTCGAGGGCACGAGCTACGCCGGGCAGGCCGAGTGGCCGCTTGCCTCCTTCCAGACGGACGATCTGGCGGCGACGGTGACCGACCTGCACGAGCGCGGAGTCGAGCTGGAGCTGATGGGCGACGGCGACCCGTTCCAGACGGACGAACGAGGCATCGCCGACCTCGGGGCCATCCTGATCGCCTGGTTTCGGGATCCCGACGATCAGGTCATCTCGGTGTTCCAGCTGACGTGAGGGCCGCGCGCAGGTGAGACGTCGACGGGCCGCTGCTCGCGAGCGCGGGCTCGACATCCTCGACCGGCTGGGTCGGATCGACGTGCCGACGCTCGGCTGCGCCGGGGAGCTCGATCCGGTCACGCCGGTCGAGGCGGCCGCGGAGATCGTGGCGCTCCCGGAGGGGATCGGGCGCCTCGAGATCGTTCCCGGCGCGGGGCACTTCACGTGGCTCGACGCCCCCGACCGGTACCGGCCGGTGATGATCCGGCTCGTCGAGAGCGTGGCCGCCGTGCCGTCGTGACCGAGGCCGAGCTGCTCGACCTCCTCCGCGAGCACGGCCGTGCCCAGGGTGTGCCCGGAGCGGCGGTCGGCGTCCTCACCGGTGACAAGGCGACGGTCGCCTGCCACGGCGTCGCCGACGTCCGCACGGGTGCACCCGTCACCGCGGCCTCCCGCTTCGGCGTCGGCTCGCTCACGAAGTCGATGTGCGCGACGGTCGTCGTGAGGCTGGCGGGAGACGGGCGACTGTCGCTCGACGACCCGATCGCCGCCCACGTGCCCGAGCTCCGCGGGACCGCCTGGGCCGAGGCGGCGACCGTCCGCGACCTGCTCGCCAACCGGTCCGGCCTGCCGCTTCGGGCCTCGCTCGAGTTCGGGTTCGACGAGCAGGAGCCCGGCGGCGGCGGCGTGCTCGCATCCCTCGCCGCCGCGGTGGCCGCGGAGGAGCCGACCGCGGTGGCGTGGTCGTACACGAACGCCGGCTGGTGCCTGGTCGGGCGGATCATCGAGACCGTGACGGGCGAGGGCTGGGAGGACGCGATGCGCGCCCGCCTCTTCGAGCCGGCGGCGATGGCCGACACCGCGCCCGGCGCGGCGCACCGCGTATCCGGCCACCAGCCGTCGCCGGGCGGCGCGGTGCCGGTCGGGCCGCTCGAGGTGCGCACGTTCGCGCCGGCCGGGACGAGCCTCGCCTCCACGGTCGACGACTTGCTGCGCTTCGCCGCTCTGCATCTCGCCGAGCCGGCGCTCGCGGTGATGCGCCGCGCGCAGCCCTCGCCGGCCATCCACGGCTGGTTCGACGGCTGGTGCCTCGGCTGGGCGCGGTTCGACGCGGGCGACGGGCAGGTGTGGGGCTGGGACAGCGTCCTTCCCGGAGAGCGGGCCGTGCTGCGGCTCCTCCCCGAACTGAATGCGGCGGTGGCCGTGATGACGAACAGCGAGCGGGGGCGCGCACTCTGCCGTCCGGTGCTGGAGGCGGTCCTAGCCTCGTTCGGCGTCGCGGTGCCCCCGCTCCGGCTGAATCCCGCTCCCGGGGCGGCCGGAAACCTGGCGCGCTTCGCCGGGATCTACGGCTGGCCCGACCGCCGCGTGGAGGTGCGCGCCGCCGGCACGCACCTCGCCGTCTCGAGCGAGGACGGCGAGGCCGAGGGGTGGCCGCTCGACGAGCGCGCGTTCGTGGTCGATGCAGCGGACCCCGATAACCCGGCGATCACGTTCGGCGAGGCCGACCGGGCCGGCCGGCCGCGGACGCTCTACCTCATGCTCTGGGGCCTCCCCGCGGATCGAGGGTGAGTGAACCGCGGTCGCCCGGGGTACCGACGGCCCATGCCCACGTTCGTCACAATCGGATACGGCGACCGCGCCGGCTACGAGCGCACGGATCCCGCCGTCCGCGACGCAGCCCATGTGCACGACGCCCAGCTCCGCGAGGACGGTGTCGTCATGGGGATGGCGGGCCCGCCGGTGCTGGTGCAGAACCACGACGCCGCCGGCGTGCAGACCAGCGCCGGTCCCTTCATGCGCTCGAATCTGCCGATCGCAGGCTTCGCGATCATCGAGGCGGCGAGCCTCGAGGACGCCGTCCGGGTCGCCTCGCACGCGCCGTGCGCCGTTGCGCAGGGCGTCGTCGAGGTGTGGCCCCTCGAGGGCGGCGGCTAACCCTCGGGCCGCCCGGAGAGGAGCACGCCCGGAAGCAGCTCGAAGAGCTCGGAGGCCGACGGCGCCATGCCGTCCACGACCCGGCCCGAGAGCACGTCCTCCCAGACGGCCGGCGCGGCGGCGGGCAGCGCGAGCCGCGTGTCGCCCCAGTCGTCGAGCCCGGCCGTGAGCCGCGCGGCCGCGGCCACCGCCCACCGCCCCGCGTGCTCCCGGGCGAACGCGACGACGTGGCCCGCACGCCGCCCGGACGCCTCGAGCGGCACGTATGCGCCGTGGGTGAAGAGGGCCGGCTCGCGGCGCCGGAGCTCGAGGCCCCGCTGCGTGGCGGCCAGCTTCTCCAGTCCGCCCCCGGCCCCGCGGCCGAGCTCCGCGAGCAGCCGGGCGTGGGCCGGGAAGTCGACGGGACGGCGGTTGTCGGGGTCCACTAGCGAGAGGTCCGGAAGCTCGTTTCCCCAGTAGATGTCCGGCACGCCCGGCGCCGCCAGCTTGAGGACGAGCTGCGCCAGCGATCCGCGCGTGCCGACCTCCGCCACGCGGCGGCTGAAGTCGTCGAGATCGGCCAGGAAGGCGGCGTTCCCCGGATCCAGGACGGCCGCGACGAAGGCGGCCAGGTCGCGCTCGTACTCGAGGTCGGGAGCGGTCCAGCTCGTGTGGTGTTTGGCCTCCCGGGCCGCCTTCCGCATGTAGGCGACCAGACGATCCGGAAGCGTGCCGCGCGCGGCGACGTCGAGCGGCCAGGCGCCGGCGAGCGTCTGGTAGAGGAGCCACTCCTCGCCGGCGTCGGGCGCGTCCGCGGGCCGGCGCCGCAGCGGCCTGTTGAGCTCGCGCCAGCGGCCGAGGCGCGCCTCCCACTCGTCGGGCATCTCCGAGAGGACGGCGATCCGCATCCGGACGTCCTCGCTGCGCTTCGTGTCGTGCGTCGAGGTCGCGTTCAGCGGGCCGCCGCCGCGGGCCGCCAGCCGGCGGTGGAGCTCTTCGGGGCCCGTGGCCGGCCATCCCGGCTCACACCCCGGCTCGTTCCGGGCCACCAGATGGGTGTCGACGTAGAGCGCCGTGTCCTCGACGCCCTTCGCGGCCACCGGCCCGGTGAGCTCCTGCCAGCGGCGGACGAACGGGAGCGTCGCCGCTGTGGGCTCGGCGATCGCCGCGACCAGCGCGTCGAGGCGGGCGGCGGCTGCGCCGGCAAGCGCCGGCCGGGCTGCGCCGGCCGCCTCCTCGAGCGCCCTTCGGCCCTGATCGTCGAGCCCTCGCTCGCCGGCATAGGTGCGGTAGACGCCCATCCGCACCGTCAGCTCGGCCAGCGCCTCCCGCATGGCGCCCGGCTTCGCGGCGGCAAGGCCGGCCGCGTCGGCCAGCCGGGCGGCGTGCTCGAGGTCGGCCGCGAAGAGCTCGCCCAGAACGCGCCGCCGGGCCGCCTCCGCCACGGCAGAGAAGTCCGGCGGCAGCCCGGTCAGGCGGCGATGGAGCCGGCGCAGCCGCTCGGCGCCGTCCGGGTCGACGAAGAGGCCGCCGGCCAGCGCGAGGAAGTCGTAGCCGCTCGTGCCCTCCGCGGCCCACTCAGGCGGCACGTCCTCGTCGCGGGCGAGGATCTTCTCGACGACCACGTAGGCGCCGCCGGTCGCCTCTGCGAGCCGGCGCAGGTACTCCTCGGGATCGGCCAGACCGTCGACGTGGTCGACCCGAAGGCCGGTCACGATCCCCTCGCGCACGAGCCGGATCAGGAGCGCATGGGTGGCGGCGAACACGTCCGCGCGCTCGGCCCGGACCGCGACCAGGTCGGAGATGTCGAAGAACCGGCGGTAGTTCACCGCCGCCGGCGCCTCGCGCCAGTCGCACAGCCGGTAGTGCTGGGAACCGGCCAGCGCCGCCAGATCCCCACCGGCGCGCTCGCGGCTTCCGGGCGCGAGCGGGAAGCGGCGGTCGTAGTAGGCGAACGCGGGGGCGCCCTCCTCCACGACGAGGCGGAGCTCGCCGCAGTCGATCAGGTCGGCCGGCTGCCCGTCGAGCACCGGCAGGACGACCCGGCCCTCACAGCCGGGCGCGTCCCAGTCGATGTCGAAGGCGTGCGCGTGCTCCGAGTCGCGGCCCCGCTCGAGGACGTCCCACCACCACGGGTTCCGGTGGTCGGCGGCCATGTGGTTGGGCACGATGTCGACCAGGAGGCCCATGTCGAGCCTTCGCGCCTCCTCGGCCAGCGCCCGCAGCGCCGGCTCGCCGCCGAGCTCGGGCCTGACGCGGGTCGGGTCGACGACGTCGTAGCCGTGCATGCTCTCCGGCCGGGTCGCGAGGATCGGCGACAGGTACAGGTCGCCGACGCCGAGCTCGCGCAGGTACGGCGCCGTCCGCCGGGCGTCGTCCAGCGTGAAGTCCGGGGAGAGCTGGAGCCGGTAGCACGACGTCGGGATCCTCATGCGCGGGCGGTCGCGCGCCGCTCGCGCACCAGCCGCGCCAGGATGAGCGAGCGCCCGACCAGGTTCACGGCCTGGCCGCGCACCATCCGCCGGCCGGGACGGGCGGTGTTCACGAGCTCCTCCCACATCCCCGGCAGGTCGGGCTGCGGGACGAGGAACCGCCGCGACGCCTCCCCGCCGTTGAAGAGCAGGAGGACGGTCTGGCCCGACACCGGCCGGCCGCGCTCGTCGACCTCGTCGGTCGCCTCGCCGTCGATCAGCATGCCGACCACCCGCTGCTGGGGGTCTGCCCAGTCCTCGTCGCGCATCTCCCGCCCCAGCGGGTGCAGCCAGGTGACGTCCTTGGTACCGGCGCGCACCGGCCGCCCGGTGAAGAAGCCGCGCCGGCGGAAGACCGGGTTCTCGCGGAAGATCGCAAGCACGTCGCGCGTGAACGCGAGCAGCTCGTGATCGTCCGGGCCGACGTCCCAGTCGACCCACGAGATCTCGTTGTCCTGGCAGTAGGCGTTGTTGTTCCCCTGCTGCGTGCGACCCAGCTCGTCGCCTCCCAGGAGCATCCGCACGCCCTGCGAGAAGACCAGCGTGGCGATGAAGTTCCGCCGCATCCGCCCGCGTAGCTCCGTGATCGACTGGTTGTCGGTCGGGCCCTCGACGCCCCAGTTCGCGCTCAGGTTGTCGTCGGCGCCGTCGGCGTTCGCGTCGCCGTTCGCCTCGTTGTGCTTCTGCTGGTAGGAGACCAGGTCGGTCAGGGGGAAGCCGTCATGGGCGGTGACGAAGTTGACGCTCGCGTACGTACGCCTGCCGCCGGCCTGGTACAGGTCGCTCGACCCCGAGATGCGTGACGCGAGCTCCGGCAGGCGGCCCTCGTCGCCGCGCCAGAATGCGCGGACGCAGTCGCGGTACTCCCCGTTCCACTCCGCCCACCCCACCGGGAAGTTGCCCACCTGGTAGCCGCCCTCGCCGAGGTCCCACGGCTCGGCGATCAGCTTCACCTGGGAGAGCGTCGGGTCCTGCTGCATGATGTCGAAGAACGCCGCCAGCCGGTCGACCTCGAAGAGCTCGCGCGCCAGCACCGGCGCCAGGTCGAAGCGGAACCCGTCGACGTGCATGTCGCCCACCCAGTAGCGGAGGCTGTCGAAGATGAGCTGCACCGCCCGCGGATGGCGCATGTTCAGGCTGTTCCCGGTGCCCGTGAAGTCGAAGTAGTACCGGGGGTCGTCGGGGTTCAGGCGGTAGTAGGCGGCGTTGTCGACCCCGCGCAGCGAGAGCGTCGGGCCGAGGTGGTTGCCCTCACCCGTGTGGTTGTAGACGACGTCGAGGATCACCTCGATGCCGGCCCGGTGGAACGCCTTCACCATCGACTTGAACTCGGCCACCTGGCTCCCGGGCCGCTCCCCGCTCGCGTAGCGCGCCTCCGGGGCGAGGAACGCGATCGAGTTGTAGCCCCAGTAGTTGGCGAGCCCGCGCTCGACCAGATGCCGGTCGTTCACGAACTGGTGCACCGGCAGCAGCTCGACGGCGGTCACGCCGAGCGAGAGCAGGTGGTCGATGATCGGGTCGCTCGCCATCCCCAGGTAGGTGCCGCGCAGCTCGGGCGGGACGCCGGGATGGCGCATCGTCATGCCGCGGACGTGGCACTCGTAGATCACCGACCGGTTCCACGGCACGCCCGGCGGGCGGTCGTCGCCCCAGGTGAACGACGGGTCGACGACGACGCACTTCGGCACGTGGCCGGCGCTCGATCGGTCGTCGCTCGAGAGGTCGGCCTCCTCGTGGCCGACCGTGTAGCCGAAGACGCTGTCGTCCCAGCGCAGGTCGCCGCTCACCGCCTTGGCGTACGGATCGAGCACGAGCTTCGCCGGGTTGAACCGGTGGCCCTCGGCCGGCGCGTACGGGCCGTGCACGCGGTAGCCGTAGAGCTGGCCCGGCCGCACGTCCGGCAGGTAGGCGTGCCAGATCAGATCGGTGCGCTCGACGAGCTCGATCTTCTCGGTCTCCGCCGCGTCGGCGGCGTCGGCGTAGAGGCACAGCTCCACACCGGTGGCGTTCTCCGAGAAGATGGAGAAGTTCGTGCCCTCCCCGTCCCACGTGGCGCCCAGCGGGTACGGCGCCCCGGGCCAGACCCGCAGGTCAGGCATGCTGCGCCGCCTCGAGAAGGACGAACGAGGTCGCCCGCACCTCCAGCCGGTCCCCCGCGAGCGTGCCGGCGCCCGGCCCGCCGAACCGGGCATCGGCCGAGTCGAGCGCCACGCGCAGGCCCGGCGGGGCGAACGGGATCTCGAGCTCGCAGTCGGCCGCGCCGAAGTGCAGGCACGCGATCACCTCCTGCGGCCCGGCGGCCCGCCGCACCCACACGGCCGGCGGGTCGTCGCTTCGGGCCGTCTCCAGGCCGCCGGGATCGCCGCGGTCGAGCGCCGGCAGATCGCGGCGCAGGCGCAGCAGCTCCCGGTACCAGGCGAGCACGCCGGCGTGCGGCTCCTCCGATCGCGCGTCCCAGTGAAGCCGGGCGCCGGCGAAGGTCTCCTCGGCCTGCGGATCGGGGGGCTTCCCCTGCCACCGGAAGGCGGCGAACTCCTCGGACCGGCCCCGGCGCACCGCCTCGGCGAGCTCCGGATCCTGGTGGCTCGTGAAGTAGGGAAACGGCGCCTGCTCGCCGTGCTCCTCACCCATGAAGAGCAGCGGCAGGTAGGGCGAGACGAGCACGGCGCCTGCCGCGAGCTTCGCCCGTTCGATTCCGGCCTGCGCCGTCAGCCGGTCGCCGCGCGCGCGATTCCCCACCTGGTCGTGATTCTGGGAGCAGACGACGAAGCGGCGCGCGGGGAGCCCGCGTGCCGAGGCGCCGTGCCTGCGCCGGCGATAGGACGACCGGACACCGTCCATCACGAACGGCTCGCGGTAGGCCTTCGCGAGCGGCGCCGTCCCGGCGAAGTCCGCGTAGTAGCCGTGGCGATCACCGGTCAGGAGGGCATGCAGGGCATGGTGGAAGTCGTCCGCCCACTGGGCGTTCATCCCCAGCCCACCCGCAGCCGTCGGCGTCACCATCCGCGGGTCGTTCAGGTCGCTCTCGGCGATCAGGTGGAGCGGCCGGCCCAGGCGCTCGGCGAGCGCGCCGGTGCGGATCGCGAGCTCGGCCAGGAAGTGGACCGCCGACATGTCCGGGATCTGGTCGACCGCGTCGAGCCGCAGGGCGTCGACGTGGAACTCCTCGAACCAGCGCAGGGCGACGCCCATGAGATACGCCCGGACGGCGTCCGACCCGGGGCCGTCGACGTTCATCGCCGGGCCCCACGGGGTGCGGTACCGGTCGGTCAGATACGGCCCGTAGCGCGGCAGGACGTTCCCCTCGGGCCCGAGGTGGTTCAGCACCACGTCGAGGCAGACCGCCACGCCGGCCGCGTGGGCGGCGTCGACCAGCCGTCTGAGCCCGTCAGGGCCGCCGTACGAGTGCTGCACGGCGTACGGGAAGACGCCGTCGTAGCCCCAGTTGCGCTCGCCGGAGAACTGCGCGACCGGCATCACCTCGATCGCGGTCACGCCGAGCTCAGCGAGCTCTGCCAGCCGCGGGACGATCGCGTCGAACGTGCCCTCGGGCGTGAACGTCCCCACGTGGAGCTCGTAGAGGACGAGCCGCTCGAGCGGGAGGCCGCGCCATCCGGGGTCCGTCCACCGGAAGCCCGGGTCGACGACGGCGGAGGGGCCGTGCACCCCGTCCGGCTGGAGCCCGGACGCCGGGTCGGGGAGCGGCTCGCCGTCGTCGAGCCGGTAGCGGGACCGCCGGCCCGGATCGACGCCGGCGACCGCCGCCCCGAACCGGCCGTCTCGGGACGGCTCGAGCTCCACCGTCGCGTCGGGGTCGAGCAGCTCCACCGCGACGCGCCTCGCGGCGGGCGCCCACACGTCGAACCGGCAGCCGCCGCCGGGGAGCGCCCGCGCCCCCAGCGCCGGGAGCGGAGCGATCACTCCCCGGCCTCGTGCGCCAGGATCAGGCACGACAGCGGCGGCAGCGTGAGCAGGAGCGAGTCGTCGTGCCCGTGGGCGGGCTCTGCGCTCGACCGCACACCGCCCAGGTTGCCCGCGCCGCTCCCGCCGTAGTCGAGCGCGTCGCTGTTTGCGATCTCGCGCCAGAACCCGGGCCGGGGAGCGCCCATGCGGTAGTTCGGGCGGACGACCGGGGTCAGGTTCATGACCGCCAGCGCCGCGTCGGCGCCGTCGCTCGAACGACGCAGGAAGGCCAGGACGCTCGAGTCGCTGTCGGAGGTGTGCACCCACTCGAACCCGTGCGGGTCGCAGTCCAGCTCGTGGAGCGCGGGCCGGTCGCGATAGACGCGGTTCAGGTCGGCCACCCACCGGCGGATGCCGTCGTGGGCCGGATCGTCGAGCAGGTGCCAGTCGAGGCTGGTGTCGTGGTTCCACTCGCCCCACTGGCCGAGCTCGGCGCCCATGAACAGGAGCTTCTTCCCCGGCACCGCGTACATGTAGCCGTAGAGCGCGCGCAGGTTCGCGCGCCGCTGCCAGTCGTTCCCCGGCATCTTCGAGAGCAGCGAGCGCTTGCCGTGCACCACCTCGTCGTGCGAGAGCGGCAGGACGTAGTTCTCGGTGAAGGCGTAGAGGCCGCGGAAGGTGAGCTCGTGGTGGTGGTGGCGGCGGTGGATGGGATCGTGCTCGAAGTACGCGAGCGTGTCGTGCATCCACCCCATGTCCCACTTCAGGCCGAACCCGAGCCCGCCCAGATACGTCGGCCGGGACACCATCGGCCACGCGGTCGACTCCTCCGCGTAGGTCTGGATGCCGGGGTGCGCGGCGTAGGCGCCCGCGTTCAGGGCGCGCATGAGGTCGATCGCCTCGAGGTTCTCGCGGCCGCCGTACCGGTTGGGGATCCACTCGCCCTCGGCCCGTGAGTAGTCGAGGTACAGCATCGACGCGACCGCGTCCACCCGCAGGCCGTCTCCGTGGAAGGCATCGAGCCAGTGCATCGCACTCGAGAGCAGGAAGCTGCGCACCTCGTTCCGGCTGTAGTTGAAGATGTAGCTCCCCCAGTCCGGATGGAAGCCCTGGCGCGGGTCGGCGTGCTCGTAGAGATGGGTGCCGTCGAAGAGCGCGAGGCCGTGCGGGTCGGTGGCGAAGTGGGACGGCACCCAGTCGAAGATGACGCCGATCCCCTCCCGGTGCAGGGCGTCGATCAGCGCCATCAGGTCCTCCGGCCGGCCGTAGCGGCTCGTGGGGGCGAAGTAGCCGGTGGTCTGGTACCCCCACGACCCGGTGAACGGATGCTCCATCACGGGCAGGAACTCGACGTGGGTGAAGCCGTTCTCGCGCACGTGCCGCGGGAGCTCCTCGGCCAGCTCCAGGTAGGTGAGCGGACGGTCCTCCTCGGCCCGGCGCCGCCACGAGCCGAGGTGGAGCTCGTAGATCGAGATCGGGGCGTCGAGCGCGTTCCGGCGGGCGCGGGACGCCATCCACTCCCTGTCCGCCCAGGGGTGCTCGCCATCCCAGATCACGGAGGCGGTCCGGGGCGGCTGCTCCGCGAGCCTGGCGAACGGGTCGGCCTTCAGGTGGCGCCCGTGGCCCGTCGCGATCGAGTACTTGTAGGTCGACCCGGGGCCTGCGGAGGGCACGAAGCCCTCCCAGATCCCGGAGCTCGCCCGGGCCCGGAGCGGGTCGCGCCCGTCGTCCCAGCCGTTGAAGTCGCCGACCACGGCGACCTCGGTCGCGCTCGGCGCCCACACGGCGAAGTACGTGCCCGCGGCGCCCCCGGCCTGAATCGGGTGGGCGCCCAGCTTGGCGGCGAGCCCGGAGTGCGTGCCCTCGTTGAAGAAGTGGAGGTCGTCGTCGGTGAGGAGCGTGACGTCCGTGGGCGAGGCGGCGCGGGTCACGGCGCGGCCCCTCGCAGCCCGGCGATCCGCCGCAGCCGCTCCGGAAGCCCGGGCACCCGGTCGAGCTCGTCGACGCCGTAGCGAGCCGTGCGGCGCCAGTTCCGCCCGCCCGCCGTCCCGGGCACGTTCTGGGGCTCGGGCTCGTCCCACAGGTCCTCGAGGTTGATCATGAGGCAGCGGGCGCCGGAGCGCGCCAGCTCCTCCAGGCACGCCGTGAGCACCTGGGCGCCGTCGCCCGCAGGGTGGCCGCGGCGGCGGACGGCGGCGGCCAGCCGCTCGCGCGGGGCGCCATCCTCCGCCCAGAATCCGGCGAATGTCGGCATGTCGTGGGTATTCATGCCCACCAGCGCCGCGCCCGGCACATGGTCGAGCGGATCGCCGCCCCCGCCGGCCTCGGCCTGGAGCACGACCGTCCGCAGGAGCCCGTGCGCCGACATCGTCCGCCGGACCACGGCCGGCACGGTGCCGAGGTCCTCGCCGACGATCGTCGCCGCGGCCCGGTGCGACTCGATGCACAGCACCGCGTAGAGCTCGGCCGCCGGATAGCGGACGTACACGCCCTCCGAGGCCGGGAACCCGTCAGGGACCCAGAAGACGCGGTGCAGGCCCATGACGTGGTCGATCCGCGCGGCCGCGGCGTGCCGGAGGAGCTCGCGGATGCACGCGATCGGGTAGGCGTGGCCCCGGTCGCGGATCCGGTTGGGATGGAGCGGCGGGATGCCCCAGCTCTGCCCGCCGGTGAAGAAGTCGTCGGGCGGCGCGCCGATCGAGGCGCCGCGCACGAACGCGTCCCGGAAGCGCCACGTGTCGTATCCCGACGGATGCACGCCGAGCGGCATGTCGAGGTACGGGCCGGCGCCCGCGTCCGCGACCCCGGCCAGCTGGGCCTGTGCGATCCACTGTGCGTAGGCGTGGTAGCGGGCCGGCTCGCCGGCCCCGTCCGCGTCCAGCGCGCCGTCGCGCCACTCCCGCCATCCCGCGCCCTCCTCGTCGCAGCGGGCGCGGAAGGCGGCGTACGCGCGCAGCTCGGGGTGCTCCTCGAGGTGGCGCTCGAACGCCTCCAGCCGCGGGCCGGCGAGCGCCGCGAGCATGGCCTCGAGGATCGCCCGCTTGGCCGCCATCGCCGCGGCGTAGTCCACGAGCCGCCCGGCCGCCGGCGCCGTCGTGGCGAGCAGCCGGCGGGCCTCGGCGCTCGCCGCGAGCTCGGGGACGGCCCCGGGATCGACGTAGAGCTCGTTCCAGAAGAGCCGGCTGACGGGGACGTACGGGCTGGGGTCGAACGGCCGGTGCAGGAACGCCGCGAAGAGCGGCGTCGATCCGACCATGCCGCCGCCGTACCCGGCCGTCCACGCCGCCAGCCGCCGGAGCCCGCCGAAGTCACCCGGGCCGAAGGGGCCCGGCAGGGCGTACAGCGGCAGGAACACGCCCCAGAAGCGACCGGCCGCCGCGTAGGCCCGGCGGGGCGCCGAGAGCACGAGCACCGTGGCCTCGTCCCCGCCGACGGCAAGGTGCAGCGTGTGGTAGCCGGCGGGTATCCGCGACAACCGCACCGGCGCGCCGGCGCGGGCGGTCCCGCGCCGCTCGCCGCCGTCCTCCAGCGCCAGCGTCCACTCGGCCGGGCCGCGCCCCCGGACCGGGATCGCGGCCGCGCCGGCCCATGCCACCGCGACCGGCTCCGCCAGCCGGTTCTCGCGGCCGGCGCGGAGCGCGCGCAGCGCCTGCGCCGCCCCCGCCCCGCC
>JAICKX010000187.1 GCA_025927685.1 Thermoleophilia bacterium | reverse complement strand
GAGCGCCGCCGCCGGTCGGCGGAGCTGCTGGAGCGCGTCGGGCTGGCCGAGGCGGCCGCAGCACGCCCCGCCGAGCTCTCGGGCGGTGAGGCGCAGCGGATCGCGATCTGCGCCGCCGTCGCCCACCGGCCCGCGCTCCTCCTGGCCGACGAGCCGGCCGGCGAGCTCGACGCGGCCGGGGTGCGGACGGCCTACGCGCTCATCGGCGAGCTGGCGCGCGAGCAGGGCGCGACCGTCGTCCTCGTGAGCCACGACCCCGGGGCGGCGGGCATCGCCGACCGGGCCGTCCACATTCGCGACGGACGCCTGAGTGACGAGGCCGCCGGCACCGGCGAGGCGGCCATCGTGGTCGGCCGCGGCGGCTGGCTGCGGCTGCCCGAGGAGCTGCTGCGCGACGCCGGGATCGGCCGCCTCGCGCGGGCGGAGGCCCAGCACGGCGGTGTGCTCATCGTCCCCGCCGGCGAGCCGGGCGAGGAGGCGGTCGCCGCCGACCGCGAGCCGGGAGCGCCCCGTCCCGTCCAGGGCGCGGCGGCCGAGATGCGCGAGGTCGTCGTCCGCTTCGGGCGGGGCCGCCGGGAGCGGACCGTGCTCGACGGCCGCTCGGCGCAGTTCGTAGCCGGGCGGATGACCGCCGTCACCGGGCGCTCGGGGTCGGGCAAGAGCACGCTCCTGCGCGTCCTGGCCGGGCTCGTGCGGCCGGAGGCAGGCGCCGTGACCGTGGCGGGCGAGGTCGTCACCGGGCTCGGGCCGGCGGAGCTGGCCGCGTTCCGGCGCCGCCACGTCGGCCTCGTGAGCCAGGACTCCGGCCTGGTCGGGCATCTGTCGGCCGCGGAGAACGTCGAGCTGGCGCTGGCGGTCCGAGGCCGCGAGGGCGATCCGCGCGAGTGGCTGATGCGGCTCGGGCTGGAGCATCGCATCGACCAGCGTGTGGAGCGGCTCTCGGCCGGCGAGCGCCAGCGCGTGGCGATCGCCCGCGCCCTGGCCGGGGCGCCCGGTCTCGTGCTCGTCGACGAGCCCACCTCGCGGCTCGATCAGGTGAATGCGGCCGTCGTCGGGCGGCTCCTCGCCGACGCAGCCCGCCTTCACGGCGCGACGGTCATCGTCACCACCCACGACCCGGTCGTCATGGCGCAGGCCGACGACCGGATCGACCTCGAGACCGGGTGATCGCGACACGTCAGACCCGCCGGCGCCAGCGCGAGAAGACGTCCTCCAGCGCCGCCCGCCGTTCTCGCGGCAGGAGCACGAACAGCCGGTCGCCGGGCTGGATGATGGTGGCTCCGCGCGGGGGAATCGTGTGGTCGCCGCGGGTGACGACGGCGATCAGCGCGCTCCGCGGCAGGCCGAGCTCCCGCACGGCGGAGCCCGCGACGGCGTGGTCGGAGGCGACCGCGAACTCCACCAGCTCGAGCGGGCTCTGTGCGTCGACCTCGAGCGGCGCCCGCTGGGTCGAGACGGCCGCATCCACGAGCCCGAGCCTTCGGGCTAGCCACTCGAGCGTCGTGCCCTGGAGGACCACCGAGGCGATCACCACGAAGAAGACCGCATTGAACAGGGTCTCGCCGCGAGGGATGTCCGCCGACAGGACGAAGGTCGCGAGGACGATCGGGACGGCGCCGCGCAGGCCGGCCCAGCCGAGCAACAGCCGTTCGCGGGCGGTGAAGTCGCTGAGCGCCGTGGCGAGCCAGACGGAGGCCGGCCGAATCGCCACGACGAGGAGGATCGCAAGCACGACCCCGGGGCCGGCGACCGTGCGGAGCTCGCTCGGGAAGACCAGGAGCCCGAGCATCACGAACAGCATGACCTGTGCCAGGAATGCCAGCCCCTCGTGGAACGCGACGAGCTGGCGCCGGTAGGGCGACGGCGTGCTGCCCACGGCGAGGCCCACGAGGTAGACGGCGAGGAAGCCGCTGCCGCCGATGACGTCCGCCGCGCCGAACGAAAGCGCCGCCGCCGCCACGGACGCCACCGGCGCGAACGGGCCGACGGAATGAGGAAGCCGCGCGAACACCCAGGTCGCGAGGGCTCCGAAGGCGACGCCGACGGCCATTCCCAGACCGAGCTGCCTGACGACGAGGAGCGTGAGGTCGGGCAGGCCGTAGCCGCGGTGGTCGATCCACTCGATCAGTCCCAGTGTCAGCGCGATCGCGACCGGGTCGTTGATGCCCGTCTCGGCCTCGAGGATACGGGCCAGGCGACGCCGGATGGTGGTGAACCGCAGGGTCGCGAAGACCGCGGCGGCGTCCGTCGACGCGACAACCGCCCCGAGAAGCACCGACTGGAGCCACGAGAGCGGGAACAGCGCATACGCCGCCACGCCGGTCAGGACGGCGCTTGCCACGACCCCGATCGTGCTCAGAAGCGAGGCCGGCACCACGACCTGGCGCAGGCGCCGCCACGACGTCGAGAGGCCGCCTTCGAACAGGATCGCGGCGAGCCCGATCACGCCGAGCGTCCGGGCCAGGTGCGCGTCGTCGAACTCGATCCCGCCGGGGCCGTCCGATCCGAGCAGCATCCCGAGGACGAGGAACGCCACCAGCGTCGGGACCCCGATCCGGGTCGCGCCCAGGGCGATGACGGCGCTTCCCGCGAGGATGGCGCCGCCGATGAGCAGCATGGGGCCGGGCTCCACGGCAGCATCTTCGCCGACCCGGGCTGACCGGCGGTCCCGGCTCAGGCGAGCTCGCGCCCGCGAGCGACGAGCGCCGTCTCCGCGGCCGCCTCGCGCTCGCCTGCCTCCTGGCTCCAGGCCCGATCGGCGGCCAGCGTCCCGGCCAGACCCTCGAGCATCGCGTCCATCGCGGCCGCCGAGGAGGAGCCGGCCTGCCGGCGAGCCTCGGCAGACGCGGCCGGGTCGAGGGCCGCCTGCAGCGTCGCCTCGTCGAGCTCGACCGGCGCCCCGATCGCCGCCTCGGCCGCCGCGGACAGCCTCTGGGCAGTGAGCGCCGACGGCGTCTCCCCCGCCTCTACGAGGTCGCGCACCGCGCGGCCGACGACCGTGTGCGCGCTTCGGTAGTCGAGCCCGCCGGTCAGGGCGAGGACGTCGGCGACGTCGGCCGCCGTGACGAAGCCTCCGCGGGCAACCTGCTCGAACCGGGCCGGCCGCAGCTCGACGCCCTCGAGCACGGACGCCGTGAGCCGGGCGATCGCCACCGCTTCGTCAAGCGCCCTCGGCACCAGCCCGTTCAGGACGTGGAAGTGATCGGTGCGCGCCGAGCCGGTGTGGAGCACCGCAACCGCCGCGGCCAGATCGCCGGCGGCCTGGCCGGCCTGGGCGCGGATCGCGGCGAGCGCGTACGGGTTCTTCTTCTGCGGCATGAGCGCGCTCGCGCGGCTGTGGGCGTCGGCGAGCTCGAGCAGCCCGAACTCCTGGCTGGCGTAGATCTCGAGGTCCTGGCCGAGCTGGCTCTGATGCGTCGCCGCGATCGCGAGCGCGGCGAGCAGCTCGACGTAGACGTCTGCCTGCCAGGCGGCGTCCTTGGCGTGCTCGACGAGGCCGTCGCAGCCGAGGAGCTCGGCGAGGCGCCTCCGGTCGAGCGCCCACCGGGAGCCCGCGCTGCCGCCCGCGCCGGCGACGCTCGCGCCGAGGGCGGCGTGCGAGCGGCGCGCACGCTCGGCGTCACGCAGGGCGGGACCGGCGTACGTCAGGAGCAGGTGGCCGACCGTCGTCGGCTGCGCCGG
>JAICKX010000169.1 GCA_025927685.1 Thermoleophilia bacterium | reverse complement strand
GAGGACGCGGGCTTCCTCGCGCGCTGGATCGGCGAGGCGGCCGGGAACCGCCGGCGCCTGCTCGAGGCGGCCTACGAGGCGGTGCCGGAGGAGCTCTACCGCGTCCGCGTGCGCGTGCTCGACCGCCCCGGCGTGCTCTCGGGCATCACCCAGGCACTGGGCGCCGAGGGCATCAACATCGAGGACTTCGAGCTGCACCACATGTCGGCCGACGCCGGCGGGACGGCGGTGATCGTCGTCGCCGGCGAGGACGAGGCGCGCCGGGCCGTCGAGCTGCTCGACGCCCAGGGCTACGGCGCCGTCGCGACCCCGGCGGTCGAGGCATGAGCGCCGCCGGTCTTCGGATCGCGCCCGCGGGCGGGCTCACCGGCGAGCTGGCGGTGCCGGGCGACAAGTCGATCAGCCACCGGGCCGTGCTCCTGGGCGCGATCTCGTCCGGCCCGGTGCAGGTGCGCGGCTTCGGCGCGTCGGCCGACACGCTCTCGACGGTCGCGGCCGTCGAGGCGCTCGGCGTCGAGGTGGAGCAGGCCGGCGAGGACGAGCTCGTCGTCCACGGCGCCGGTCTGCGCGGCCTCGATGCTCCCCATGGCCCGATCGACGTCGGGAACGCGGGGACGCTGATCCGGCTGCTGCCGGGCATCCTGGCCGGACAGCGCGGGTCGTTCGAGCTGACCGGCGACGAGAGCATCCGCTCGCGGCCGATGGAGCGGATCGCCGAGCCGCTGCGGCAGATGGGAGTCGAGGTCGAGACGACCGACGGACGCCCGCCGGTGCGCGTCCGCGCGACGGGGCACACCCGGGCCGTGTCCTACGAGCTTCCGGTCGCCTCGGCCCAGGTCAAGTCGTGCGTGCTCCTGGCGGGGCTGTTCGCCGAGCGCGGCGTGACCGAGGTGCGCGAGCCGCTTCCCACCCGCGACCACACCGAGCGGCTCCTGCGCGCGGCCGGCGTGCCGGTCGACCGCAGCCCCGGCCGGGTCGCGGTGTCCCCCGCCGGCGAGCTCCATCTCGACGAGGTGGACGTGCCGGGCGACTTCTCCTCGGCGGCGCCGTTCATCGTCGCGGCGACCGCGCTCTCCGGCTCCAACCTGACGCTCCGAGGCGTCGGCGTGAACCCGACCCGCACGGGCCTGCTCACGGTGATGGAGCGGATGGGCGCCCGGGTCGGCGTCTTCCGCCGCCGCCTCCAGAGCGGCGAGCCCGTGGCCGACGTCGAGGTGCGGCCGGCGGAGCTCGTGGCCGCCGATGTGGAGCCGGAGCTCGTGCCGCTCCTCGTGGACGAGCTCCCGCTGGTGGCGCTCCTGGCCTGCTTCGCCCACGGCGTGACGACGATCCGCGGCGCAGGCGAGCTGCGGGTCAAGGAGTCCGACCGGATCGCCGCCACCGCCGCCGCCCTGAACGGGGTCGGGGGGCACGTCGAGCCACTCGAGGACGGGTTCCGGATCCGCGGTGTCCCCACCCGGCTGCGCGGCGGGAGGGTGGACGCGGCCGGCGACCACCGGGTGGCGATGCTCGGGGCGGTTGCAGGAGTGTGCTCGCAGGAGGGCGTCGAGGTGAGCGGCGCGTCCGTCCTCGGCGTCAGCTTCCCCGACTTCGCCGACCGCCTCGCCGCGGTGAGCGCCTGACGGCATGGTGGTGACGATCGACGGGCCCGCCGGCGCAGGCAAGAGCACGGTCGCCCGTGCCGTGGCCGCACGGCTCGGCTACCGGCACGTGGACACGGGCCTGATGTACCGGGAGCTGACCGCCGTCGCGCTCGAGCGCGGCACCGACCTGGACGACGGCGCCGCCCTCGCCGCGCTCGTGGGCGTCTCGCTGGCGACCCCTGTCGATCTGCGCTCCGAGCTGATCTCCGCGAACGTGAGCGCCGTCTCGCGCCACGAGCCGGTGCGGGTGCGGATGCGTGAGCGGCAGCGCGAGCTTGCGCGGAACGCGGTGCTCGAGGGCCGCGACACCGGGACGCGGGTGTGTCCCGGGGCGGAGGTGAAGGTCTATCTGACCGCGTCGGTCGCCGAGCGGGCCCGCCGGCGCGCCTCCGAGCTCGGGATCCCGGCGACCGACGTCGAGCTGGCGATCGCCGAGCGCGACCGCCGCGACGCCGTCCAGCTCGCGCCGGCCCCCGACGCGCACACCCTCGATACGACGCGGCTCGGCGTCGAGGCCGTGATCGACCATGTCCTTCGGCTCGTGCGGGAGGCGGAGGCATGACGACCCCCGCCGACCTCGCCGGGTACGAGCGCGCCTGGCGCATCCTGCGGGGCACCGTGGGGCTGCTGGTCTGGATCCTCCTTCGGCCGCGCGTGACCGGGCGCGAGCACGTGCCGGTCCGCGGGCCGCTGCTCCTCGTCACGAACCACGAGTCGTGGTGGGACATCCCTGCGCTCGGCTGGGCGCAGCCGCGCGCGATCCGCTACATGGCCAAGCGCGAGCTCTACGCGTATCGCCCGCTCGGCTGGCTCATGCGCTGGGGTGGGGCGTTCCCGGTCCGCCGTGGCGAGCCCGATCGCGACGCGCTCCGGACCGTGCACGAGACGGTCGAGGCCGGCGGCACGGTCGGGATCTTCATCCAGGGCCATCGCCAGGCGGAGCTCGAGGGCGCCAAGGCCGGCGCCGGGCGGTGCGCGGTCGTCGAGGCCGTGCCCGTCGTGCCCGCGGCGATCCGGGGCACGCGCACCTGGCGGCCCGGGCGGCGGGTGGGCACCGCGTCGGGCCCCCCGCGCATCTCCGCGCGCGTCTTCCGCCGGCCGGGGATCGCCTATCGCGAGACGGCCGACGAGCTCATGGCCGAGATCCGGCGGCTCTACGAGCTGGCGGGGTGAGCGCGCGCCGGTCCATGGTGGCGGTCGTCGGCTTCCCGAACGCCGGGAAGTCGACGCTCGTGAACCGGCTCTCCGGGTCGCGGAAGGCGGTCGTCGACGAGACGCCGGGCGTGACGCGCGACCGCAACGAGGTGCCGACCGAGTGGAACGGGCGCGACCTTGTGCTCGTCGACACCGGCGGGGTCGATGCCGCCGACGCCTCGCACATGCAGGCCCAGGTGGCCGACCAGGCCCGCCAGGCGGTCGAGGAGGCCGACCTGGTGCTGCTCGTGATCGATGCCCGCGCGGGGCTGGTGGCGGGCGACGAGGAGCTCGCCGACATCCTGCGCCGCTCACGCCGGCCGGTCGTCGTGGTCGCGAACAAGGTGGACGACGCCGCGCACGAGGCCGGCGCGCTCGAGCTGCACGCGCTCGGGCTGGGCGACCCGATCGCGGTCTCTGCGCTTCACGGGCGCGGCACGGGCGACCTGCTCGACGCCGTTGTGGAGCGGCTGCCGGATGCGGGGGCGGGCGAGGACGGCCGCGGGGAGGCGGGCGACGACGAGATCCGGGTCGCCATCCTCGGCCGCCCGAACGTCGGCAAGTCCTCGCTCGTGAACGCGATCCTGGGGCGGCCGCGGGTGATCGTGGCGCCCACGCCGGGGACGACCCGCGACGCGATCGACACCGTCTTCGCGCGCGGCGAGCGCCGCGTCCGGCTGATCGACACGGCCGGTCTTCGCCGCAAGCGTCGCCACCGCCAAGGGATCGAGTACTGGAGCGAGGTGCGAGCGCTCGAGGCCGCCAAGCGGGCCGACATCGCACTCGTCCTTGTCGACTCGTCGGAGGGGCTCGCCGAGGGCGACCTCACGGTGGCGGACGAGGCCCGCAAGGCCGGCTGCGGCACGCTGGTCGTCCTCTCGAAGTGGGACATCGCCGAGGTCGAGGTCGACGACGTCGGCGAGCGCCTCCAGGGCAAGCTGCGCCAGCGGCCGGCGATCATCACGACGTCCGCGGTGACGGGCCGGCACGTCGACGGCCTGCTGGACGCGATCGAGGAGCTCTTCGAGCGGTACACATCGCGAGTCGGCACGGGGGCCCTCAACCGCGCCATGGCCGAGATCGGCTCCGCCAGGGAGACGCCGCGGCGCGGCCGCAGGCGCCTGAACGTGCTCTACGCCACCCAGTACCGCACGCGGCCGCCGCGCTTTCGTATCGTCGTCAACGACCGGTCGCTCGTGACCCGCGACTACGCCTACTTCGTCGAGAACCAGCTCCGCCGCCGGTTGGCACTGGAGGGCTGCCCCGTGATCATCGACTTCAAGAGCCGCTCGTGAGGGTCTTCGTCGTCGGCTGCGGGAGCTGGGGCACGGCGTTCGCGCGCCTGCTCACGCTCCAGGGCCACGTGCCGACCCTCGTCTGCCGCGACCCCGCCCAGGCCGACGCCATCGTCCGCCACCGGCGAAACCCGCGCCACCTCTATGACGTCATGCTGCCGGACGGGCTGGACGCCTGCCCGCTCGCAGGTGCGGACCTCTCGGGCGCCGACCTGGTCGCGCTGGCGGTCCCGAGCAGGGCGTTTGCGGGGGCCGCAGCCGAGGTCGTCCCGCGGGCGGGCGAGGGGGCGGCCCTGCTCTCGATGACGAAGGGGCTCGACCCGGGGAGCGGCCGGCGGCTCTCCGAGATCCTCGGCGAGCTCGCGGGCGCCGGCCGCGTGGCCGTCCTCTCCGGCCCCAACCACGCTGAGGAGGTGGCCCGCGACCAGCCGACGGCGTCGGTCGTGGCGAGCGAGAACGCCGACCTGGCCCGGATGCTCCAGCACGAGCTCTCGGGCCGCACGATGCGCGTCTACGCGTCCCGGGACGTCGTCGGCGTGGAGCTGTGCGCGGCGTCGAAGAACGTGATCGCGATCGCGGCGGGCATCTCCGACGGCCTCGGCTACGGCGACAACGCCAAGGCCGCGATCATCACGCGCGGGATGGCCGAGATGGCCCGGCTCGGCGAGGGGTTCGGCGCCTCACCGCGGACGTACATGGGGATGGCGGGGATGGGCGATCTCGTCGCCACGTGCACGTCTTCGCACTCCCGCAACCGCCGCGCCGGCGAGATGATCGCGACCGGCGTCCCGACCGCGTGGATCGAGCAGGAGATCGGCGAGGTGGCCGAGGGGCTGACCGCCGCGCCGGTCGTGCGCGACGTGGCCCGCGCGCGCGGGATCGAGCTCCCGATCACCGAGGCGGTGTGCCGGGTGGCGCTCGAGGGCGTCACACCGCTCGACGCTCTGGCGGGCCTGATGGCGCGGGAGCCGGTGGAGGAGTGACCGGGGACAGTCCCTGAACGGTTCGCGTCACACGCCCGTTCCGCCGGCGTGACAACTGCCCGCGGTGAGGTGCCGCCGTCCGTCTCAGACGGGTCACGAACGCGTGCCGCACGAAGTTCAGGGACCGTCCCCAACGTTCCGCTTCACCGCCCGCACGTGAAGGAAGAGCGGAAGGCGCGCCCATCGCCGGTTCCTCGCCGATGCGACCGCCTCCTCGGGCATCGGCGGCTCCCGCAGCCGCTCGATCAGGAGCCCGGCATCCGTCAGCGCCTCGGTGTACGACTCGAGCGGCCGGTGCTCGCTCACGAAGGTGATGCCGAGCCCGTCCCGCGCGATCTCGTCGGCGTGGTAGGAGCGCTCGAGGTACGACGCGTCGATGACGAACGGGCTGTCGCCGGCTCCGCCATCGAAGCGGCCGGCCGAGTTGATCGGATGGACGATCGCGAGGCACAGGCGCCCGCCGGGCTCGAGCACGCGCGCGCTCTCCCGGACCGCGCCCTCCATGTCGTCGACGTCCTGGAGCGACATGAACGCCACCACGAGGTCGAACGCCCCGTCGTCGAACGGCAGCGCGGCGGCGTCGGCGAGGTGCACGTCGAAGCCCGGGTCCGCGCTGCGGGCCGCCTCGACCATCGCCGGGGCGGCGTCGACGCCGGCCACGCTGTGACCGGCCGCGATCAGATCGCGAGCCACGCGGCCCTCGCCGCATCCCAG
>JAICKX010000131.1 GCA_025927685.1 Thermoleophilia bacterium | reverse complement strand
GGACATGCGTCACGAGACCCGCGACCCCGTCCAGCACGAAGAGCGCCGAGACGGCCGGAAGGGCCGTGCGGGCGATGCGAGGCGAGAAGGCGGCGGCGAGCCCGAGCGTCTTCTGCATGCGCCCGGCGCGGAGGTTTTCGAGCACCCGTCTCATCGGTCTCCTCTCATCGGATCTCGTACTGCTCGGCATCGGCGCGCCTCAGGTCGTATCCCGCGCCGGGGCGCGAGAGGTCGGGACGCAGGCATCCGCCGTGCGGCTCGGCCGGCCCGTCCAGGAGCAGCGCCTCCGCACGCACGTGGTCGTGGAAGTACTCGAGATGGCGCAGCCGGGGCGCGGCGCAGCAGGGATGCACGTGCGCGGTGGGCGCGCAGTGGGCCGAGAGCTCGATCCCGTGGGCGTCGCACACGGCCGCGACCCGCAGGAAGCCCGTGATGCCGCGGCAGCGGGTGACGTCCGCCTGGAGGCAGTCGACCGCCCCGGCGTCGAGCAGGCGCTCGAAATCCACCGCGGCGAACCCGTACTCGCCCGCGGCGAGGTCGATTCCGGCCGGCAGGCGGTCGCGGATGAGGCGCAGCCCCTCGAGGTCGTCCGAGGACACGGGCTCCTCGAACCAGACGGCGCCGGCCGGCGCCAGCACGTCCTCGGCGAACGCGAGCGCCGCCTTGCGGGAGAGCGCGCCGTTGGCGTCGGCCATGAGCTCGATGTCCGGGCCGATCGCCGACCGCGCGACCGCCACCCGGCGAGGGTCGTCCGCGGGCTCCCTCCCCACCTTCATCTTGACGCGCGGGATGCCCATCTCGACCCAGGCGCCCAGCTGGCGCTCAAGCTCGGCGTCGGTCATCGACGTGAAGCCGCCGCTCCCGTACACCGGCACCGCGCCGCGGGCCGGGTCGAGGAGCGTGGCGAGCGGCAGGCCGAGCAGGCGCGCCTTCAGGTCCCAGAGCGCCAGGTCGACCGCGGCGATCGCCATCGAGGCCACGCCGACCGCGCCGGCGTTCCGGCAGGCCTCGACCATCGCCTCCCAGGCCGCGGCGACGGCGAGGGCGTCGCGGCCGACGACCGCCGGTGCGAGGAGCTCCTCCACGAGCGGCCGGCACGCGCGCGACCCGTACGTGTAGCCCACGCCGGTCTCGTCGCCCGCGCGCGCCTCGACCACGATCATGACGGTCGAGGCCCACTCGGCCGTCCCGTCGGACTCCGGGGTGTCGAGCGGGACCTCGTACGCCCGGGCGTCCAGGCGCGAGACCGCGACGTCGGTCGCAGCGGCGACGGCCGGGCTCACCGCTCCGGCAGGATCCCGGCGACCATCTGCCTGAGCGACTGCCGGATCACGCTGCCGCGGTCCGGGTCGCCGCGAACGACCGCCTCGGCCAGATGGCGCGCCTGCTCGAACGTGATGTGCGGTGGAAGCGGCGGCACCTCGGGATCCGTGATCGCCTCGAGCACGACGGGACGACCGGCGGCGAGGGCGCGGTCCCATGCGTCCCCGACCGCGTCGGGGTCGTCCACCCGGATTCCATCGAGCCCGATCAGCTCGGCGAACTGCGCATACGGGAAGTCGGGGATGCTCTGCGAGGCCTCGTACTTGGGATCGCCCTGCATGACCCGCTGCTCCCAGGTCACCTGGTTCAGGTCGCGGTTGTTCAGGACGAGCACGATCAGGCGCTGGTCGCTCCAGCGCTCGCGGTACTTGGCGATCGTGAGGAGCTCGGCCATGCCGTTCATCTGCATCGCGCCGTCGCCGACGAGCGCGATCACCGGCCGGTCGGGGTGCGCGAACTTGGCGCCGATGGCGTACGGCACGCCCGCGCCCATCGTGGCCAGGTTGCCCGAGAGCGACGCCATCATGCCGTCGCGCATCGGCAGGTCGCGCGCGAACCAGTTGGCCGCGGAGCCGGAGTCGGACGTCAGGATCACGCCGTCGGGCAGGCGACGGCCGAGCTCGTGGAAGACCCGCTGCGGGTTCACAGGGTCGGCCGGGGCCAGCGCGCGCTCCTCGAGCACGTGCCGCCAGTCGGCGATCGAGCGCTCGATCTGCTCGCGCCACGACGTGTCGGTCTTCGGCTGGAGCAGGGGCAGCAGGGCGGCGAGCGTCGCGCGGGCGTCGCCCACCAGCTGCACCTCCATCGGATACCGGATCCCGAGCATGCGCCCGTCGATATCGATCTGAACCCCGCGAGCCTGGCCCTCCTCCGGCAGGAACTCTGAGTACGGGAAGCTCGAGCCGACCATGAGCAGCGTGTCGCAGCCGTCCATCAGCTCCCAGCTCGGCCGGGTGCCGAGCAGGCCGATCGAGCCGGTCACGAACGGCAGGTCGTCGGGGACGGCCGCCTTGCCCAGGAGGGCCTTTGCGACGCCGGCGCCCAGCCGCTCGGCAGTGGAGACGACCTCGTCGCGTGCGCCGAGCGCCCCTTGGCCGACCAGCATCGCCACCTTCTCACCGGCGTTCAGGACCTCGGCGGCCCGCTCCAGGTCGGCCTGCTCGGGCACGACCAGCGGGCGCGAGTAGCCGACCGACGAGTGGATGCTGCCGTGCGCCCGCGCCGGCTCCTCCGCGGGCTGCCCCGCGAGGTCGTTCGGGATCACGAGGCACGTGACGGTGCGCTGGTCGAGCGCCACCCGGGCGGCCCGGTCCACGAGGTGCCGCATCTGGGAGGCGTCGATCGCCATGTGCACGTACTCGTGGGCGACGTCCTTGAACAGGGTCGTCAGGTCGACCTCCTGCTGGTAGGAGCCGCCGAGCGCGGGCATGGCCTGCTGGCCGACGATCGCGAGCACCGGCTGGTGGTCGAGCTTCGCGTCGTAGAGGCCGTTCAGGAGATGGATGGCGCCGGGGCCCGAGGTCGCCAGGCAGACGCCGAGCTCGCCGGTGAACTTGGCGTGCGCGCAGGCCATGAAGGCCGCCATCTCCTCGTGGCGCACCTGGATGAACTCCGGGTCGCTGCCGGCGCGGTCGAACGCGCCGATGATGGCGTTGATCCCGTCGCCGGGATAGCCGTAGACCCGGTGGATGCCCCAGGCGCGCAGGCGCCCGAGGAGGAAGTCGGCGACCATCTCAGCCACCGGACCGCGATCCCGGAGAAGCGGTGCGCGACCCGTGGGCCGCGAACTGCTCCAGCATCTGCTCGCAGAACGCCGGCAGGTCGTCCGGCTTGCGGCTGCTGACGAGCACGCCGTCGACGTGGACGGTCTCGTCGACCCATGTTCCGCCCGCGTTTCGGATGTCGGTCTGAAGCGACGGCCAGGAGGTCATCGTGCGGCCCTTGAGAACATCCGCCTCTACGAGCGTCCACGGCCCGTGGCAGATCGCGGCCACCGGCCGCTCGTCTGTGAAGAACGCCTTCACGAACTCGACTGCCCTGGGGTCGGCCCGGAGCATGTCGGGGTTGGCGACGCCTCCGGGGAGCACGAGCCCGTCGTAGCGGGACGGGTCCGCGTCGTCGAGGCCGCGGTCGGCGTCATAGGTCTTCGACTTGTCGAGGTGGTTGAAGGCCTGCACGCTCCCGCCCTCCTGCGAGATCAGCTCCGGCGTCCCTCCGGCCTCCTCGACCGCCTTCCAGGGCTCGGTCATCTCGACCTCCTCGACGCCCTCGTCGGCGACGAGGAATGCGATCGTCTGTCCGTTGAGCTCACGTGCCATGGGGTGCCTCCTAGCGCTTCCTGGCGTCGACGGCGCGCTGGAGCTGGGCCTTGTTCATGTTCGAGCGGCCCTCGATCCCGCGCTGCTTCGCCTCGTTGTAGAGCTGCTCCTTGGTGCGGCCCTTGGGCCGGTTCGTGCCGGAGCGCTGTCCGCCGCGGCGAGACGACGGCATGTCCTCGGTCGAGGATCGCGACGCCGTGCGCGCCTGCCCCTTCTGCGCGCGCTCCTTGTTGACGGTGCGCGCGGCGATCTCCTTCGCCCGCCGGGGCGAGGCGCCCTGGTCGCGCTCGGAGTCGCGGATATGCTCGTACTTCCGCTCCTGTTTGTCGGTCCAGGTGCTGGGCATGCCGGCTCCAGGTCGAACGACGTGTACCGCAGCGCGGATACCCGCGAACGCCGCTCCCCTAACGGGTCAGGAACTGCGCTCGTGGCTCGGCGAAGGGGCCGCCGGCTTCGGCTCGTCGCGGTGGCGCCGGTCCGGCTTCGGCGGCTCACCCTTCGCGCCGTAGCGCTCCTCCTCGGTGCCGGTGTCGGGGTCCGAGGCCGGGTACTCCTCGCCGTGCGACCGCTCGTCACGGCTCTCCGGGCGCGTCACCCCTGCGTCCGCTCGCGCGAGGCCGTCACAGCTTCGTCGTGCTCGGTCTCCGGCGGGGCGAGCGCCTCGCCGACGGACTCGCCCGGCTCGCGCTCCTCGACCCGCTGACCGCCGCGGCTGGCCGCCGCGCCCCGTACGGCCATGCCCACCAGCGCAATCGCGAGGATCACGACGACCGGGATGGCGAGCAGCGCGGCTCCGGGAATGGCCACGATCGAGACGAGGGCCAGGAGCAGCACGATCACGATCAGGATTGGCGTGGTGGCGATCATGCCGCTCTCGTACCCCGCCGAGTGGCTGCGCAACCCTCGTTTGCCGCCGGTGCGGTGGGGGTACGAGAGGCTTCTCATCGTCGGGAGACGTCCCCCGGCCCGGCGCCGGGGCCCACCGGCCAAACGCCCGGCGCAGGCTTCGCCGGGGGCCGGGTCCGGGGGCACCCGCCGCGGGAGCGGCGAGAGGAGGAGGGATGACCGCCGGAGAGCGCGGAGGGATCGACGCGTCGAGCACGCTCGCCGACGTCGAGGACGCGTTCCGGCGCCAGGGGATCGAGCTCGTCGTCCGCCTGCGCGGGTCGCGGTGGCAGGCGCTCGTGCGGGCAGTTCCGGGCGGCGACAGCCTGCACCTCGACGCCTGGGCATCCTCGCCCGACGAGGCCGCCCGCCGCGCCTGGTGGCGCCACCTCGAGGAGCACGGCGGCGCGGGCGCGAGCTGAGCCCACCACCCGCGCTCGGGACGCCGCCGCTGGGGTCTGACCCCGTTGTTGCGTCGCCCACCCACCAGGGTGGCCCCGAGGCCCGCCGCCAGCACAGATCAGCCGCGGTCGCTCGTGGCGGGCTGGAGGAAGACGTGCCCGATCGCCGGGTCGCAGCTCCGCAGGTCGTCGATGATCCGCTGCGTCAGCTCCTCGATCTCGGGCACCGTGAGCTCGTCGCGGAACTCCACCCGGCCGGCGACCAGGACGTCATCGGGGCCGACGTGCATCGTCCGCAGGTCGGGCACGGACACGACCTCGGGGCGGCTCTCGATCTCCCGCTTGAGGAACTCGCGCATCTCGGGCCACGCCGCCTCGCCGAGGAGCAGCGCCTTCGCGTGGGTACCGACGCCGACGGCGGCGAGGGCGAGGACGATCCCTACGCCGATCGACGCAAGCGCGTCGTACACCTCGCTGCCGGTGAGCGCCGTCAGGCTGACGCCCGCGGCCGCCACGAGCACTCCGGCGACCGCAGCGCTGTCCTCGAGCAGCACCACCCGCGGGACCGGGTCACGAACGTCACGGACGAACCGCCCGAACGTCGTGCGCGACCGGGCCGCGCCCTGCCGCAGTTGGCGCGCGGCGCGGATGAGCGACACGCCCTCCGCAACGAACGCCACGGCCAGCACGGCGAGCGACGCGACGGGTGAGCCGAGCGACTCGCCGCCGCGCAACGCGAAGACGCCCTGGGCGATCGAGAAGATCGCACCTGCGAAGAAGATCCAGACGGCGGCGACGAACGCCCAGAAGAACCGCTCCTTGCCGTGCCCGAACTGATGCTGATCGTCCGCCGGGCGGCGTCCGAGGCGGAGCGATGCCAGAAGGACGAGCTGGTCGATCGTGTCCGCGATGGAGTGCGCCGCCTCCGCGAGCATCGCCGCCGAGCCGCTGGCCAGCCCGGTCACGAGCTTGGCGACGGCGATGACGGCGTTCGAGGCGAGCGCGACCAGGATCGTGAGCCGGCTCTCGCCCTCGCCCCCGCGCTCCGCGCCCCTGCGCGCCACGCGGTCCATCCCGCGCGCCATCGCCTAGGAGTCTGCCGTCAGCGGCTCGGCCACGTCCTCCATGACGCCTGCGGTGGCGCTCACAGGTTCACCTCCACACGAGACATGCGGAGTCGAATGCCCCCGCGTCGCCGGCGCGAAACGGCGGCGTGCGAGCCGCCCTGTGGCGAGTTTGTCGCGCGCGCGGGCCGGGTAGCCAGTTCGCACATGCGACTGGCGAGCTACCACACCGACCACGGCAGCCACCGAGGCGCCTGGTGCACGTTCCACGAGGTCCGGATGCTCGCCATGCGCGTCACCGAGGCGGGGCCGACGCTGATCGAGTCGCCGGACGAGCTGGGCGAGGGAGCGATCCTGCGGACGCATGACGGCAGGTACATGGAGATCTTCATCGTCGACTCGCGTGGCCGCTACTTCTGCGAGAACGTCGATCTCGGGGAGACCGCGGCGTGACCGCGGCGGTGCGCGACCGCGCCGCGGCGTACGCGCCGCCGCAGGCCGACATCCCGCTCCGCGGGTATGCGGAGCTCATCGCGACGTTCGCGTCCGTCGGGACGGTGGCGCTGGCAGCGGCGGCGAGGCGCGGGCTCCCCCAGCGGATCGGCGTCGGCGACCTGGCCCTGCTTTCGGTGGCGACTCACCACGCCGCGCGACTGATCACCAAGGACAAGGTCACGAGCGTCGCGCGCGCGCCCTTCACGGAGTACGAGGGCTCCGGCGACCCGGGTGAGGTCGAGGAGCATCCGCGTGGCCACGGGGTCCAGAAGGCGATCGGCGAGCTCGTGACGTGCCCCTACTGCATCGGCCAGTGGATCGCGCTGGCCGGCGTCACCGGCATCGTGCTCGCGCCGCGAACGACGCGCACGATCGCGTCGGTGCTCACCGTGTCCGCCGCCTCGGACTACCTCCAGATCGCCCACCGCGCGGTCTCGCCGGAATGAGCGCCCCGGCCGGCTCGCCGGGCCGCGTGGCCCAGCTCGGAGCCCGGCTCGCGGCCGCGGAGGCGCGCCTGATCGGCGCCGATCTGCGGCGCGCGATGCGCTGGACGGCCGCCGCGACAGCGCTTGCGGCGGGCGCAGCGATGCTCGTCCTCGGGGCGGGCGCGTGCATCATCGCGGCGATCGTCCTGGGTCTGGCGTCGGCGATGCCGGCCTGGATGGCGGCGCTCATCACGGGAATCGGGCTCCTGGTCGTCGGCGGATTCGTCGCCGTCCTCGCCCGCGAGGCGGCCAAGGACGCGGCCGGCGCCCTGCGCGAGACCGGCGACCGCGCTCGAGAGGAGGGGCGATGGATGGGGACGCTGATCAGCTCGAACGGGAGGTAGCCGAGCGCAAGGCCGAGCTCGCCGCCGAGGTGGCGCGGTTAAGAAGGCGCGCCGTGGCCGTGCGCACGTCGGTCGCTCGCAAGGGCAGGATCGCCGCCGCTGCGACCGCCGCCGGCGTCGGAGCGCTCGGTCTCCGGCGGCTGTGGCGGTAGGCCGGTTGTAGGAACGCGCCTGCGGCTCGCCCGCGCCGCCGAGTGTCGTTCGCCGACGCCGGCTATCGAGCCGCGCCGCCGACCGCCTCGCGCCGCCCGTCCCGCTGTGTCTCGAGCACGTACCGCGGATCCTCCGCCGCCTGGAAGCCGGCCTTGAAGACGGTGAAACGGCTCGCCACAGCACCGGCCAGCGCGAGCGCCGCTCCCAGCTTGCGCGATCGCCGGCCCGAAGTCAGGGAGAGGGCGACGCCGGCCCCGTCCAGGATCCTCGCCGCCTTCCGGTACCGACCCGCCTCGCCGGTGCTGTACGCCCCGGCGACGGGCCCGATGCGTCGCTCCATCACGGTCTCGGCGGCCTGGGAGCCCACGGTGCCCAGGAGCATCGCCCGCCGGGCCGGACCGGCGTGCTCGCGCGGCGTGACAAGGACGCCGGCCGCGCCCGCGCTCGCCGCCGCGCCGGCCGCGAACAGGAAGGGCAGCTCGCGGCGGCCCTCGTGCCATGCGGGGTTGGCGGTATCCGCCAGGAGCACGGCGGTGTAGACCGAGAGCGCGAGCCCGCCGGCGCCGGCAACCATCTCCAGCGCCGTCCGCAGCCGGGGGGCGACGCCGGCGAGATCGAGCAGCGTCGCCGCGCTGGCGGCGGCGCCCTCCCCGAGCAGGAGCCAGCTCCCCACGTTCATCGGCGAGCTGGGCCTGAAGACGCGCATCATGTTGAGGAAGCGCTCGGGTCGCCCGAGGTCCTTCACGAGCAGCGCGGGGCTGACGTTCACCGCACCGGTGGCCACGAGCGCCGCCCGCCGCGCCAGCACCGGGTTCCCCGATGCCCGCGCCAGGGCCGCCATGGTCGAGGAGGCGCCCGCGAGCCCGCCCGTGAAGAGGTACCAGCCGATCTCCCGCTTCCACACCGGCGGCTTCACGATGGGCCGCCCGTAATACGCCGGGTCGGTCACGATCCCGCTCCGTTCCGTCCTGCCAGGAACGCCGCCCCGAGCCCGGCCAGGAGCGCCGTGCCGGCGACGGCGGCGGTGCGCCACATCTCGCCCAGGTCGCGGGTCGAGTCCCGCGGCGCCGGCGGCAGCCCGTAGGTCTCGGGCTCGTCGAGGAGCAGGAAGAAGGCCCCGAACCCGCCCACCCCGTCGCCGGGATCGTCGCCGTAGAGCCGCGCGCCGGCGAAGCCGTCGGCGACCACCTTGTCGAGCCGTCCGGCCGCGCGCTCGCGCAGCTCGTCGAGCGGCCCGAACTGGATCGACTCGGTCGGGCAGGCCTGCGCGCAGGCCGGCGTCATGCCCTCGCGGGTGCGGTCGTAGCAGAGCGTGCACTTCCACACCCGGCCGTC
>JAICKX010000119.1 GCA_025927685.1 Thermoleophilia bacterium | reverse complement strand
GGAGTCGGGCTTGATGTCGAAGATCAGCCGATGGGTGGTCGCGACGCCGACCAGGTATCCGGCCGTCGTGTGCACGATCCCCTTCGGCTTGGCGGTCGTCCCGGACGTGTAGAGCAGGTAGAGCAGGTCCTCCGAGTCCATCGGCTCGCACGGGCATGCCTCCGGGTCGGCCGGGGCGCCGTCGGCCACGTCGTGCCACCAGTGGTCGCGGCCCTCCTGCATCGTGAGGTCGGCGCCGGTCCGGCGGGCGACGACGACCGTCTTCACGCTCGGCGACTTCTCGAGCGCGGCGTCGGCGTTCGCCTTGAGCGGCACCTCGCCGCCCTTGCGCCAGCCGCCGTCCTGCGTGATCAGCACCTCGCAGCCCATGTCGTTCATGCGCCCCGAGAGCGCATCGGCCGAGAACCCGCCGAACACCACCGTGTGCGGCGCCCCCAGCCGCGCGCAGGCCAGCATCGCGACGGGAAGCTCGGGGACCATCCCCATGTAGATGCCGACGGGCGTCCCCTTCGCCACGCCGAGGTCGCGCAGTGCCGACGCGAACCGGACGACGTCGGCCTGGAGGTCGGCGAACGTGATCGTGCGCGTGTCGCCGGGCTCGCCCTCCCAGTGGAAGGCGACCTTGTCGCCCAATCCGGCCTCGACGTGCCGGTCGACGCAGTTGTAGCAGGCGTTCAGCCGGCCGCCGACGTACCACCTGGCGTACGGCGGATCCCAGTCGAGGACCTCGTCGAACGGCGTGAACCACGTGACCCGTTCCTGGCCCTCCGTCCGCCAGAACTCGTCCGGGTCGCGCTCGTAGATGTCCGGGCCGGCGTTGGCCTGGGTGGCGAAGTCGGGGGGCGGCGGATACCGCCGCCCCTCGACCATCAACGTGTCGATCGCGTGTTCGTGTCGGTCCGCCTCGCTCACGTCGGCTGCGCTCCGTGCCGGTGGATCCGCGGGCGATGCCGGCGCTCCCCGGACTCCGACCAGATCGGCGAGCCGACCGGCAGGATCGGCCGCTCCGACAGGCTGTTCGCCACGCCCGCGAACGACGCGTACCAGGCCACCGCCGCCGTCACGACGCCGATGTAGCCGCCCCAGTGGATGAAGTCCGTATCGGGCTGCATGAAGCCGATCACGAGCAGGATCTCGGTGACCTCCAGCGTCAGGAAGACGCCGAACACGGCCTTGTTGACCAGGGCGGAGGCGAGCAGCATGTAGGAGTTGAAGATGGTGAAGCCGAGCAGGAACCACCCGAGCGCGTCGTCCACGTCCAGGCCCTTCCCCAGCTTGGTCAGGCCCGCGATGAGCACGAACGACCCCAGCGCGAGCCAGAAGCCGCCGTACGAGGCGAAGGCGGTTGCGCCGAAGGCGTTCTTGTTGCGGAACTCCCACATGCCCGCCAGGAGCTGGGCGAGCCCGCCGTAGAACAGCGCCAGCCCGATCCATGCCACGTCGGGCGCCCAGCCCGCGTTGTGCACGCTCAGAACGAAGGTCGTGAGCGCGAACGCCGCGAGGCCGAGCGGCGCCGGGTCGGCGATGATCGGCGCCGGGTCGGCCCCCGGCGGCGCGGGATGGTCATAGGTTTCGGTAGCCATGCCCGATACCTCCATGCGCTCCCCGGAGATCAGCAGGTGCCTGTGGCCGCCCGGCGGCGCGCGGGGGAGCATGAGACGAACCGGGGACGGCAAGCGGCCGCATCGGGTTGTGATGCATCGTAATACGATGAATATGGCCGGACAACATCGTAGGATTGGCCCGATGCCACGCCGAAACGATGATGCCCAGCCCGCCGCGAACCAAAACGTGCCGTTGGCGCTCGCCGCCGTCCAGGACGCCGCCGAGCTGCGCCGGCGGCTGCGGCGGTTCCTGGCCCACGGCGATTCGGTCGTCCGCGGGTCCGGCCTCACGCCGCAGCGCTACCTCCTGCTCCTGTCGGTGAAGGGTGCGCCGGACGGGACCGAGACGCGGACGATCGGCGGGATCGCCGGCGACCTCCAGCTCGCCCAGAGCTCGGCGACGGAGCTGGTGGACCGCGCGGAGGCGGCCGGTCTGATCGTGCGCACCACGGCCGCGCACGACGGCCGCGTCGTCACGATCTCGCTCAGCGAGGAGGGCCAGGCCCGCTTCGCGGCCGCGTTCGCCGCGCTCGCCGATGACCGGGCGGAGCTGCTCGCGTACCTGGATCACGCCCGCAGCCACCTGGCCCGCCACGGGCTCTAGGCGGTCCCCACGACGTCTCAGGCGGCGGGATGCGAGCCCGGCCGCGTCAGACCGGACTCGTAGGCGAAGATCACCGCCTGGATCCGGTCGCGCAGGCCGAGCTTCATGAGGATCCGCTTCACATGGGTCTTCACCGTGGTCTCCTCGATCACGAGCGCGGCGCCGATCTCGCCGTTCGTGAGCCCGCGTGCGATCAGCGCGAGCACCTCCCGCTCGCGCGGAGTCAGGTCCTCCAGCCGGGTGTCGGCCGCGGCGCCCGGCACGGGCTCGCGGGCCACGCGCTCGACGACGATGCGCGTCACCGAGGGCGAGAGCAGCGAATCGCCGGCCGCGACCGTGCGGATCGCCGCCAGGAGCTCCTCGGGGCTCGTCCGCTTGAGCAGGAAGCCCGACGCGCCGGCCGAGAGGGCCCCGAAGATGTAGTCGTCCTGCTCGAACGTTGTGAGGATCAGGACGCGGATCGCGGGGGAGACGGCGAGCACCTCACGGGTGGCGGCGATCCCGTCGAGGTCGGGCATCCGCACGTCCATGAGCACGACGTCCGGCCGGTGCGTGCGGGCGGCGGACACGGCGGAGCGGCCGTTCTCGGCCTCGCCGACGACCTCGACATCCGGGTCGCTGCGCAGGACCGCCCGCAGGCCGGCCCGCATGAGGTCGTCGTCGTCGACGAGGAGCACGCGCACCGGGCCGGGGCTCATCGCCCGCGCCGCTCCACGGCGTACGGCAGCCTGGCATGCACCCGGAACCTCCCTCCGCGGGCCCCGGCCTCGAACGTCCCGCCGAGCAGCGCCGCCCGCTCGCGCATCCCGAGGATGCCGTGGCCGTCCGGCGCGGCCCCCGAGGCGGCGGGGCCGAGGGCGTTCGTCACCGTCAGCCCGAGCTCGGCCGGGCCGTAGGCGATCTCCACCGACGCCCCGCCGCGGCCGTGGCGGGCCGCGTTCGTGAGCGACTCCTGCACGATGCGGTAGGCGGCCTGGTCGACCCGCGGGGCGAGCATCCGCCGCGGTCCGTCGATCCGGACATCCACGTCGAGGCCGGCCGCTCGGTGGCGCGCGGCCAGCGTCTCGAGGGCGGCCAGCCCGGCCGGGGCCTCGATCGGCTCGCCGGCGCCGTCCTCCCTGAGGCCGCGGATCAGCTGGTCGATGTCGCCGATCGTCTCGCGTGCGACGTCCTCGATGGTCGCGAGCGCCTCGCGGACAGCGGCCGGGTCGCGCTCCTGGAGCAGCCGGGCGGCGCCGGCCTGGACAAGGATGACGTTGATCGCATGCGCGGCCGAGTCGTGCAGGTCGCGCGCGATCCGGGTGCGCTCCTCCGCCGCGGCCAGGCGGGCCTCGCGGAGCGTGTCGCGCTCGGCCCGGCTGGCCCGCTCGGCCAGGTCGGCCAGCCGCTGGCGGCGCTGGCCGATCTGGTCGCCGATCACCCAGGCACCGCCCCAGACGACGACGCCGAACAGGATCGGCGTCGTCGGGAAGCCGCCCTCCGAGGCCGCGGTGGCGCCGAGGTGGACCGCGAAGATGCCGAGCACGACCGCGGCGGTCTCGCGCAGGCGCGAGCGGGTGCGCTCGTCGGAGGCGACGAAGTACAGGGCGACGGTCGGGCCGAACGGCGGCCCCTGCGCGTACCCGAGCCCGTTCAGGGCGGCGCTGGCGGCGGCCGTGGCGGCGAAGACGGCCAGCGGCGACCGCCGGCGGGCGGTCAGCGGCATCGTGGCGGCCGCGGCGAGGACGACCCCCAGCGCGTCGAGGCCGCGGTCGGCGCCGCGGGCCCCGGCGACGAGTCCGAGCGTGAGCCCGAAGGCGATCGCCGCGACGGCCGCGTCGAGGCCGCGGGGCGGGAGTGGGAGCCGGGCGCCGCGAGCGCCCGGAGGGGCCTGCGAGACGGACGTCACGCTCCGCAGGGTACTGGCGCTCCGGGGCCGGCGAGTCCCGCCCGGGGAGGATCTGCGTCCTCCCGCGGAAGGAGCCCGAAGTTCCTCCCCGAGGGCGTTTCGCGGGGCGCCGGCCGCTCCTACCGTGGCGGCATGACTCCGAATCTGACTCGATTCGTGCTCCGCCACCGCCGCCTGGTGGTGGCCTTCTGGCTGGTCTTCGCCCTGGTCGGCATCGTCTTCGCCGGCCGGGCCACGTCCGCCTTCTCCGACCAGTACTCCGTCCCCGGGAAGGAGGGCTACGAGACGAACGCCGCCATCGCCCGCACGTTCGGCAACGGCGGCGACGGCCCGCCGCTGGTGCCGGTGGTGACGCTGCCACGCGGAACCGCTGTCGGCTCACCCCAGGTCACGGCCGGCCTCGACGACGTCGCCCGCCGGATCCGGCGCGCCGTGCCCGGCGTGCGCGTGGCCTCCTATGCGTCGACCGGCGACCGCGCCTTCGTCTCGCGCGACGGCCGGACGACGTTCATGCTCGCGTACACACCGCCCAAGCCGGGCAGCTTCGGCGAGAACCCCGATGCGCTGCGGGCGGCCCGCGCAGCGCTTCGCGGCGTCACGGTGGCCGGCTCCCCGGTGCACCTGAGCGGGATCGAGGCGCTCGAGACGTCGACCGGCGAGCAGGGCGGCCTCGGGCTCCTGGCCGAGACGCTCATCGGCGGACTCGGCGCGCTCTTGGTGCTGGCGTTCGTCTTCGCCTCGCTCATGGCGTTCGTCCCGCTCCTCGTGGCGGCGGTCTCCGTCCTGACCAGCCTGCTGCTCGTCTGGGCGCTCACGACCGTCACGGACGTCTCGGGGGTCGGCGGTTGCCTGAGCGCGCTCGTCGGCCTCGGCGTGGCGATCGACTACTCGCTCCTCATCGTCGTGCGCTGGCGCGAGGAGCGCGCCCACGGGGCCGCCGGCGACGAGGCGATCGTGCGGGCGATGGCGACCGCCGGCCGGGCGGTGGTCTTCAGCGGCACGACCGTCGCCATCGGCCTTCTGGCGCTGGTCGCGCTGCCGGTGCCGTTCCTGCGCAGCGTCGGCTACGGCGGCATGGCGATCCCGCTCGTGAGCGTCGCCGTGGCGCTCACGCTCCTGCCGGTCATCCTCGCCAAGCTCGGGCCGCGGCTCGACTGGCCGCACATGCGCACCGACGACCGGGCCAGCCGGGCGTGGACGCGGTGGGCGGCCATGGTCGTCCGCCGCCGCTGGATCGCGGCCGGCACGGCGGTCGCCGTCCTCGCCGTCCTGGTCGGCGGGGCCGCCACCATCGACCTCGGGCCGCCGCAGGGCAGCCCCAACACGATCAGCCGGGCCGGGGACGCCCGCCAGGGGCTCGACGCGCTCGCGCGGTCGAGGATCGGCACCGGCGTGCTCACCCCGATCGAGATCCGCGCGCCCCGTGGCGACGCGGACGCCCTGGCGCGCTCGCTGGCCGGCGTCCCCGGCGTCCAGGGCGCCGTCGCCCCGGCCACCGCGGACTGGCACCGGGGCGGCGCGGCGGTGGTCGACGTCCTGGCGCACGGCAACTCCGGCGGGACGGTCGACGACGTTCGCGACGCGGCCCACCGGATCGCGCCCGCGGCCGGCGTCGGCGGCGTGGTCGCCCAGAACGACGACTTCGTCTCGGCCGTCTACGGGAGCTTCCCGCTGATGGTCGCGCTGATCGCCGCGATCACGTTCGTCCTGCTCGCGCGCGCGTTCCGCTCGCTGGTGCTCCCCGCCAAGGCCGTGCTCCTGAACGTCCTGAGCGTCGCCGCCGCGTGGGGCGTCGTGGTGCTCGTCTGGCAGCACGGCTATGGCTCGGACGAGCTGTGGGGCGTCCCGGCGGGCACGGTGCCCTCCTGGCTCCCGCTCATGGTGTTCGCGTTCCTGTTCGGGCTCTCGATGGACTACGAGGTCTTCATCCTGGCCCGGATGCGGGAGGAGTACGACCGCACCGGCTCGACCGAGACGGCCATCGTGCACGGCATCGGCCGCACGGGCCGGCTGGTCACGAGCGCCGCGCTGATCCTGTTCCTCGGGTTCGTCGCCATGGCGAGCGCGCCCGACACCAGTGTCAAGATGATCGCCACGGGCCTCGGCGCCGGGATCCTGCTCGACGCCACCGTCGTGCGGGCGCTCCTCGTCCCCGCTGCCGTCGCGCTCTTCGGGCGCTGGAACTGGTGGCTTCCCCGTCCGGTCGCCCGCCTCCTGCGGACGCCGGTTCATCCCACCCTCGAAGGAGGCAGACGATGACCGTCCTCACAACCTGGCACCACCACGGCTGGTTCCTGCTGTGGCCGCTCGTGCCCCTGTTCTGGATCACGACCGTCTTCCTGTTGGTGCGGTTCGTGTTCTGGCGGCGCGGCCCCTGGGGCGGCCGCCGCGGGCCCGACCCGCGGGCGATCCTCGCCGAGCGCTACGCGCGGGGCGAGATCACCCACGACGAGTACCGCGAGCGGCTCGGCCACCTGGCGTAGCCGGTCACACGGGAGGCGGGCCTCACCTCGAGGCCCGCCTCCGCGTGCTCTCCTTCAACCCGGGGCACTCTCGGCCGAGAAGAAGGAGGTGGCCGTCACGACCAGCATCAGAAGGCTCGAGCCCGCGATCCGGCGCGAGATCGCCCGCCCGCGGGTCCGCGTCACCGCGCGGCTGGCCGCGATCACGCTCTGCCTTGCCGCCTTCTCGCTCGCCGGCATGGGGATCGCCCTCCGCGCCTTCTCGACCGCCACGTATCAGGTCGGCCCGGCGCGGATGTCGATCTCGACCAGCTTCGCGGACCACGGCAGCGTGGACGTCTACGTCCCGATCGTGGACTGGGGCGTGCGCGCCGAGCCGTACACCGCGCCGATCCGCATGTCGGCCACCCTCGTGTCGGTCGACCGCCGGACGGCGCTGCGGACGCTCCAGACGCCCGACGATGCCCGCAGCCACCTGACCGCGGTCGAGGATCAGGCGCCGGCGGCCGTGCGCGAGGCGCTGCTCCGTGCCGCCCTGCTCGTGCTGCTGGGCGGCCTCGCCGGCGGCCTGGTGGGGGGTCTCGTGCTGAATGCGGTCGTCCGCAGGCGGCGCATGCTCCTGCTCGGGCTCGCGGCCGGGCTCACCGCGGCGGCCTGCGCGATCGCCGTCTGCGCGCTCACGCTGCGGTCTCCCGACTACGGCGTCTTCCGCCAGCCGACCTTCTACGCGCACGGCGGCGACCTGCCGCGGCTGCTCGAGCTCTCCCAGCGGCTGACGAGCGCCGGCGACTCGTACCAGTCGAGCTACCAGCAGGCGCTCTCGGGCCTCGACACGCTCGTCGCAGGAGCGGCCGGCGACCGGACGCCCGTCGCCGAGCGCTCGTTCATGGTGGCCTCCGACATCCACGCCAACTGGCTCACCCTGCCGGCGTTCGCGCGCTACGCGGATCACCGGCCCGTGTTCCTGGTCGGGGACTTCGCCCTCCAGGGCACCCCGATCGAGGCGTCGATCGCCGGGCGCGCCGCCCGGCTGGGGCACCCGACCGTCGCCGTCTCGGGCAACCACGACTCGCCGGTCGTCATGCGCCGGCTGGCCCGGGCCGGAGCCATCGTCCTCACGCACGACGGCCGGATGGCCGGCGACGGCACGGTCACCGGCCCGCCGGTCGTCGACGTCGACGGGATGACGGTGGCGGGCTACGAGGACCCGCTCGCCGCCCAGGCCGGAAGCTTCGGACACCGGCTCGACCTCACGCCGGCCGAGCTGTCCGACTACACGGCCCGGGTCGAGGCCTGGTTCGACGCGCTCGCGGTCCGGCCGGACATCGTGCTCGTGCACGACTTCCGCGTCGCGGCGGCGCTCCGGGTCCACATCGCGGACGCCGGCGGCGCGCCGGTCATCGTCCTGACCGGCCACGACCACCGCCAGCACGTCGACCGAAGCGGTGACGTGGTCGAGGTCGACGGAGGCACGCTCGGCGCGGGCGGCGTGTTCGCCGTCGGACGGGCGTCGGCCGGCTTCGCCCAGGTGCACCTGACCGCCGACGGCTGGCCCGCGGCGGTCGACCTGATCTCGGCCGACCCGATCTCGGGTGACGCCACCGCACGCCGGATCGCGCTCGACCCGCCGAGCTAGGAGCGCTGCTCCGACACGCGGGCCGCGCGTCGGTCATGATGCCGCGCATGCACGATGGGCTGTGGTCGAAGCTGGCGGGCCTCGAGGCCGAGGTGGAGGGCTACGAGCTCGAGCCGCGCGAGCTTCAGACGCCGAACTTCGCGCGCCGGTCGACGACGGTCGTGCTGTCGGGCGGCCGCGTGCAGGGCCGGGGCGAGGATGTGTCGTACTCGGCCGACGACCAGGAGTCTCACCGCGGGCTCGCGCCGCTCCCGCTCCGCGGAACGCGCACGCTGGCCGGATGGAGCGAGCTCCTGGACGAGCACGAACTGTTCCCGGTGCCGACCGTGCAGCATGCAGCCCGCGACTACCGCCGCTGGGCCTACGAGAGCGCGTTCCTCGACCTGGCGCTGCGGCAGGCTGGCACGACGCTCGGGGAGGTCGTCGGCCGGCCGTACTCGCCGCTCAGGTTCGTGGTGTCGTCGAACCTCGATCCGGCCCGGTGGATCGAGCTCTATCCCGCCGTCGAGCTGAAGGTCGACGCGGGCGCGGACTGGGGAAGGGAGGAGTTCGAGCGTGCGGCCGGGTCGGGGGCCGTCCGCGTGGTCGATATCAAGGGCCAGTACGGCGCCGACTACCCGCAGGGCGACCGCGACGAGGCCGGCCTCGTGCGCTTGGCCGGCGAGGCCCTGCCCGAGGCGATCATCGAGGACCCGTCGACCGAGCCGCACGTGCTGGAGGAGATCGAGCGGCTCCGGGACCGCATCTCGTTCGACGCGCCGGTGCACTCCGTCGCCGACCTGGCAGCCCTGCCGCCGATCCGCAACCTCAACGTGAAGCCGTCCCGGTTCGGCACGCTCGAGCGGCTGTGCGCCTGCCTCGACCACTGCCTCCGGGAGGGGATCGCGATGTACGCCGGCGGCCAGTTCGAGCTCGGGGTCGGCCGGGCCCAGATCCAGGCCCTCGCGAGCCTGTTCTACCCCGACGGCCCGAACGACTGCGCGCCGGGCGCCTACAACGCGCCTGAGCCGTCCCCAGGCCTCCCGGTGAGCCCGCTCTCCGAGCCGGCCTGGCGCGAGCTGACCGCCTTCTGAGCCGCGCTTCCGGCGCGCCCGCCGGCTTCACGTGCCATTCATCGCAAAGGGGGTAGCGTTGGCGCGTGACGGCCGTCGAGGCAGAGGGGCTGACCCGCACCTACGGCGCCGTCACGGCCGTTCAGGGCCTGACCTTCGCGCTCGACGAGGGCCGCATCCTGGGCGTGCTCGGCCCGAACGGGGCCGGCAAGACGACGGCGATCCGGATGCTGACGACGATCCTTCCGCCCTCGTCGGGCCGGTTCGCGGTGGCGGGTGTCCCCGGCGAGCGGGAGCGTGAGGTTCGGCGCCGGATCGGCGTCCTTCCGGAGAGCGCGGGCTATCCGGCCCGCGAGTCGGGCGAGGAGTACCTTGCCTACCACGCCCGCCTCCACGGCCTGAACGCGGCGGAGGCCCGTGCGGCCGCGCGCCGCCTCCTGGCGGACGTCGGGCTCGAGGGCCGCGGGAGCGCGCTCATCCATACCTACAGCCGTGGCATGCGTCAGCGGCTCGGGATCGCGCGCGCACTCGTGAACGATCCCCTCGTCGTCTTCCTCGACGAGCCGACGCTGGGCCTTGATCCGCAGGGCCAGCGCGACGTGCTCCAGCTGGTGCGGCGGCTGGCCGGTGAGCGGGGCGTCACCGTCCTGCTCTCGACGCACCTGCTCGACGAGGTGGAGCAGGTCTGCACCGACGTCATCATCCTGAACCGCGGCCGGGTCGCCGCGCTCGGCCCGGTGTCGGCGGTGGTGAGCCGGGCGGCCGCGCCGCGGGGCGCCCGCGTT
>JAICKX010000162.1 GCA_025927685.1 Thermoleophilia bacterium | reverse complement strand
GGCGCCGACCTGCGCCGAGAGCCGCCCCGCCACCTCGCTCATCGGGGCCAGCAGCGGCAGGCGCCGGTCGGCCGTCTCGACGGTCTCGTAGGCGATGCAGGTCGCGCCCGACTCCGCGAGGCCGCGCGTCAGCTCGGGCGCCGCGGCGAGGTGCAGGTAGGTGAAGAGCACCTGCCCCGGCGAGAGGCGCTGGTACTCGCCGTCGAGCGGCTCCTTCACCTTGAGCACCATCTCGGCGTCGCCCCAGACGGTGTCGACGTCGACGATCGTGGCGCCGGCGGCGCGGTAGTCGTCGTCGCTCATCGCGCTCCCGACCCCGGCGCCGGTCTCGATCAGGACGTCGTGCCCGCGCCGGACGAGCTCGGTGACCCCGGCGGTGGTCAGCGCGACGCGGTACTCGTCGGGCTTGATCTCCTTCGCGACGCCGATCTTCATCCGCGGCCGATCCTCATGCGCCGCCGATTGTAGAGGTTTGCGGGGGATTCCGGGCGGCGTCGATCAGGGCCAGGGTGACGTCGAGCATGGCATCGAGGTCGGACGCGGCGATGTGCTCGGACGCGGTGTGGATCTCGGCCATGCCGTTGCAGAGGTTCACGCACTGGAGTCCGCGGGTGTTCCACACGTTGGCGTCGGCCCCGCCGCCCGACTCGATGTAGACGGGCTCGCGCCCGCACGCCTCGAGCGCCCGCGCCGCCAGGCGGACGGCCGGGTCGGAGCGCGAGAAGCGGTAGCCCTCGTACTCCGGCTCGATCCGGCTCTCGAGCTCGCACTCGGCCAGGTTGGCGGCGAACGTGGCGGCGTCGAGCATCGCCTGCACCTGCTCGCGCAGGCGCCCGGCATCGCGGCTTCGCGCCTCCGCCTCGACGGTGCACTCCGGCGGGATGATGTTGCCGGCGATCCCGCCCTTGACGATCCCGACGTTCGCGGTCGTCTCGGCGTCGATCCGCCCGAGCGGCATGTCGGCGATCGCCCTGGCCGCGGCGACGATCGCGCTCCTCCCCTCCTCCGGCGCGATGCCCGCATGCGCCGCCCGGCCGACGAACCGGAACCGGACCGAGCGCTGCGTCGGCGCAGCGAGGACGACGTTCCCGATCGGGGCGGCGTGGTCGTAGCAGTAGCCGACCTTCGCCCTGAGACGGGACGTGTCGAACTCCTTGGCGCCGCGCAGGCCGACCTCCTCCATCGGCGTCAGGACGAGCTCCACGCCCGCGTGCGGCCGGCCGCCGCGCACGACGTCGGCCACCGCCGCCAGCATCACGGCCGCGGCCGCCTTGTTGTCGGCGCCGAGGATCGTGTCGTTGCGGTTCACGACGATGCCGTTTCGCACCTCCGGGTCGATCGGCGCCGTCGGCGGCACGGTGTCGAGATGGGCGTTCAGAAAGATCGGGGTGCCGCCGCCGTCCGTGGGCGGCAGGGCGACGTGGATGTTCCCCATGTCCGAGCCGATGCGGGCGCCCGCGTCGTCCTCGGTCGGCTCGAGGCCCATGTCGCGCAGGAACGCGAGCGCGCGGTCGGCGACGGCGCGCTCGCGCCCGGAGGGGCTGGGGATGGCCGCCAGGTCGCGGAAGAGGTCGAGGACCGGGGTCGCGGTGGCGGCCACTACGCGCTTCGGCGCACGTCGTAGAGGTCGCCGTACTTGGCCCACAGGTAGGCCATGAACGGCTGGTGGTCGAGGCCGGAGCCGGTCACCTGCCGGATCAGGTCCTCCCCCTCGTGGAGGTAGCCGGGCCGGTGGATCCGCTCGCGAAGCCAGCCGAGGAGCGGCTCGAACTCGCCCGCCTCGACCTGCCCCTCGACGTCGGCCAGGTCCTGCCGGATCTGCCGCCAGAGGATCGCGGAGTAGAGGTTGCCGATGGTGTACGTCGGGAAGTAGCCGAACGCCCCTGTCGACCAGTGCACGTCCTGGAGCACGCCGTCGCCGACGTGCGGCGAGGTGACGCCGAGCCGGCGCCGGTAGGCGTCGTTCCAGGCCCCCGGCAGATCGGCGGGGGCGAGCTCGCCCCGCAGGAGCGCCAGCTCCAGCTCGAAGCGGACGAGGATGTGCATGTTGTAGGTCACCTCGTCGGCCTCGACGCGGATCAGCGAGGGCGTCACGCGGTTCACCTGGCGGTAGACCTCCTCGGGCCCGGCGCCGCGCATCGCGTCGCCGAAGACCTCGTGCATGACCGGCGTGTAGCGGCACCAGAACGGCCGGCTGCGGCCGACCAGGTTCTCCCACAGGCGCGACTGCGACTCGTGCAGGCCCAGCGACGGCGCCTGCGCGATCGGGGTGTCCTCGTAGTCGGGGTCGAACCCCTGGTCGTAGAGCCCATGGCCGGCCTCGTGCAGAGTCGAGCAGAACGCCGAGAACGGGTCCGACTCGTCGATCCGGGTCGTCAGGCGGATGTCGTGCAGCGCGATGGTCGTCGTGAACGGGTGCGCCGAGCGGTCCTGGCGGCCGGCGTCGAAGTCGAACCCGATGTCGGCGAGCATCCGGATCGTCACGTCCCACTGGAGCGCGTCGGGGAAGGTCGACCCCGCGAACGGCGGCTCGGGAAGCGGCGGCGCGTCGGCGATTGCCTGGATCAGCACGGCGAGGTCGGACGCCAGCTCCGCGAAGACCCGCTCGACGCGCTCCGTGCGCATCCCCGGCTCGTACAGGTCGAGGAGCGCGTCGTAGCGCTCGCCGTCGTGGCCGAGCATGTCGGCCTGCTCGCGCTTCAGCTCGACCATCTCCTCGACGCAGGGCCGGAACGACTCCCAGTCGCGGTCGCGGCGGGCCGCCTGCCACACCGCCTGGCCGCGCGACGATGCGAGCGCGAGCCGGCGCACGAACTCGTCCGGGAGGCGAACGGCCTGGTCGCGCTCGCGCCGGAGCACCCGCACCATCGCCGCCCGGGAAGGATCGAGGCTGTCGCCCGCGGCCTCCTCCAGCAGCTCGCCGAGCTCCGGGGCGACCAGCCGCTGGTGGCTGATCACGCGGAGCGTGGCCGTGGCCCGTGCGCGGCCCTCGGCGCCGCGCGGGGGCATCATCGTCTGCTGGTCCCAGGAGAGGAGCGCCGACGTCCGCCACAGGTCCGCCAGCTCGCGCATGCGCTCCTCGAGCGACTGCCAGGCGGCGGGGTTCACGCCGGGAGGTTCTCGGCCGGCTCCGCGGGCCGGGCCGTCGCCGCCGTCCGCGCCACCGCCGCGCCCACGAAGTCGCGGAAGAGCGGCTGCGGCCGGTTCGGCCGGGACTTGAACTCCGGGTGGAACTGGCTCGCGCAGAACCACGGGTGGTCGCGGAGCTCGATCACCTCGACGAGCCGCTCGTCGGGCGAGGTGCCCGACACGACCAGTCCTTCGGCGACCAGCCTCGGCCGCAGGCTGTTGTTGACCTCGTAGCGGTGCCGGTGGCGCTCGTACACGACCGGCTCGCCGTAGGCCGCCTGCGCCAGCGTGCCGTCGGCGAGCGTGACGGGATCGGAGCCGAGCCGCATCGTCCCGCCCATGTCCGAGATGCCCTTCTGCTCGGGCAGGAGGTCGATCACCGGGTACGGCGTGGCCGGGTCGAACTCGCTCGAGTTGGCGCCGTCGAGGCCGACAATGGTGCGGGCGAACTCCACCACGGCGACCTGCATGCCCAGGCAGATGCCCAGGAACGGGACGCCGTTCTCGCGCGCGAACCGGGCGGCGGCGATCTTGCCCTCGATCCCGCGGATCCCGAAGCCGCCCGGAATCAGGATGCCGTCGGCCTGCGCCAGCCGTCGCTCGGCCTCCTCGACCGAGAGCGTCTCGGCGTCGACCCAGACGACCTCGAGCCGCGTGCCGTGGAAGATCGCTGCGTGGTTCAGCGCCTCGACGACCGAGAGATAGGCGTCCTGGAGCTGAACGTACTTTCCGACCAGCGCGATCCGGACGCTGCCCTCGGCGGAGCGGGCGTGCTCGACCATCGCCTCCCACTCGCGCATGTCGGGCGGGCCGGTGACGAGGCCGAGCCGCTCGCAGGCCAGCCGGTCGAGCCCCTCGGCCTGCATCGTGAGCGGGATCGCGTAGATGTTGTCGGCGTCCGGCGCCGAGATGACCGCCTCGACCGGGACGTCGGCGAAGAGCGCGATCTTCTCGCGGATCTCACGGCCCAGCGGACGCTTGGACCGGCACACGACCACGTCGGGAGCGATACCGATCCGGCGCAGCTCCTGCACCGAGTGCTGCGTCGGCTTGGTCTTGAGCTCGCCCGCCACGTCGATGAACGGCACCAGCGTGCAGTGGATGTACATGACGTTGTCGCGGCCGGCCTGGTTTCGGAACTGGCGGATGGCCTCGAGGAACGGCAGGCTCTCGATGTCGCCCACCGTGCCGCCGATCTCGGTGATCACGACGTCGACGTCGGACGAGTCGGCCGACAGCGTCACCCGGCGCTTGATCTCGTCGGTCACGTGCGGGATCACCTGCACGGTCGAGCCCAGGTACTCGCCCTTGCGCTCGCGGCGGATGATCTCGTTGTAGATCGACCCGGTCGTGTGGTTCGAGTTGCGCGAGAGGAACTCGTCGACGAAGCGCTCGTAGTGGCCGAGGTCGAGGTCGGTCTCGGCGCCGTCCTCGGTCACGAACACCTCGCCGTGCTGGAACGGGCTCATCGTCCCCGGGTCGACGTTGATGTACGGGTCGAATTTCTGGAGGGACACGCGCAGGCCGCGCGCCTTCAGCAGCCTCCCGAGCGACGCCGCGGTGATCCCCTTGCCCAGCGACGAGACGACGCCCCCGGTCACGAACACGTACTTGACCTGCCTGCTCACGCTCGCCCCTTCCCGAGTTGGTGACCGGTTACGGGACACGGATCATACGCGACCCGGCCGACGGCCCGTCGGGATGCCTACCCGAGACCGAGGCGGCGGAACCGCTAGCCGATCGCGCGGCAGGCGTCGGCGCACGCGCGGCAGGCGCTGGCACAGGCTGCCATCCCGTCGCCCATCCGCTCGCACGATGCGGCGCACCGCTCGCAGACGTCCGCCGTGAGCGCGGCCGCCTGGTGGGCGAAGTCCGAGCTCCGCAGCATCATGTCGCGCGCGGCATCGCACATCTGCGCGCAGTCGAGCATGAGCCGCGCGTGGAGCAGGTGGGCCGGCTCGCCGCGCTGCTGGAGCCCCCAGGCCAGCGCCTCGATGCACGCCTGGTGGCAGTCGGTGGCAGCCGCGATGGCGATCGCGAACCGTTCCCCCGCCCGTGTCGCAGCCAGATGCTCGGTCATCCCGCTCCTTCCGCTCTACACTGCTCCGCCGTGCTCGCATGCGCATTCTGCCAGGACGGCGGCCGGACGGCACGCTGAGCCTCCTTCCCATCGAGACCGAACGGCTCGTGATCCGGGAGCTGGCGTACCCGGAGAACGCACCGTCGATCCGCATCATGCAGAAGCTCGGCGTGCGCGACGCCGGCATGGTCGACGCGTACGTGCACGGCTGCGCCGCGCAACGTTGGGATCAGATCCCCTCTACGACCTGAGCGCTTCCGCGTGCCTGAGCGCGGCCTCGTCGTCGGGGTCGCCGCCGAGCATGCGGGCCAGCTCCTCGACCACCCCGGCCTCGCCCAGCCGCCCGACCTTCGCCGCGCCGTCGTCCGGCTTCTCCACTACGAAGTGGGCGTCGGCGGCGCGCGCGATCTGGGGCAGGTGGGTGATGACGAGGAGCTGGGCGCCGGCGGCGAGCGCCGCCAGCTTGTCGGCCACGGCCCGCGCCGTGCGGCCGCCGATCCCGGCGTCGACCTCGTCCAGGAGCAGGATCCCCGGCCCGCCGCCCGCGCGCGCGGCCACGCGGATCGCGAGCGCGATGCGCGACAGCTCGCCGCCGGAGGCCGTCTCGGCGACCGGGCCGGCGGCCAGCGTCGGGGTCGCCGCGAGCTCGAGGACGGCCCGGTCGGCGCCGCGCGGCCCGGGCTCGGCCGGCTCGACGCGCACGGTGAAGACGGCCTGCGCCATGCCCAGGTCGGCCAGCTCGGCCTCGACCGCACGCGCGAACGGCTCCGCGGCGGCGACGCGCGCGTCGGTCAGCCGGGCGGCGCAGTCGCGGGCCGTCTCGGCGGCGGCGGCCGCGGCCGCATCGAGCCGCGCCAGCTCCTCGGTCGAGCTGGCGAGCCGCGCGAGCGCGCGACGCGCGGCGCCGGCCAGCTCGACGACCGCGCCCAGCGGCGCCGC
>JAICKX010000016.1 GCA_025927685.1 Thermoleophilia bacterium | reverse complement strand
TCGGGGTTCCAGAAGATCGACGCCAGCTTCATGAGCGACCCGCCGGAGCGCAGGCGCAGCCGTCCACGGCGGTCGAGCTCCCAGCCGCCGCGCCACCGGTCCTGGTCGGACCAGCGCTTGGGATAGCCGAGCCCGGGCCGCGTCTCGACGTTGTTGAACCAGGCGTACTCGGCGCCGGGGCGGTTGGTCCACACCTGCTTGCAGGTGACGCTGCAGGTGTGGCAGCCGATGCACTTGTCGAGGTTCATCACCATCGCCACCTGGGCCTTGATCGTCACGGGAACGTCACCTCCGCCTCGCGCCGGCGCACGATCACGACTTCGTCACGCTGCGAGCCGGTCGGTCCGTAGTAGTTGAAGCCGGCGGAGAGCTGGGCGTACCCGCCGATCATGTGCGACGGCTTCATGATGATCCGGGTGACCGAGTTGTCGGTCCCGCCGCGATTTCCGAGCAGCTCGGTTCGCGGCGTCTGCAGATGCCGGTCCTTGGCGTGGTACATGAGGCACACGCCCTTGGGGATGCGGTGCGAGACGGTCGCCCGGCAGGCCATGACGCCGTTTCGGTTGTAGGCCTCGACCCAGTCGTTGTCGGCGATCCCGAGCGTCTCGGCGTCCTCGCGGGCGAGCCACAGGACGGCACCGCCGCGGAAGAGCGTGAGCATGTGCAGGTTGTCCTGGTACTCGGAGTGGATCGACCACTTCGAGTGCGGAGTCAGATACCGCAGGGCCAGCTCGGGCCGGTGCCCCCCGCCGGTGTCGACCTCGGTCGGCGCACCTCGGACGAGCGGAGGGCGGTAGTTGGGCAGGCCCTCGCCCAGCTCGAGCATCCACTCGTGGTCGAGGTAGAGGTGCTGGCGGCCCGAGAGCGTGTGCCACGGCTTCTCGCGCTCGACGTTGATCGTGAACGGGCTGTAGCGGCGGCCGTGCTCGTCGATACCCGACCACTCCGGCGACGTCATGACCGTTCGCGGCTGCACCTGGGCGTCGGCGAATGTGATGCGCTCGTCGGCGCGGGCCTCGGCCAGCGACGCCAGCGGGACGCCGGCCCGCTTCTCGAGCGCCCGGAAGCCCTCCACGGCGATGCGGCCGTTCGTCGTGCCCGACAGGGCGAGGATCGCCTCGCAGGCGTGCTCGACCCGGTCGAGCCGGGGGCGGCCGTCGGCCGGCCCGCCGCGCACGAGCCCGTTCTGTCGGCCGAGCCAGTCGACCTCCTCGGACGGGTTCCAGGTGACCCCCTTGGTGGTTGAGCCCAGCGACTCCAAGAGCGGCCCGAGCGCGGCGTGGCGGGCGGCGACGTTCGGGTAGTCGCGCTCGACCACGATCAGCTTCGGCATCGTCCTGCCGGGCACCGGCTCGCACTCCCCCGCCCGCCAGTCGCGCACGCGGCCGTGCGGCTGGGCCAGCTCGTCGGGCGAGTCGTGGGCCAGCGGCGCGGCGACGATGTCGCGGCGGACGCCGAGGTGGGTCTCGGCCAGCTCGGAGAAGCGCTCGGCGATGGCGCGAAACGCGTCCCAGTCGGTGCGCGCCTCCCAGGGCGGCGGGATCGCCGGGTTGAACGTGTGCACGAACGGGTGCAGGTCGGTGGACGAGAGGTCGTGCTTCTCGTACCACGTCGCCGCGGGCAGGACGACGTCCGAGAAGAGCGCGTTCGACGTCATCCGGAAGTCGATCGTGGTGAAGAGGTCGAGCTTCGCCTCGGGCGCGTCGCGCCACGTGACGTTGCGCGGGCGGTTCTCGGGCGCCGCCTCCTGCGCGCGGACGCCGGGCTCGGCTGTCCCCAGCATGTGCTTCAGGAAGTACTCGTGGCCCTTGCCGGACGACCCGAGCAGGTTCGCGCGCCAGACGGTGAGGACGCGGGGATGGTTGCCCGGCGCGTCGGGGTCCTCGCACGCGAACCCGAGCGCGCCCTCGCGAAGCTGCGACACGACGTGCGCCGCCGGATCGACGCCGCCCCTCTCGGCCTCGTCGGCCAGGTCAAGGCTCGAGCGGTCGAAGGTCGGGAACGACGGCATCCAGCCCAGCCGGGAGGCGAGGGCGACAAGATCGGCGATGTGGCGGTCGCCGAAGGCTCCCCGCCCGAGCGGCGAAGCGATCTGCGACGGCGGCACGTCGGAGTAGCGCCACTGGCCCGAGAGGAGCGAGAAGAACGGCGTCCCCACCATGTGCCGTGGCGGCCGCACCCAGTCCAGCGCGAACGCCACCGTCTGAAAGCCGGTCAGGGGGCGCACCTTCTCCTGACCGACGTAGTGAGCCCAGCCGCCGCCGTTCTTGCCCTGGCAGCCGCACATCAGGACGAGCGCGAGGAACGTCCGGTAGATCTGGTCGGAGTGATACCAGTGGTTCGTGCCGGCGCCCATCGCGATCATCGACCGGCCCTCGGTCAGCTCGGCGTTGCGGGCGAACTCGCGCGCCGTGCGGATGCAGTCCGCGGCCGACACGGACGTGAGCGGCTCCTGCCAGGCCGGCGTGCCCGGCGAGCCGGCGTCGTCGTAGCCGGCCGGCCACGCCCCGGGTAGGCCGTCGCGGCCGACGCCGTACTGCGCCAGCATCAGGTCGAGCACCGTCGTGACGACGTGGCCGCCGACCCGCATCGCCGGCACGCCACGCCGCACCGACGAGCCGCCGTCGGTCTCGCCCACGTCGAAGCGGGGCATGTCGATCGTGACGCCCTCGGCGCCGGGCCGGCCGAGCAGTGTCAGCGCCGGCGAGATGTCACCGAGCTGGAGGTTCCAGCGACCCTGCGTCTCGCCCCACCGGAACCCGGCCGAGCCGTTGGGGACGGCGGGCTCGCCCGTCGCCTCGTCGAGCACGACCGTCTTCCACTCGGCGTTCTCGCCGGCGTCACCGAGATCGGAGGCGGTCAGGAAGCGGTCGGCGGCGTACGCCGCGTCGGGCCCGGCGCCGCGCTCCCGCAGCGTGACCAGGAGCGGCATGTCGGTGAACCGGCGTCCGTAGTCGCGGAAGTACGGAACCTCGCGGTCGACCCAGAACTCGCGCAGGATGACGTGGCCCATCGCCATGGCCAGCGCACCGTCCGTGCCGGGGTGGGCAGCCAGCCAGCGGTCGGCGAACGTGGTGTGCTCGGCGTAGTCGGGGCTCACGACCACGACCTTCTGGCCGCGGTAGCGCGCCTCGGTCATGAAGTGCGCGTCGGGCGTCCTCGTCGTCGGCAGGTTCGTGCCCCACACCAGCAGGTAGTCGGCGTTCCACCAGTCGCCGGACTCGGGCACGTCGGTCTGGTCGCCGAACGTCTGCGGCGAGGCGGGCGGCAGGTCGCAGTACCAGTCGTAGAAGCTCAGGATGACACCGCCTATCAGCGACAGGAACCGCGTGCCCGACGCGTAGCTCGCCATCGACATCGCCGGGATCGGCGTGAATCCGGCGATGCGGTCGGGGCCGTGACGCTTGATCGTGTGGACGTGCGCCGCCGCGATCAGCTCGACGGTCTCGTCCCAGCTCGCGCGGACAAAGCCGCCGCGGCCGCGCTGGCTCGTGTAGGTGCGCCGCCGCTCGGGATCGTCCACGATCGCGGCCCAGGCGTCGACCGGATCCCCGGTCCGCTCCCGCTCGGCCCGGAACATCTCGATCAGGCTGCCGCGGACGTACGGGTAGCGCAGCCGGATCGGCGAGTAGACGTACCAGGAGAACGACGCGCCCCTCGGGCAGCCGCGCGGCTCGTACTCCGGCATCCCGGGGCCCGTGGACGGGTAGTCGACGGCCTGCGTCTCCCACGTGACGAGCCCGTCCTTCACGTAGACGTTCCACGAGCACGAACCGGTGCAGTTCACGCCGTGGGTCGACCGCACCACCTTGTCGTGCTGCCAGCGCTCGCGGTAGAAGGACTCCCACCCGCGATCCTTGGCGGTGAGCTGGCTCCAGCCCTCCGGGCTCACCGGCCCGCGGCGGAAGTACTCGTGCGCGCGGAGGAGCGCTCCCCCAGACCGTCCTGCGGTCATCTGGCGCCCCACCCGCGAGATGCTAGTCCCTCCGTGACGACGGCGAGAAGTTCGTATCAGGCTTCACGCAGGCCGCCGTTCGTCGCCGGGGCACTGCCGCCGCCCTCGGCGGCGAGCAGTTTGAGGACAACGCCGAAGCAGACGATGCAGAAGACCAGCAGGCCGACGAATCCGAGCGCGAAGCTGCCGGTCCAGCCCTTGATCAGCCCCATGACGACCGGAGGGAAGAACCCCCCGAGGCCGCCGACCGCACCGACGATGCCGGTGGCGGCACCCGGGTTCTCGGGAAACTCGTGCGGCACGAGCTTGAAGACAGCCCCGTTTCCGAGGCCGAGGAAGACCGCCATCGAGAGACAGGCGATCGAGACGGTGAGCATGGTCGGATGCGCCGCGACCGCCGCGAGCGCCGCGCCGTCGACGGCGATCCCCGCGAACGCCGCCGTCAGGATCGCGGGAGCGCCGTACCGGTCGGCCAGCCAGCCGCCGACGGGTCGCGCGGCCACGGCCAGAGCGGCGAAGCCGGCGGCGCGTGCCCCGGCATCGACATTCGAGAGGTCGAACCACGCCGTGAGCAGCTTCTGCAGGAACGTGAACATCGCGACGAAGCCGCCGAAAGTGACGAAATAGAGAAGCGACAGCCGGTGGAGCCGCCATCCCGCGGCGAACACCTCGCCGTATCGCGTCGGCTTGGGCGGGTTCGGCGCGTTGGCGCCGAGCGACCACATGAGGACCGCCCCGGCGACGAGCGTCGCCGCCATGCCCCACCCGAGATAGGTCTGGCCGTAGTTCTCGAGCGTCCGCGGCACGACGAGGAGTGCGATCGCCGGGCCGATCGTGCCGATCGCGTAGACGCCGACGGCGAAGCCGTGCCGCGAGCCGTCGTACCACCCCACGACGAACGGGACTCCGACGGCGAAGGCCGAGCCGGCCGCACCCATGAAGAAGCCGACGACGAGAAGCGCGCCGAACCCCGTCGTGTAGCCGAGCAGGATCGCCGGCACGATCGACGCGAGCATGATGAGGGTGAAGACGCTGCGCCCGCCGTAGCGGTCGGCGAGCCGGCCGGCGGGGATCCGCAGGATCGAGCCGCACAGCACGGGCACGGCGGCGAGCAGGAGCACCTGCGTGTCGGACCAGCCCTTGGCCTCCTGGAGGTGCTTGGCGAGCGGCGCCACGAGGCCCCAGCTGGTGAAGCAGATCGTGAAGGCGATGGTGGCGAGCGCGAGGTTCCGCGCCGCCTGACCCGCTGTCGAATCGTCCGCGTTGTGCGCCATATCCTGAGCTTGTCGCCTGGAGCCTAGAAGCGCATCGGGGTCATCACCGAGCCGCGCGCGGGAAATCCGCAGACCGTGATCACCGGCTGGGCTCGCAGGACGTGGGGCAGGGGTGGAGGAGGCTCCACTCCGCCCCGGCCTTGGCACGCCGGCCGCTCGCATCTGGCGCCGCCCGACCGGGACCTTGGCGGTCATGTCGGACACCCGTGCCGGCCATCAGGACGCGCCCTCCGCTCCCGGGACGATCATGACCGGGCATGGGGCGTGCTGGAGCACGCGCGTCGCGACGCTCCCGAGGATCGCCGCCGCGAGCGGCTTGTGGCCGCGCGTCCCCATCACGATCAGGCTCGCCTCACGCTCCGATGCGATGCGGCAGATCTCCGCGGCGGCGTCGCCGGCGACCAGGCGCGTGTGGACGTCGATGCCTGCGTCGGCCGCATGCGCCTTGGCCTGCTCCAGAATCGCGGCCATCGCGTCGCGGTCGGCGTAGAACGCCTCCTCGGACATGTAGGCGGGGGCTCCGAGCTCGCTGTTCACGGGGGCCGACCACGTGCTCAGGAGCTCGAGCCGGCTGCGCGAGGCCGTCGCCTCGCCGATCGCCAGATCCACTGCGGCGCGGGCAGAGGGTGAGCCGTCGGTTGCTGCGATGATGGCGGACATTCCGGGCCTCCCTTTCTCGCGTTCGGCAGCTCCAGGGTAGGCGCGCGCATCGACGCCACGCATCGGGGCCGAAACCGAATCTCCGAGCGGCTTTCCCGCAACGGTCTCAGCGGCCCAGAGCACGCAGGGCGTTCAGGATCACCGCCACGTCGATCACCTCCTGCGTGACCGCGCCGGCGACGGGCGGCAGGTACCCGAGCGCGGCGGCGCACATGCCCGCCGCGCTCAGGGCGAGGCCCGCGACGACGCTCTGCTCGGCGATCTGGATCGAGCGCCGGCCGATCGCGACGGCCTCGGCGACACGGTCGATGCGGTCGACGGCGATCACCGCGTCCGCGGCCTCCGAGGCGACGGTTGCGCCGGACGAGCCGAGCGCGATTCCGACGTCGGCGGCGGCGAGGGCGGGAGCGTCGTTCACGCCGTCGCCGACCATGACGACCGGGCCCAGGCCGGGACGTTCGCGGAGCGCGCACACGAGCTCGAGCTTGGCCTCGGGCGACTGGCGGGCGTACACGCGGTCGACGCCTGCCGCCCGGCCGATCTCCTGCGCGCTGACCTCGATGTCGCCGGTGGCGAGCGCGACGTACCGGATCCCGGCACGCCGCAGGCTGGGCACCAGGCTGGTCGCGTCGTCGCGCAGGCGGTCGGAGAGCACGATCGTCCCGACCATCCGGCCTGCGACGCCGACCGCCACATGTGCCTGGCCCGGGATGGCGCCGATCGTTGCCCCGCGGTGGCCGGCGCCGGCGACGAACCCGGCGCTTCCCACCGCGACGGGGACGTCGTCCACCAGCCCGGTGATGCCGGCACCGGCATGTTCCCGCACCTCCGTCGGAACGGACAGCTCGAGGTTCCGCTCAGCCGCCTCGCGCACCAGCGCGGCAGCCATACCGTGCGAGGAGAGCTGGTCCAGCGAGGCCGCCAGCCGGAGCACGTCCTCGGCGGGCAGCCCGTCGAGGGCGACGACGTTCTGCACCTCGGGCGATCCGAGCGTCAGCGTCCCGGTCTTGTCGAAGAGGACGGTCCGGGCTCGGCCCAGTGCCTCGATCACCGAGCCACCCTTCACGAGCACGCCGGCGCGGGCAGCACGCGAGACGCCTGCCACGAATGCGATCGGCGCCGCCAGGATCAGCGGGCAGGGTGTGGCGACGACGAGGACTGCCACGGCGCGGTGTGCATCCCCCGACACCGCCCAGGCGAGCGTGGCCAGGACCAGCGTCGCCGGAAGGAATGCCGCCGCGTAGCGGTCGGCCATCCGCACGAACGGCGCCTGGTTCGACTCGGCCTCGCGAACGAGGCGCACCAGGCCGGCGTACGCGCTCCTGGCGGCGGGCGTCGTCGCCGCGATCTCGAAGGCCTCTCCGGCGTTCGTGCAGCCACCTTTTACCTCCCCGCCGGTGAGATGCGTCACCGGCAGCGGCTCGCCGGAGAGCGCGGACTCGTCGACGATGGCCTCGGCGCTCGTCACCACGCCGTCGGTCGGTATCAGCTCTCCGGCTCGCACCAGGAGGACGTCGCCCACCTGCACCTGGTCGACCGTCACCCGTTCGATCCTGTCTCGGATCATGCGGTTGGCGGCCTTCGGTGCGCGGTCGATCAGGAGCTCGAGCTCGCGCCGGGCGCGTCCCTGGGCGAGCGTCTCCAGAGCGTTGCCTCCCGCGAGCATCAGCGCGATGACGGCCGCGGCCAGATATTCGCCCAGGCCCAGCGCGCCGGCCATGGCGAGGAGCGCGATCGCATCCACGCCGAGGTCTCGATACAGGAGCGTCCGCACGACGGACACCGTGAGGGGGATGAGAAGGCAGACCGTGGTGCCGGCCCAGGCGCCGTCACCTGGACGTGAGAGCCCGAGGGCGTGCAGGAGCCCGCCGGACGCAAGCCCGGCGGCGGCGAGCGCCGCGAGCGCGACTCCGCCCGCCTCCGGGCGCCGGCGGGTCATGCCCGGCGACGCCCGGCCAGATGCTCGATGGACGCGTCGGAACCCGGGTAGAGGATGCTCTCGCGGCCGTCGTCCTGCCCGCGGACACGGTACGGAGGAGTCGCGTCCGGGCCGAGCATCTCGAGGATCTCGGCATCGCGCCGAGGCTCGCCCTCATGGTGCGCACGGATGAGCAGCCGGTCTCCCGCGCATGCGGAAGGCTCGGGTGTCGAGCGCCTGGTCATGCCCGAGCAGCGGTCGCGGTGTTCGATCCGGCAGCGTCGGCGACGTGGCTCCCCGGGACGACCAGCACAGGGCAGGATGCGATGGGCAGCAGGCGCTGCGTGACGCTCCCCAGGACGGCCCCGGTGAACGGGCCGCGCCCCCGGCCGGCGACCACGATCAGGTCGGCCTCGGCGTCGGCGGCGACCGCCGCGATGACGTCCGCCTCGGCACCGTCCAGGCCGTTCTTGATGATGAGCGACGAGTCGATGCCGTCCGCCTGGAGCTCGGCGACCTGCCCGCGGAGCTTGTTCTCGATCGCCGTCTCGAGCGCATGCGTGCGGACGTGTGCGACGACCATCCGCGCGCCGTCCCGCCTGGCGTATTCGGCGGCGACGGGCAGCGCGCGATCGGAGCCTTCGGACCCGTCGAGCGCGATCACGATGGTGCGGTACATGGCTCCTCCAATCGGTCGTCTGGCCCTCATCGTCGCCCGACGGGGCCTGGCGGTCATCGGGGCAGGCACCGAACAGGCGTGCGGCGAACTACGGCACGATGCCTCCCTCGCCGCCCGCCATCAAAACCGTTGCTCTCAGCAAGGTGTATCCCGGCGGAGTCGAGGCCCTGACCGCGCTCGACCTGGTCGTCGAGCCCGGGGAGGTCTTCGCGCTCCTGGGGCCGAACGGTGCCGGCAAGAGCACGCTCATCCGCGTGCTGCTCGACCTGATCCGACCCACAGCGGGCCACGCGTCGCTGTTCGGGATCGACACCCGTACGGGCGGGCCGGCGGCTCGGGCAGACGCCGGATACGTCCCGGGGGATCCGCGCCTGGCGGGCCGGATGACAGGTCGCGAACAGCTCGAGTCGCTGGCCAGGCTCCGCCGCGCGAGCGCCGGAGCCCACGAGGCGCTGGCCGAGCGGTTCGCCGCCCCGCTCGACCGGCCGATGCGCGACCTCTCGCGCGGCAACCGCCAGAAGATCGCGCTCATCCAGGCGTTCATGCACGAGCCGCGACTCCTGCTGCTCGATGAGGCCACGAGCGGGCTCGACCCGCTGATGCAGGACCAGTTTCGCCGCCTTGTGCGGGAGCAGGCATCCGAGGGACGGACCGTGCTCCTCTCGTCGCATTCGCTGGACGAGGTCCAGCACACCGCCGACCGCGTCGGCATCATCCGGGAGGGCCGTCTGGCTGCCGTCGAGACGGTGGAGGGGCTCATCTCCCGCTCGGTGCGCCACGTCACCGCCCGTCTCGCGACGCGGGCGGACCCCGCCGACTTCGCGTCGCTGCGTTCGGTGCGCGACGTCACGAGCGACCGGCGGATCCTGCGAATGCGCGTCCAGGGCGAGATGGACGACCTCGTCAAGGCGCTCGCCTCCCACCAGGTGCTCGACCTCACGATCACGCCCGCCGACCTGGAGGAGATCTTCCTCGGCTTCTACCACGAGGACGAAAGCGATGCCTGAGGTGCTGCGCCGAGCCCTGGTGGACCGCCGCCGCACGCTCCTCTCCTGGTCGATCGGCACCGCGCTCTACATCGGCATGATCGCGGCGGTGTTCCCGTCGGTGAAGGACTCGCCCGGGTTCCAGAACCTCGCCCAGAACTACCCCGACGTGCTGAAGCACCTCTTCGGGATCAGCGGGACGCTCGGCATCACGACCGGGCCGGGGTTCCTGGATGCCGAGCTGTTCAGCGCAATGCTGCCCCTGTTCGTGCTGGTGCTGGCGATCGGCACCGGCGCCGGCACGCTCGCCGGCGAGCACGAGCAGGGCCTCCTCGAGCTCGTCATCTCGGCGCCGGTCTCCCGCCGCTCGATCGTCCTCTGGAAGGCCGCCGGGCTCGCGATCGAGCTGGGCGTGCTCGCAGCGGCGGCGACGGCGGCGCTGCTCGTGGCGGACCCGCTGGCCGGGCTCTCGCTCGACGTCAGCCGGGTGGTCGGCGCGGTGGCCGGGCTTGGACTCCTGGGCCTCTTCCACGGCAGCATGGCGTTGGCGGTCGGCGCCGCCACACGGCATCGTGCCTCTGCGATCGGCGTGCCGGCGGCGGTCGCGGCCGTCGGATACCTGGTGGCGGGGCTCGCGGGGCTCGCGGGCTGGCTCTCGCCGTTCCGGTACCTGTCGCCCTTCCACTACTCGGGGCAGGCCCCGCTGCAGACCGGCGCCGACGGGCCGGGGTTGCTCGTCCTGGCTGCGGGGGCCGCGGCGATGGTCGGGGCGGCCGTGCTGGCGTTCGAGCGTCGCGATCTCGGCGGTGGTTGACAGCCGCGTCAGCCCGCGCGCGTCGCGAACACGGCACCGAGCTCGTCGGCCCACGAGCGGATCGCGTCCCAGTCGCGTGCGTCGCTGGCGGGCATTCGGTTGAAGGGAAACCGCAGGGCCGAGGGATCGATCACGCCGCCGAAGACCGCCACGGCGGCGGGGACGAGCTCCGGCGTCCTGGCGAGCGCCCGGTCGAGCTGGGCCCGCGAGCCGCCGACGTTATCGGCGGTCGTCGTCCTGGGGCCCAGTGCAAACACCGCAACCGGGACCGCGCCGAGCGCGTCGCGGTGACGGGCCAGGAACCGCCGGGCGTCCTTGTGCAATCGGCCCATATAGAGCGCGCCTCCGAGCACGACGCCCGAGCATTCGCCCAGATCGTCGACGTCGGTGGCCGCCCGCACCTCGACGTCGAGGCCGTCCTCCGCGAGCACTGCGGCAATCGCTTCGGCCACCTCCCGAGTCGACCCCCGCGTGGATGCGTACGCGACGAGAACCCGCTTCAGGCCTCCTCCCTTCGAGCCTCGACCATGATCCCGGGATCGGTCGGCCGAAGATCCAGCCGGAAGGGCGGATACACGTCCGTCATCAGACGGGCGTATGCCGACACGCGGAGCGCCCAGCGGTTCAGCCCGAGCACGAGTCGTCACGGCCGCGTCACCCCGCCAGCGTCTTGGCCTCGGAGGGCCGGTCTGCGTCCGAGTCGTGCCGCGCCCACCGGAACGTCTGCTGGAGCAGACGCGGGGCGGACACCAGGTTCGTCATCTTGATGACGTGGCGGAAGAGCTCGGGGGTGGCGGCCATGCGCCTGAGTTGCGACGCCGCGCCGGGCCCCGTGAAGACGAAGACGACGTCGGTGTCCCCGAGGAACACCTCGTGGTGCTCGAACCCTTCCTTTGCCAGGTCGAACGGCGGCCCCTGGGCGAGTGCCCGCTCGAGATCCGCCCGCTTGCCCGGCTTGATCTCAGCAAGGATGGCGATCTGGTCGGTCATCACATCTCCCTCCTCCGAGGCGGCCAAGGCGGTGGCGTGAACGGCGCCGGCGAGCTGGTGGGCCGCGCCCCAGCCGCCGAACAGGACCTCGACGATGACGTCGCCGTCGGGCAGGGTGATCGCGACGGCCGGAGCCGGCGCCCACCGGTGAAGCTCGACCCTGCGGATCGCGCGCCCGGGGATCCGTACGGTGCGCCGCGGCTGTCCGGCCGCTGCGCCCTCCAGCGCGAGGCTGGCCCCCTCGAACCGCGCCCGGCCGAGGTGGCGGGCCTGCGTGCCGTCGATCCAGGCGACGGGGTACTCCACCGTACCCATTGACTGCTCGATTGCCATGCTCACAGCATCGGCGCCGACGGCCGGGTGCGCGTCGGGGCGGACGCGGAACCTGCGGGCGGAAAACTACGGTGGTGCCGGAGGCAGGCGCGCTCCCGGACCAGAAGCTCGCGGGCCGCCCCGTCCGGGGCGGCCCGCGAGGGTCCGCAAGTGCCGCGTCGGTCGTCAGTTGGCGCCGGCCGGAACGTGCGGCGTGCGCCCGGTGCGCTTCCCCAGGAACTCGAGCGCGGTCTCGCGGTTTCGCAGCGCGCCGCCCAGGGCGAGCACACCGAACCCGATGCCGCTCAGGAACAGGGCCACGCCGGTGACGAGCCCGAAGAGCGACAGCTGGTCGGCCATGTAGCTCGACTGCAGCGCGGTGGCCAGTGCCGTCTCCGTCACCCACACCTGGCGGGCGCCGTTGTCCTGCGGCTGTCCGTTGACCTTGAGCGCCTTGGCGGGATCGTTCGTCCCCTTGCCGTCGGCGGTCGCGTAGCGCGGCATCTCCGCGTAGGTCAGGCCGCCCGTGGCCTCGAGGGCATGGATCCGCATGTACCCGGCGAACGCGTGCGCGCGCTCACCGCTGTCGATCTGCTTCCCGGCGACGCTCAACGTCGGAACGTTCAGGGTCGCGATGTCAAGGCCGGCCTCCTTAGCCTCCGCCTTGATCGCCGTCGGCGTCATGTCAGGCGAGCCCACGATGTGCTCCTGGGCAAGCGTGTCCTGCACTGTGCCGCGGGCGTTCCACGCCATGGCGGCCGCGCCGATGCCCACGACGATCAGCACGAGCGCCGCGACGACGCCTCCGATTTCCAGTACTCGCCGCATCTCCGGCTCCTTCCAGGTTGCAGGTCGGATGACCTTGGGTTCTGGTTCACAGTGTCGGCTAGCGCGCCATTGCCGGACATCGGCGTTCACGCCGAATCGCGTCGCGGCGATCCACGCGACGCCGCTCCGTAGAACGCCGCGCCGACGTTCGGCGCTCGCCCCGATGCGGCGCCGTTGGTGGCCGGCGACGATGGTGGTGCTGACGAAACCGTCAGCACGCAGTGAGACTCCGTCTGCCGGCCTGACCGACCGCGCCGGGCGTGCGAGGGCCGTCTGGGTCTCCCTGGCGATCACCGCCATCTGGGCGGCCGTGGTGCTCGTCTCGGCGTTCGGCGGGAACATCGTCGTGAGCGGCGGGACGTCGGACGCCGGCGGGACGACGACCGTGCCCTCGGGTATCCCGGTCGCGATCCTCGCCTGCATCGCGACGGTCGTCGTCGCCGGTACGGGTTTCCCGCCGAGCATCGCGGGCCGTCGCAGCGGTGAGCCGGCGGCTCGGCATCGCCCCCTACAGGAGCATGGCTAGGTGTCGTATCCGACGTGAGCGCGGTCGGCGAGCTTCAACGCGCGCTTGTCCGCGTACATCGCCTGGTCGGCGTGGGCGACCAGCCCTTCCGGCGCGGCGGCGTCGCACGGACAGACGGCGGCGCCCACCGCCGTGACAATGGTGACGTCGACGCCGGCGGCGGTGATCGGCTCGGCGAGCGCGTCCTTGATGCGGCGCTCGACCGCGGCGGCCGCGGCGGCCGCCTCGTCAGGCGTACGGGTGCGGCAGACGACGACGAACTCGTCGCCGCTGAGCCGATAGCAGCGTTCGTTGGCGCGCACGACCACGCGCAGGCGCCGGGCGGTCTCGCGCAGCACGTCGTCGCCCGCAGCGTGGCCGTGGCGGTCGTTGACCAGCTTGAAGCCGTTCAGGTCGAGGAAGAGCAGGGCGGCGCCCGCGCCGGCGGCGCAGTCGGCACAGGCGTCGTCCAGATCGTGCTCGAAGGTGGGTCGATCCCAGAGCCCCGTCAGGTGATCGGTCCGCGCGCGGGCATGCGCTTCCCGCCGGTAGGGGCTGTCGGTGACGTCGAACGTCACGCCGACGACGCGATCGTCGAGCTTGCAGGCGTGTTCGGCCAGCCATACGACCGCGCCGGCGCCGGTGATCGCCCGGAACGTGGCCCAGCTCTCGCCGGTGCCGAGCAGGTCGTGCCGCGCCTGGTCGAGCCGAGCGCGATCGTCGTGATGGCACACCGCCTCCCAGTAGCCATCCTGGCCGAGCGTGTCGCTCGGCTCGTAGCCCAGCATGTCGAGCAACCCCTCGGACATCGACACCACCCGCAGCGACGGGAGCTCGAGCTGCCAGCCGACAACGCCGAGCTTGGCCAGCGTCGCCAGGTCCGGCGCGTCGGGGTGGTGGTCAGGTCGAGTCATGCGCCATCGTCCGCAGGTGAGCGTGCGTGAGCCTACCGGCCGCCATCACCCGATTGCACGGGGACGCCAGCGAGCAGCGTGGAGCTGAAGAAGCCGAGGACTCGGTGGCGGTACGTCGCACGGTGCGCCACGCAGCCGTCGGTGTGGTCGACGTCCGGGAGGTACCCCAGTGACGCCGGCCTTCGGGCGGCCTCCTGATATCGCCTGCTGCGCAGCCGTTCGTTCGGGGCACGGGATGCGACGAGCTCGTCGGCACCGCGGAGCGGTCCAGGAGGTCGGCGATGCCCGCCGGTTCCGTTCTCCCGTCACCAAGTCTTGAGGCGGCCCCGGCGCGGCGCTCGCGAGATGCGAATGCGGCCGTCGACCGCGACGCAGTCGCCCTCCAGAGCGATCACCGGGTTCAGGTCGAGCTCGGCAACCTCGGGGAAGTCCGTAACGAGCGCGGCGACGCGGCGAACGAGGTCGGCGAGCGCGGGCACATCCGCGGCCGCCCGTCCTCGGAAGCCCGAAACGAGCACGCCGGTCTTGCCGGAGGTCACGAGCTCCTCCGCGTCGACGTCGGTCAGCGGGGCCGTCGCGAAGTTCGCGCCGCCGACGAGCTCGGTCGACGTCCCTCCCGGCCCGAGGGCCACGACGGCGCCGAAGACCGGGTCCTGGACGGCTCCGGCGAGCAGCTCGGCGCCACCGGTAACCATCGGCTGCAGCACGGCGGGCAGGCCGACGCGCTCCATGGCCGACGCCAGCGCTTCGTCGTCCGCGACGCCCAGCACCACGGCTCCGGCGTCCGACTTGTGGGCGCCGGGCGCACCGCCCTTGACTGCGAGCGGGTAACCGAGAGCCTTCGCCGCCGCGGCGGCGTCCTCCGCCCGGTCGATCACGCGCTGGGAGACGAACGGGATCCCGTATGCCCGGAGCAGGCGGCGGACGTCGTCGGCGGAAAGCCACGGCTGGTCGGGCGTGGCCAGCGCGGCGTCGATCACGGCGCGCGCCTCAGGCCGGTCTGCGGGGACCTCGGCGATCCGTCCCCGCGGGCGCCGCAGCCATTCCGACCGTTCGGCCGCCTTCCGCAGCGCGCGGACGGCCGACTCGGGATAGCGATAGCACGGCACCCGGCCGTGGACCGGCTCGGCGCCGGGCGTCACCATGAGCACCGGCTTGCCGTGGGCACCACCGTCCGTCGCCGACGCGATCGTGCGTGCGGCGTCCTCCGACGAGAGGACCGCGGTCGGTGCGGCCAGCACGATGAGCGCGTCGACGTCGCCGTCGGCCAGGATGGCCGGCACGGCGTGTGCAAGCGTCTCGGCGGTTGCGGACCCGAGCAGGTCGACGGGGTTCAGCACCGTGGCCTCATCGGGTGCCAGCGCGGCAAGGTGCTCCCTGGTCCGCTCGCTGAGCGCGGAGAGCTCGAAGCCGGCCTCGGCGCAGGCGTCGCCGCACAGCACCGCCAGGCCGCCGGCGTTGGACAGGATCGCGACGCGCCGGCCATGCGGCAGCGGCTGGGCGGCGAGGAGCTGGAGCGTGTCCTCGAACTCCTCGAGCGTATGGGCTCGCAGGACGCCCGCCTGGCGGAAGAGCGCCTCGGCGGCGGCGTCCGAGCCGGCCAGGGCCGCGGTGTGCGAGAGCGCCGCACGTTCTCCGATCGGCGTCGAGCCAGCCTTCAGGGCGAGAATCGGCCTCCGCCGGGCGACCCGACGGGCGATCCGCGCGAACCGGTGCGGGTTCCCGAACGACTCGAGGTAGAGCGCGATCACGTTCGTCTCTGGGTCCTCCTCCCAGTACTCGAGGAGATCGTTCGACGACACGTCCGCCTTGTTGCCGATCGAGACGAATGCGGAGAAGCCGAGTCCGCGCGCGACCGCCTCGTCCACGACGGCGAGCCCGACAGCGCCGCTCTGCGACGCGAACGCGACGTTCCCCGGCGGGAAGCCGCTCCGGGAGAACGTGGCGTTCATCTCCCGCTTCGCGGAGAAGATCCCGAGGCAGTTCGGCCCGACGAGTCGGGCCCCGTGGGCGCGCACGAGCGACACCAGCCGCTTCTCCTCCTCGGCGCCCGCAGGCCCCGTCTCGGCGAACCCCGCCGAGATGACGCACAGCGCTTCCACTCCGGCGTCGAGCGCCTCCGTCGCCGCAGTCAGGACGGCACCCGCCGGAACGGCGACGATCGCGAGCTCGATCGGCTCCGGAATTGCCGCGACGGAGCGATACGCGTGATGACCTGCGACGGCGTCGCCGGAGCGGTTGACCGGGTAGGCCCGGCCCGTGAACCCCTCGACGATGTTCCGGAAGAGCGCGCCGCCGATCGAGCCGTCGCGCGCGGACGCTCCGATCACCGCGACCGTCTCCGGCGCAAGCGCCGGCCGGAGCGATCGTGCGGCGCCGGTGTGGTGGCGCGCGTCGACGGCATCGGTGTAGCGGCCGGTGGGCCCGAGAGGGAACTCGACCTGGACGTCGCCGTCCCGGTGCGTGATCGAGACCCCGAAGCCGGAATCCTCGAACACGCGCAGCATGTGCCCGTTCTCGGGGAGCACCTCGGCGACGAACCGCTCCACCCCGGCGGCCGCGGCCTCGGCTGCGAGCTGCTCCAGAAGCCGGGTGGCAATGCCGGCGAGCCTGCGGTCGTCGGCGACGACGAAGGCGACCTCGGCCACCCGCGGATCCCGGAGACGGTCGTAGCTGGCGAGCCCGATGATGCCCTCGGCACCGCCGACGCCGGACGTCACGGCGACGAGCGCGCCGCGGACCTCCCAGTCGGGGTCGAGCATCCGCCCGACCAGCTCGTCGTCGATCCGGGGGATCGCGTGAAAGCGCAGATGAAGGGTCGCCGGCGACAGGCTGTCGAGGAACCGCCGCAGGCATTCCGCGTCGGTCGCGAGCGGCGGCCGCACGCGCAGCGTCGTCCCATCGCGCAGGATGACGTCGTGGGTTCGGTCCTCGGCGGCGCTGGGAGGCTTCGACATGGTCATCGGCCCAACGGTAGAGCCCGGCATCGCGCGTGCCATCGGGGCGGTCGCGGAACTCACATGCGGGCTTTCCGCGAGCCGCGGTTGCTCACCGGACGACGAGCACGGAGCACCTCGCCCGGTGGGCGGCGCGCTCGCTCACGCTTCCGAGCGCGCGGACGCCGCGCAGGCCGCGGCTGCCGACGACGAGCAGGTCCGCGTCGACGTGGGCCAGCGCGTCGACAGGGTCGTGTTCGTCGTCGAGCAGGGTGTACCGGCCGGTGTCGTCGACCACGGAGCGGACGTCGGCGAAATCGATCTCGCCGCCGCCCGTCGCCACCAGGCCGCGGATGGTCGCGCCGGTGCGCTTCGCCAGCGACGCCGCGGCCTCCGCCGCTCTGCGCGAATGCGCCGAGCCGTCGATCCCGACGACGATCGTCTTCGGGAAGCCGTCTCCGGCGGGCCGGGCCAGGAGCACCGAGCAGGGTGCCTGGTGCAGAAGCCCGGTCGCGACGCTGCCGAGGACGATCCCGGCCGCACGCGAGTGCCCGTGGCTGCCGACGGCGACGACGGTCGCCTCACGTGCGCGGGCTTCCACGACGGAGAGCGGCGCGGGTGGCCCGGCGACCGTCGCCTCGCGGACCGCGAGGTGGCCGGGCAGCTCGGCGCGGGCCGCCTCGAAACCGGACGTGATCGTCTCTCGGCTCACCCGCGCCGCGCCTGCGATCGGCACCGCAGGCCAGCCGATGGACACAGCCGCGGCCTCGTTCACGATCCCCACGAGCGTGACGTCCGCCTCCGGTGCGGCGAGCCTGCCGGCCTGGCGGGCCGCCTCGATGCTCTCGGCTGATCCGTCGATCCCGCAGACGATCGATGCGAAGACGTCGATGTCGGTTTGGATTGTCACCTCACTCCTCCCGTGTCCCATCGGTATCGCGCACGACCACGATGGGGCGCGGCGCCTCGCTCATGACGAGGCTCCGACGACCGTGCTGGGCCCCGCCACAGCGCGGGCCCAGCAATGTCGTCCTGCCGCTCAGCCGGCGACGGTCGTCCCGGCGATCTCGGGGGAGTGCGCGCCCGTCGCGATGCTCTCCGGCACCACGAGCACGGGGCACGGCGCGACGTGCAGCAGCCGCTGGGCGACGCTCCCGAGGACTACGCCCGCGATCGCCGTGTGGCCGCGGGTCCCGGTCACGATGACATCGGCGGCCTCCTTCTCGGCGGCCTCGGCGATGGCGTGGGCAGGCCCGCCCGTCATCGTGCTCGTGACCTGGAGCTCGGCCTTGATGCCGTCCTCGTTCATCCGCTTCACGCGATCGCGGATGTCGGCCACGATCTCGTCCTCGTTCACGTGGATCGGACCCGCGGCCCGTCCGGCCATGAGCTCCTTCACGTGAACGGCCAGGATCCGGCCGCCGGACTCCTTGGCGAGCCCCGCAGCGAGATCCGCGGCCCGGTTCGACTGCTCCGAGCCGTCCAATGCCACCACGATCGTCGTAAACATCTGCACACCTCCTGCGCTGGTCGTTGGCTTCAGGTTCTCCAACTTCCATCCGTGGCGCATCGGGGGGCACGCGCAGCGCGACTGCGGGGTTCCCGTAAAATCTCGCCATGCAGACGACGGCGCCCGATGAGCGTCTGCGGTCGCTCATCGATGCCGGGGTGGCGATCGCGAGCGGCTTGGATCCGGACCAGGTCCTGGAGAAGGTCGTGCGCGCCGCCTGCGATCTAACCGGCGCCCGGTACGGCGCCCTCGGCGTTCTGGACGAGTCCGGCCGGCGCCTCAGCCAGTTCATCACCCACGGCATCGAGGATGAGGTGCGCCGGGCGATCGGCGACCTCCCCAGAGGCCGCGGCATCCTCGGTGTCCTCATCACGGATGCCCGCCCGCTGCGGCTCGGGGACATCGGCACCGACCCGCGATCAGTCGGGTTCCCGGCGAATCACCCGCCCATGCGGACGTTCCTCGGGGTGCCCGTGCACGCGGGCGGGCAGGTCTTCGGCAACCTGTACCTGACGGAGAAGGACGGCGGCGGCGAATTCACGCCCGACGACGAGCAGGTGGTCGTGCTGCTGGCCGCCCAGGCCGGCGTCGCGATCCAGAACGCCCGCCTCTTCGCGGAATCGCGCAAGCACGTCCAGGCCCTCAAGCGGGCGCTGGGGGAGCTGTCCTCGGTCGACGAGCTCCTCGGCGCGCTCGTCGGCGGGGGGAGGCGCGACAACGTCCTCGACCTCCTGGCCCAGCAGGCGGTTCGCAGCATTCCCTGCACCGTCGTGGGCATCGCGCTCCCCGACAGCGAGCGCCACTCGCTGCGGTACGTCTCGGCTGCCGGCGCCACCGCCGAGGACGTCCGCGGCCACGTCGTGCCGGTCGCGCGGTCGAAGGCCGGCGCGGCGCTCGTGGCCCGGCGCGTCGTCCGTGTCGACGACCTGATCTCGGACCCGGACGCGTATGCGCCGACGGCACAGGTGACCGGCGTCAACTCGCTGCTGATCGCGCCGCTCGTGCGGCGGTACGAGGCGATCGGGGTGATCGTTGCCGGCGGGCGCGACGGCGACGTCCCGTTCACGGAGGAGGACGAGCATCTCCTGACCGCCTATGCGACTCGCGCGGTGCTCGTCCTCGAGCTCAGTCACGCCCTCGCGGCGGAACGGGAGCGGGCGGACGCGGTCGGGAGGCTGGTTGCGTCCGAGACTCGCGAGGCGGGACGGCGTGAGACGCTCCGACGCGTGGTGGAGGCACAGGAGCAGGAGCGCCGGCGCCTCGCCATCGAGCTCCATGACGAGACCGGGCAGTCGCTCGCCTCAGTGCTCATGGGGCTTCGCCGGGTGGAGGAGAGCGAGGACCTGGACGCCGTCCGCGCTACGGTCGCGGAGCTTCGCGACACGGTCGCAAACGCGGTGCAGGAGCTCCGGGCGCTGGCGGTGGAGCTCCGCCCGAAGGCCCTCGACGACTTCGGACTGGGGCCCGCGCTCGAGCGGCTGGTGGACACCTTCGGCAGGCGGACCGGCCTGGCCGTCACCACGCACTTCGGCGGCCTGGACGAGCGCCTGCCCGAACCGGTGGAGTCGGCGCTCTATCGCATCGCCCAGGAGGGGCTGACGAACATCGCCAAACATGCGGGTGCGTCCTCGGCGAGCCTCGTCACCAGCGGCACCGCGGGGAGGATCACGATGGTTCTCGAGGACGACGGCGAGGGCTTCGACAGTCAGGCCCACAGCGAGGGGTTGGGGCTCATCTCGATGCGAGAGCGCGCGGAGCTGATCGGCGGCAGCCTGACGGTGGAATCATCCCCCGCCGGAACGACGATCTTCGTGGAGGTGCCTGCGTGATCCGGATCCTGATCGTGGACGACCACGCCGTGGTCCGCTCGGGCCTGCGTCTCCTCCTCGACCGCGAGGACGACCTCGAGCCCGTCGGCGAAGCCGGCGACGGCAAGCGCGCGGTCCGGCTCGCCCGGGAGCTCCAGCCCGACGTCGTGCTGCTGGATGTGGTCATGCCCGGGCCGAGCGGCGTCGACGCGGCGGCGGAGATCCGCGTCGAGTCCCCGAGCTCGCGCATCCTCATGCTCTCGATGCAGGACGATCCGACCTACGTCCGCCAGGCATTTGCGGCAGGCGCGGCCGGGTACGTGCTCAAGGACGCGGCCGATTCCGAGCTGGTCGAGGCCATCCGGAGGGTGGCCGCCGGGGAGCAGTACGTCCATCCGGCGCTCGGGGCGCGCCTCGTCGCCGAGCCGGAGAAGGAGGCCGGCCCGGTGGACTCGCTCTCCGACAGGGAGCGCGAGGTGCTCCGGCTGCTCGCGCTTGGCCACACGAACCAGGAGATCGCCCGGCAGCTCTTCGTCAGCGTGCGGACGGTCGAGGCGCACCGGGCGCACATCCTGAACAAGCTCCGCGTGTCGACCCGGGCCGAGCTCGTGCGGCACGCCATCGACACCGGCCTCCTGAACGAGTAGTTCTCGAGCGCGTGGTTCCGTGCGCGCGCCGATGCGGTCCGGCACGCCGTGGCCGGAGGATGTGGGACGCGAACTGTCGACGACTCATGAGCGCCCGATGATCACGGACTCCTCCACAACCTCAGCGCCGGCCCCGTCTGCGGCAGGCGAGCGCCTTGGCGTCCACTCCGAGATCGGGCCGCTGCGCCGGGGGCGGGGGCATCCCGGTCATCGCCACCCCGCCGGGCGGCCTGGCCCGGCGTGGAGGCGGTGGTCGACAAGGACCTGGCCGGGCCGGCTCGATCGGGCGCCTGCCATCCTTGCCGGAGAGGCCGGAACCATCGTCTCGCTCGAGGCCGGGCCGATCACGCCCGAGCCCGTGACGACCTGAGCGCCCGGACGGGGACATCACAGCGCGTAGTTCGCCGAAGTCCGGTTCCGCGCATGCGCCGATGCCGGCGCCGCGCAGCCCCGCCATTCTGAGATCGTCACCCTCAACCCAAGGAGACGAGGACATGAGCCGGATCGCATTCGTCGCGGAGATCCGCCCCGGCCGCAAGGCCGACCTCGAGCGGCTGCTTGCGGTCGGGCCGCCGTTCGACCTGGAATCCGCGGGCTTCGAGCATCACCGCGTGTACGTCGGTGACAAGGAGGCCGTGTTCGTCTTCGAGGGCATCAATCCGCTGAAGGCGGTCCAGGCGCTCGCCACCCAGCGGGCCCTGACCAAGCAGATCGCAAGGACCATGGGGATCCTCTCGGCACCCCGGTTCCTCGGCGAGGTGTACGCCTGGGACCGCCGCGAGGCGGCGACGGCCGCGTCGTAGGTGACGGATGGCCTTCCACGCCGATCTCGCCGAGATGCTGGGCGCGCGCGTGCTCGGCGCCGACGGACGCCTGGTCGGACGACTGGCTGACCTCGCCGCCGACTGCGACGATCCGCATCCGACGGTGATGGGGCTCGTCGTCCGCAGGCGATGGGCCCGCGCGCTCGTCCCCGTGGAGGCGGTCGCCGAGTGGGGGACGAGGGAGATTCACCTGCTGGCCGGTGCCGCACCCGGCCCCGTGCCCGACGCAGCCGCGCTCCTCCGCCGCGACGTCCTCGATACGCAGATCGTCGACTTCCGCGAGCGGCACGTGACCCGCGTCTCCGACGTGATGCTCGAGAGCCAGCGCGGGCGGCTGAAGGTGGTCGGCGTGGACGTCGGCGCGGCGCCGTCGCGCGCCGCCTCGGCCTCCGCCGCCCCGCGCGATGGCTCGGCGAGCGCCGGATCGCCTGGACGGAGCTTCACCCACTCCACGACCGCGCGCGGTCGCTCATGATCAGCGCGCCCTCTCATCCGCCACCTCATCGCCGACCGGTCCGGTACGTCCGCCTCGGGCGGCGGCTGCGTGCCCGCACGTAGCCGCCTCGTCGCGCTCGTCGCAGTGCTGCGGCTGCCGATCCTCGTTCTCGTCTGGGGGATCTCCCGGGACGCCGACCTCATGGGGAGGCACCGGAATGGACCGGTGGCGGCCGCGTTTTTGCGAGCACGCCGCAGCGTCATGCTTCCACCACCGGGCTGGCGACGAGCGGGTTCCGCCTCCGGAGAGCGATGGCCTCCGAGGCGGCGGAGTCGTAGACTCGGGTCATGACCGTCTGCGCCTCATGTGGCCAGGAGAACCCCCCGATCGCCCAGTTCTGCCTGGCGTGCGGCCGCCCGCTGGCCGGCGCGAAGGCGCCGTCACGCGAGGAGCGGCGGATCGTCACGGTCATCTTCGTCGACCTCGTCGGGTTCACCTCGCGCGCCGAGACGCTCGATCCCGAGGACGTCCGCGCCATCCTGGCGCCCTACCACGACCGCGTGCGCGTCGAGATCGAGTCGTTCGGCGGCGTCGTCGAGAAGTTCATCGGCGACGCGGTGGTCGGGGTGTTCGGAGCGCCCATCGCCTACGGCGACGACCCCGAGCGTGCTGTGCGCGCGGGCCTGTCGGTGCGAGCCGCTCTGGGCACGCAGGTGCGCATCGCGGTCAACACCGGCGAGGCGCTCGTGACTGTCGGCGCACGGCCTGAGCTGGGCGAGGCGATGGTCGCGGGCGACGTCATCAACACGGCCGCCCGCCTCCAGTCGGCGGCGCCGGCGGGCGGTGTGCTCGTCGGACGCGAGACGTACCGCTGCACGAATCAGGTGGTCGCGTACGCTCGGGCCGAGCCCGTGATCGCGAAGGGCAAGGAGGCCCCGCTGGAGGTGTGGCTGGCAGAGCGGCCCAGCTCCGACCACGGTGGCCCGGGAACGCCGCTGGTTGGCCGCGTCGGCGAGCTGGCCATGCTGAAGGGCATCTGGGAGCGCGCCGCGAGCGGAAGCCCCCATCTCGTCACGCTGCTCGGACCTCCCGGGGTCGGCAAGACGCGGCTGGCGTCGGAGTTCCAGCGGATCGTCGCCGCCGGCGGCGGCCGCAGCGTGCGCGGCCGCTGCCTGCCCTACCGCGAGAGCAGCGCCTACGGCGCCTTCGCCACGCAGGTGAAGCAGTTCGCGGGCATCTTCGAGAACGACGAGCCCGCTGCCGTCCTGGAGAAGCTCCGCGCCGAGTGCGACCGCCTGGCGGTGCCCGAGCCCGAGGTGGTGGCGGGGCACCTCGGCCTCATCCTCGGCTTCGAGTCGGAGATGGTGGCCGAGGACCGCGAGGCGCTGTTCTTCTCCGTGCGCTGCCTCATCGAGGCGATCGCTGCCGAGCAGCCGACGGTGCTCGTGTTCGAGGACATCCACTGGGCAGACCGCGGCCTGCTCGACCTGATCGAGCAGCTGGCCGGCCGGATGCACGGGGCGCCCATCCTGTTGCTGACGGTGGCCAGGCCCGACCTGCTCGACTCCCGGCCCGGCTGGGGCGGTGGACTGGCCGGCTACATCTCGATGCCGCTGCAACCGCTGGTCGGCAAGGAGGCGGAGGCGCTCGCCTTCAACGTCCTGCGCGGCATCGAGGAGGGCGAGCGCCAGCACCGCGCGGCGATGTTCGCCGAGATGGCGGAGGGCAATCCGCTGTTCATCGAGCAGCTGGCCGCGACCCTCGCCGAGCGGCCGACCGGCAGCGCGGACGCCATGCCGACGACGATCCGAGGCATCGTCACCGCCCGCCTGGACGCGTTGCCCGGGGAGGAGCGAGACGTGCTGCTGGCCGCGGCCGTGATGGGCAAGGTGTTCTGGCGTGGGCCCGTCGAGCGGGTCGCCGACGATGTCGCCAGCCTCGGCGACACGCTTGCAGCGCTCGAGCGGCGAGATCTGATCAGGCGGGAGACCGTCTCCGCGATCGCCGGCGAGCAGCAGTACACGTTCCGCCACATGATGATCCGCGACGCCGCCTACGAGATGCTGCCCCGCGGGCGCCGCCAGTCGCTCCACGCCGACCTCGCGCGCTACCTCGAGCAGGAGGCGCCCGGGGCCGGCGAGGCGGTCGCGCAGATGGCGCGCCACTGGCGGGAGGCGGGCGAGGGCGACCGCGCCGTGCGGTACTTCATCGAGGCGGCCGAGGAAGCCGAGCGCGGCTGGGCGATGGAGCACGCCGAGCGCCTGTACAAGGAGGCCTTCGACCTGGTTCCCGACGAGAACGCGGCAGCGCGGCGGGACCTGCGCCGCAGGCTGGCGCTCGTCTATTGGCGGTCGTTTCACCGCGAGGAACCGGTCGAACGCGACCCGGACTCCGAGCAGACCGGCGCGCAGCCGGCGTAGGGGCGCTATTCGTCGGGCAGGTCCTCGGGAGAGACGTCGCCCGCGATCTCGTGGATCACGTCGATGATGTGGTCGCCGAGCTCCTTGGAGTGCTCTCGCACCATCTCCTCGTCGGGAGCCGAGTACACGCAGAACGTGCGAACCCGTCCGTCGTCGGTGACGACGACGTGGCTGTGCTCCCAGGTGATGTGCGGGAACTCCGTGTTCACGATCCGTTTCGACCGTGAGGCCACCGGAGGCATCTCCTCGATGGACACGGTGAACGTGCGCTCAATCAGGTATCGGGGCATGCAGCGACGATACGCGTGCCGCCAAAATCTGTCAACCTGCGCGGCCCATGATCTCGTCAGGCGCCGGGCCCGTACTTGATCACCGTGACCCGGTCCTGCGCGATCTTGACGGTCGCCCAGGCGCCGTTGTTCGAGTAGCTCGACTCCTGGACGACGTGCCCGGGATCGGCGGTTGCAAACAGCCGGTACTTGCCGTTGGGAAGCCCGGTGATGTCGATCCACTGGAGGTTGGTGGTGGAGGGGTACGAGTCGCCCCATCCGATTGACAGGCCCATCGTCGTGGTGAGCGCGTTGGGCTGGTTCGGGCTGCATCCGGTGTTCGTGTAGTGCGCCGTCTGCGGAGCCCCGGGCAGGGTGAGCCGGTACTTGACGTTGTCGAAGAAGCAGAACCCCTCCTTGGCGAGCGTCGCGACCTTGCGCCCGTTGTCGAGCCGTCGGAGACCGCCGCCCTCGATGTCCTTCGTGTGCCAGTGGTTGTGGCCGTCCCCCGCATAGAACATGGTCGTCGCGACCGGGACGGCGGTGGTCGTGCCGGACGAGTCGGAGACCTGCTGGACCACCTGCATCTCGGAGACCGACGTGTCGGGCCGGGAGCCGACGAGCACGAGCGGGCCGGCGCCGACGTTCACCATCACGGCGGTGTACCGGAGCAGCCGGCGTCCCGGCATGGTGGTCGTGTCGATGGTGATGGTGCTGAGCTTGGCCATCCCGAGGTCGGGCGGCTGCGTCGCTGCCGCCGCGCTCGAGCTCGACGAGAGGAACGCGATCGTCGAGATCGCAAGGGCGCCGGCCCGGAGCTTCATCGTCTTCCTCCTCGTTCGATCGGAGCCCTCTGCCGCAGTCACTTATACCGGTCGGTCCGGACGGGCGCGCGGCTTGCCGGCGCGACGGCAAGCCTCGCCCCGGCTGCGGGCGCGCTCCGCCGGCCTGGGTCTACCCCCGGGCGCCCTCCGCGTCGTGATAGCGCCACCACCGGTACGGCGGCGTCTGCGGATAGCCCTCGGGCGAGTCCTCCCACTCCTCCTGCCGGCCCAGCGCTGTGATGTCGAGGTAGCCCCAGGTGGTGCCCATGCCCTCGTCGCCGCGGTCGTTGACGAAGTAGGTGCGGTAGATGCGGTCGCCGTCGCGGAGGAACGCGTTCGTCCCATGCCACTCGCCCACGCCGAAGTCGGCGTCGAACCCGTCGGTGATCGTGTACCACGGGATCTCCCAGCCCATCCGCGCCGTCATGCGCTGGACGTCGGCCTGAGGAGCGCGCGACGCGAAGATGAGCGAGGTGTCGCGGGCGTGCAGGTGCGCAAGGTGCGCAACCTGGTCGGCCATGAGGGAGCAGCCGATGCAGGCGTGGTCCGGCCAGCCGTTCACGCCGGGCTCGAAGAAGGCGCGGTAGACGATCAGCTGGCGCCGCCCCTCGAACAGGTCGAGCAGGCTGGCCCTCCCGTCCGGCCCCACGAACTCGTAGGGCTTCTCGACCGCTGTCCACGGCATCCGCCGGCGCTGGGCGGCGAGCGCGTCCCGAGCGCGGGTGAGCTCCTTCTCCTTGACGAGCAGCTCCTGTCTTGCCTGCTCCCACTCCTGCGGCGTGACGATCGGCGGTGTGTTCATGACTGCGACCTCCTTCCGACGCCCTGGTGGCGGGCATACCGTAATTGGACTCCAACCGGCCGGTGGCACCCTCGAGGTGTGCGTAGAGCGGCCCGGCACGTCCGCCACGTCCTTCGCTGCGTCCGGCGCGGCCATCGCTGGTCGAGCCGGCCGCACGGGGCCGGCGGCCCGTTCGAGATCTGCACGCGGTGCGGCAAGCGCCGCCCGCTCTATCACTGACGCGGCGCCCGCCTCAGCAGGCCGACCGCGGCCGCGCCAGGTCGGTGACGAGCCGCCCCAGCACGCCCGGGTCGGACGGGAGCGAGAAGTGGTCGACGCCCGGGTTGTCGGTCAGGTGGAACCGGAAGCAGTCCATCTTCCGCCAGGCGCGGACCGCGCCGTTCGTGATGTCCTCCTGGTTCACGTCGCCGTCGCGGACGAAGAAGTGGGCGGTGGTGGGATCGAGCACCTGGCCCACCCGGAGGTTCGGCAGGACCGCACCGACCACCGTGGCGATGCCGGAGCCCTTCTCGGCGTAGACGTCGACCCGCGGGAAGTGGCGCGGATCGGCGAACTTCACGAACCCGATGTAGTGGTTCGCGATCGGGTTCACCCAGCCGAGCCCGGCGTCGCGGAAGAGGCGCCTGTAGCCCTTCGGCGTGTAGGAGCGGCCGGTCGAGGCGTCGCGGACGACGATCTCCCGGCCCCCGAAGATCCGCGGGTCGGCCGCGCTCATGTAGCTCGACGGCGCGCTGACGTACATCCAGGCGCTCGAGCGCGCGTTCGCCGTGGTGCTCGGATACGTGAAGTCCTCGATGTTGAGTCCGGTGAAGAGCAGCGGATAGAGCGCGCCCTGGCCGGGCAGGTTGCCCGCGATCGGCGTGAAGCCGTGGATGAACCGGCGCTTCCACGCGCGCGACGTGTGCGTCAGGAGGTACTGGGCGTACAGGGGCCCGTTGGAGTGGCCGACCAGGTGCACCGGCGTGCGGCCGTTCGCGCGATAGGTGCTCTCGATCAGCCGCTTCGTGCGCCGCAGGAACCCGTGCATGTCCGGTGTGAGGCGCGAGTCGTACCCGGCCACGCGGATGTTCCTGTCGCGGGTGTAGCCGGCCGCCTCGAGCGCCTGGTAGAGCGGCTCGTAGAACGGGGCGCTCTCGGTGCTCCCGTAGTGCAGGATCCGCACCGACACGCCGCGCTGGTTCGAGAAGCGCTGCGCCATCGGCCTGTGGCTGCGGCGCGCGTACCGGAGCGTGAGGAGCTTGTCCTCGCACACCTGGCTGAACCGCGTGCTGGGATGGTCGTTCAGGAACCAGTCCTGAAACGAGCCCGAGCGCGGGCACCCCGGCGCGGCGTGCTGGTCGTGCACGGTGACCAGGAGCTTCGTGAAGTGGAACGCCGGGAAGAGCACGACGGGCGTCCTGTGTGCCGCGGCCCCCGCCGTGCCGGGAAGGAGTGCGACCGCCAGGACGGCGATCGCCGCTGCGGCGCTGAGCCGGAACCCCCTCATCGGTCGAACCCTACACCCGCCGCGCCAACCTCCCCCTGCGCGGGCCGTCCAAGTACGCGAACCCGCCCATGAACGAGGCGTGAACGGACGGTGTATGGTGGGCGGTCGGCAGCTGAGGGGCGGGACCCCCTCGTGGACGGAAGGGAGCACGAATGCGACCGAAACTGACCGGCGCGCGCCGGTTTCTCGCTGTCCGTCCGGTCGATCGAGCCGGCCGGGTCGGACGCCACCGTGGCGTTTCACGACCCGGCCGACCCCGCACTACGGCCGGCCGGCGGCGTCCACGTCGCCTGCCACCTGTATCCGGAAGGGGAGGACTAGGTCACCCGGCCGCAGTTCTTCATGGCGTTGATGCAGTTCCGCGTCAGCGCATTCATCCGCGCCTGATCCCACGCGCTGAAGAAGTCGCCGTGCAGCGTGTAGTGCTTGCCGCTCGAGAAGCTGATCCTGATGTGGCCCGCCGGATCGCGCGGGTTCACGATCCCGGTCTTCAGGAACATCCGCACCAGCGGGATCCGGTGGCCGAACCCCGAGGGGCAGTTGCCGCCCGTGCCGGTGTAGGCCACGTGGTCGCGGGTCAGCCCACCGCCGTCCCAGCAGGTCGGGAACTTCAGCAGCGCGGTGACGCCGCCCGGGTCGACCTTGAGCCACGACGAGCAGTCGTACGGCTTCGACCGCTTCGGCGTGCCGTCACCGCACGTCCACTGCAGGATCGAGGTCGACTGGAGAGCCGTGGCGTGGGAGTTGCCCGCCACCATCTGGAGGCCGGACGGCATCGGCTCGGTGTTCTGGTTGCCCACGTAGTAGATCGTCATCTTCGGTGCCGAGTGGGGCTTGTCGTTGACGTACATCTCCGGCTCCCAGTAGCCGCTCAGGTCGTCGGACGAGCTGCAGGTCGTCGTGGCGGCGCGAAGCGACGACTCGTCCGAGAACGCGTCCACCGAGTTGTTGCCGTAGAAGTCGTGCAGGTGCGACGCGCCCGGCTGCCCGGGGTACACGATCGGGTCGTCCGTCTTCGAGTGGCTGTACGGGCAGCTCACGCGGAACTGCCCGTGCGGCGCCGCGAGCGCGGCCGCCGGGGTCAGCGCCGCGACCCCACCGGCGCCGAGAATTGCCGCGGCGCACGCGCGCGCCACCAATCTTCGCATGCCCACCATGCCGTTCGACCTCCCTCCCTGGACTATCCTCGGCGGCCGACCCTATCGGCTCCGGGGCGGCGTCTGGGCGGGATCACGGAATCCGTACAGTCCCCGTAAAGGTTCCAGAACTTTCCAGAACGATTCGCGGGTGCGCGGACGGGGCGAAGCGGGTATAGCATCGCCGAGGCGGAAACCCGTCCCGAAACGCACCCGGAGGTGCAGCATGCCGTCACCGCTCGAGGTCCGCGACTGGCACGAGCTCGACGTCGTCTCGTCCGACGGCGGGTCCGTCGGAAAGCTGATCGACGTCTACGTGAACAACGAGACGGGCGAGCCCGAGTTCCTGCTCGTCGCGAGCGGGTTCCTGCACAACCGGCTCCACATCGCGCCCGCCGACGGAGCGACCCGGTCGGATGACACCGTCACGCTCACGGTCACCAAGGACGCCGTCGACCACGCGCCGCACATTGCGGCGGACGGCGAGCTCACGCCGGAGGAGGAGGGCCGCCTCCACGAGCACTACGGGCTAACCGACTACACGCCCCACTCGGGCGGCCTCCTGATCGTGCGCAGGTGGGTCCTGATCGACCGCGGGTAGCGGCCTTACTCGAAGCCCAGCGACTCGCGCAGCGTCGCGGCCCCGCCGTGGTCGCGGCCCGCGCCGGCGAGCCGGGCGACGAGGCGCGAGGTCACGCCCCGGACCGCCTCGGGGTCGATGAACGAGCAGCCGACGGCCATCTCGCCGCCCCGGCCGGTGGGACGCACGTGCGCGACGCGCACGTCGGCGCTGAGCTCGCCCTCGATGAAGCGGGCCGAGAGCCACATACGGTCGCCGGGCCGCGGCCGGATGTCGTCCACCAGCATGCCGGCGCCCGACTCCGACAGGTCGACGATCCGGGCCGGGATCCGCTCGCCCGGCGGGATCCGGTCGCACACGCCCGCGCGGATGACACCGGTTGCGGTCAGCGGCATGCGCGGGGCGCGCCGCTCGTAGCCTTCGGACTCGACGTCGAGCACCCGCAAGGTGAGTGCGGCGCGGGACTGGGAGCGGTACTCCGCCGACTCGATCACGGCCCAGACGTGCAGCGGCGCCTCCTCGGTCGCGAGCCGGCATTCGAGCCGCATGCCCGATGCGACCTGGAGCCGCGGGGCGCTCGCCGCCACCGACTGGCCCTGGCTCGAGATCGTCCACAGCTCGACCGACTCGCCGCGGTCCGTCTCGACATCCACGACGGACGCAGCCGCCAGCAGGGCCGCAGCCTCCGCAAGCGTCGGTTCCAGGTCTTCGCGCATCGTCATGGAGGGCTCTCAGCCCCTGTGATCGGCCGCACCGGCACCGGGATGAGGGTGGCCTGCCGCCGGAGCGGGGCGTCCGCGGGGGTCGCGCCCCGCTCCGGGGCTGGCGTCCTTGGCGGAGCACGCCGGTGAGGGTGATACGCGGCGTGTGCCGACCCGGATTGTGGCCCGGCTCGCTTGGCGTCAGGTTGGCGCCGAGGCCGTGAGCGTCGAGATGGCGCGCAGCTTGTTCGTCGCGTCGAGCGCGGCGACCTTGTAGCTCTCCGCCAGCGTCGGGTAGTTGAAGACCGCCTCGACGAGGTAGTCGACCGTCCCGTTGAATCCCATCACCGTCTGGCCGATGTGGACGAGCTCGGTCGCGGTCGTCCCGAACGCGTGCACGCCGAGCAGGCGGCGGTCGTCGGACGAGACCAGCAGCTTCAGGAGCCCGTAGGCGTCCCCCAGGATCGCGCCGCGGGCCAGCTCGCGGTAGCGCGAGACCCCGACCTCGTAGGGCGTCTGCTCCTGGGTCAGCTGCTCCTCGGTGCTGCCGATGAAGCTGATCTCGGGGATCGTGTAGATCCCGATCGGCAGCGCGTCGGAGATCGGCCGCGGTTCGATCCCGCAGGCGTGCGCGGACGCCAGCCGGCCCTGCTCCATCGAGGTGGCGGCGAGGCTGGGGAATCCGATGACGTCGCCGACGGCGTAGATGTGCTCGACCGACGTCCGGTAGTGCTCGTCGACCGAGACCCTGCCGCGCGCGTCGGCCTCGATGCCGACGTTCTCGAGGTCGAGGCCGTCCGTCGCGCCCTGCCGCCCGGCCGAGTAGAGGACCGTGTCGGCCAGGATGCGCTTCCCGCTCTTCAGGTGGGTGATCGTGCCGCCGTCGTGCTCGTCGACGCCCACGACCTCCTCGTTCAGGCGGAACACGACGTTCAGGTCGCGCAGGTGGTAGCGGAGCGCCTCGACGACCTCGCTGTCGCAGAAGTCCAGCAGCCCCGGCCTTGCCTCGACGACCGTCACGCGCGTGCCGAGGGCCGCGAACATCGACGCGTACTCGATGCCGATCACGCCGGCCCCCACGACCAGGAGGGCGTCCGGCACCTTCTCGAGCTGAAGGATCCCGTCGGAGTCGATCACGGTGCGCTCGTTGAAGTCCACGCTCTTCGGCCGCGCCGGGCAGGTGCCGACGGCGATCACGATCTTGTCCGCGGTCACCTGGCGGCGCGTGCCGCCGCCCTCGTCGACCAGCAGGGTGTGCTCGTCGGCGAACGACGCCGCGCCGTGCAGGATGCGGACGTGGTTTCGCGCCAGCTGGTCGTGGATGACGTCGGACTCCCGCTGGATCACGGACTGCGTCCGGAAGAAGAGATCGCCCATCGTCACCTCGGACTGGACGCGATAGCTGTCGCCGTACATCGACCGCTGCGTCATCCCGGTCAGGAAGAGCACCGCCTCGCGCAGCGTCTTCGACGGGATCGTGCCGGAGTTGATGCAGACTCCCCCGACCGTGCGCTCGCGCTCGACGATCGCCACCCGGCGGTGCAGCTTGGCGGCCTGGATCGCGGCCTTCTGGCCCGCCGGGCCCGAGCCGATCGCCAGGAGGTCGAAGTCGTACGCCATGTGCAGCGGAGACTACCCATCCGCCGCATTCCGGACGCGTCCTCGTATCATCACCGTCACCTGGTGACGGTCCGCCTTGGAATTCTCGGCCTCGGCAGCGTCTACTGGACGCCGTACCGTGCCGCGATCGAGCGGCTGGGCGGCCGCGTGCGGGTCGCCGCGGCCTACGACCCCGACCCGGACAAGCGGGCCGCGGCCGACCGTGTGACCGGCGCGTCCGTGGCCCTCGCCGGCGCGGAGGCCGTGCTCGAGCACCCGGAGGTCGACGCCGTTCTTGTTCTCACGAGCATGCGCGAGCACGGCCGGCTGGCCCGGGCGGCCCTCGAGGCCGGCAAGCACGTCCTGGTCGAGAAGCCGATGGCGACGGCGCTCGAGGAGGCCGGCGCTCTGATCGACGCCGCCCGGGCCTCCGGGCGAACGCTGGTGTGCGCTCCGGCCGTCCTGCTGTCTCCCACCTACCGGGCGATCGCCGCGCGGGTCGCGAGGGGCGAGGCCGGGAGGGTCGTGCTGGCCCGCGCGCGCTACGGCTGGGCCGGGCCGTGGTGGGGGCGGTGGTACTACGAGGCGGGCGGGGGCGCGCTGTTCGATCTCGGCATCTACAACGTGACGAGCCTGTGCGGCCTGCTCGGGCCGGTGCGGCGGGTGGTCGCCCTCGTCGGGACGGCGATCCCGGAGCGGACCGTGGAGGGCGCGCCGGTCCGGGTCGAGAGCGATGACAACGCCCACCTGCTGCTCGACTTCGGCGAGAGCCGGTTCGCGACGGTGACGACCGGGTTCACGATGCAGCGTTACCGCTCGCCGGCCGTCGAGCTGTACGGCACCGAGGGCGTCCTCCAGATGCTCGGCGACGACTGGGCGCCGGAGGGCTTCGAGCAGTGGCGGAACGCCGCCGGGGTGTGGGAGGTGCACCCAGAGACGGCGCCGCAGTGGCCGTGGACGGCCGGTCTCGACCACCTCGTCGAGTGCATCGAGCGCGGCGCGGCGCCGGTCATGGCGCCCGAGCACGCCCGGCACGCGCTCGAGGTGATGCTGGCGGCCAAGCGGTCGGCCGAGGAGGGCCGGGCGATCGAGATCGAGAGCGGCTTCCCGGCGCCCGACTACGCCGCGTTCCCCGACGAGGGCGGCGGTGAGCGCCGCGTGCACGACCCGCGCAGCGCCGTCTGAGACGCCACGCGCGTGCGATAGGGTGGCGGGGGTGGCGGAGATCGTCCTCGACGGCGTGCGCAAGGTGTACCCGGACGGCACGACCGGGGTTGCCGGGGTTGACCTCGTGATCCCCGACGGCCGCCTCGCGGTGCTCGTCGGGCCCTCCGGCTGCGGCAAGACGACGCTCCTTCGCTGCGTCGCCGGGCTCGAGGCCATCACCGACGGCACCGTCAAGATCGGCGACCGCGTTGTGAACGACGTCTCGCCCAAGGACCGCGACCTCGCGATGGTGTTCCAGGACTACGCGCTGTATCCGCAGATGTCGGTCTACGACAACATGGCGTTCAGCCTGAAGCTGCGCCGGATGCCGAAGGCCGACGTGCGCAGGCGGGTCGACGACGTGGCCCGCACCCTCGGGCTGTCGGAGCTCATGGCCAAGAAGCCGGGCCAGCTCTCCGGCGGGCAACGGCAGCGGGTGGCGATGGGGCGCGCGATCGTGCGCGAGCCGCAGGCGTTCCTGATGGACGAGCCGCTCTCGAACCTCGACGCCAAGCTGCGCGTCCAGATGCGCTCGGAGCTCCGCCGGACGCAGCGCGACCTCGGGGTCACCACGATCTACGTCACGCACGACCAGACCGAGGCGATGACGATGGGCGACATGGTCGCGGTCATGAAGAAGGGCGTGCTCCAGCAGTGGGACGCACCCGACGCGCTCTACAACCGTCCCGCGAACCTCTTCGTGGCCGGGTTCATCGGCTCCCCCGCCATGAACATGGTCGAGGCTCGCGTCGAGGCGGCCGACGGCCGGGTGACCGCCGCGTTCGCGGGCCTCACGCTCGAGGTCGACCCCGAGGCCGCCGCCGCCCGGCCGGGGCTTCGCGGCTACGCCGGCCGGAGCGTCGTGCTCGGCCTGCGCCCCGAGGCGCTCGAGGACGCGGGGATCGCGCGCGAGGCGCCGCCGGGGCGGACGCTGGACGTCGAGCCGGAGCTGTGCGAGGCGCTCGGGTCAGACCTGCTGGTCCACTTCGGCCTCGACGCCGAGCCGGTCCTCACCGAGGACATCCTCGAGCTCGCGGCCGAGACCGGCCTCGACGAGCCGGACGCCGCCGCCGGTGAGCGGCGCACGACCTGGGTGGCACGGGTGAGCCCTCGGTCCGGGGCTCGGGAGGGCGAGCCGCTGAAGCTGGCGGTCGACACGGGCCAGCTGCACTTCTTCGATCCCGAGTCCGGCACCGCGATCGGCTGAGCGTCGGGTGCACGTCGACGAGCTCGCGATCGACGAGCCGCTCGTCCGGCGGCTGATCGCCGGGCAGTTCCCCGAATGGACGGAGCTTCCGCTCCGCCGCGTCGAGCCCGAGGGCACGGTCAACGCGATCTACCGGCTCGGCGACGAGCTCTCGGTGCGCCTCCCCCGGCGACGCGGGCCGACGCAGCCCGGGGGGCGGGAGCTCGAGTGGCTGCCGCGGCTCGCGCCGCTCCTCCCGATCGACATCCCGGTGCCGGTCGCGCAGGGCCGCCCGAGCGAGGGCTATCCGTGGTTCTGGGTGGTCCACTCATGGGTCGAGGGGGACGCCGTGCCGGTCGAGGAGCTCGATCCGATCCAGGCGGCGAGCGACCTGGCGGCGCTCGTGCGCACGCTCCAGCAGGTCGATCCCGCGGGCGCGCCGCCGGGGCGCGGCGTCCCGCTGGCGCGCCTCGACCGGTCGTTCCACGAGTGGCTCGCGACCTTCCCGGGCGATCCAGCGGTCGCCGGCGACTGGGCGCGCGCGCTCGCCGCCCCGGTGTGGGACGGCCCGCCCGTCTGGCATCACGGCGACCTGGACGTCCGAAACTGGCTCGTGCGCGACGGGCGGATCAGCGGCGTGATCGACTGGGGCAGCATGGGCGTCGGCGACCCGGCCTGCGACGTCATGGTCGCCTGGAAGCTGCACTCATCCGCGGCGCGAGACGCCTTCCGGGACGCGCTCCGGATCGACGCGGCGACGTGGGAGCGGGCCCGCGGCTGGGCCCTGTGGCAGGCCGTTGCGGCGCTCGCCTACTACACGCCCGAGAACAACCCGGTCCTGTACCGCGAGGCGGAGAGCTGGCTGGAGGTCGTGAGGTCGGAGTGACGACACCGCTATGTGGCGTACGTCGCCGCGGGCGGAGCCGTGGCCCGAAGCAGCGCCTCGTCGGCCGCGATCCCGGCCCGGTCGAACGCGAAGAGCAGGGCGCCGACGGCCGGTTCGTGCGCGGCCCGGACGGCGCGGCCGCCGGGGATGCGCTGCATCAACGCCTCCGCCAGGAGCCGCGAGGGATGGCGGAAGACGCCGCCCGCGAGGACGACCGGGAACTCGCCGCCGGCCAGGCCGACCCGCTCGGCGCAGGCCTGGGTCTGGTCGCCCAGGATCCGGCCCTGGCCGGCGACGATCGCGGCGGCCACCTTGTCGCCGGCGTCGGCCTCGTCCAGCACCGCCGGGGCCAGCCGGTCGACCGCCTCGGCGCCGCGGCCGCCACGGCGGGTGAGCTCGTGCAGGAGTCCCAGCGGATCGGGGACGGCGTAGGTCTCGAGGGCGCGGCGCGTGAGCGAGGTCTCCGGGCCGTAGCCGAGGTCGGCGCGCCACACCGCGGCGAGCGCCTCGCGGGCCAGCGGTCGTGCGCCGCATGAGTCGGGCCAGAAGCCGAGATGGAAGACCTCGCCGGCGGCGTTGCGGCCGCTCGAGACGCCGTACGTCCCGCACACGACGGCCGTGCCGACCCCGTCGGGCGTGCCGGCCCGGATCGGGCCCACAGCGTCGTTCACGACCAGCGGCTCCGAGGTGAGGCCGATCCGCGCCGGCAGCTCCTGCCGCAGCAGGGCGAAGTCCTCGGCCCAGTCGGCGCCCGCCAGGCTGAAGCAGGCGGCGTCGACGTCGGCGGCGCTCGCGCCCGCCGCCGAGAGCGCCTGCGTCGCCGCGGCGGCGACCGACGCCAGCGCGGCGTCGACCGACGGGGCGTTGTAGAGGTCGGAGTTGCCCGACCGCCCCGCGCCGAGGATCGCGCCGTCGCGGCCGGCGACGAGCCCCACGGTCTTGGTGTTCCCGCCGTCGACGCCGAGGAGCAGCCGCGTCACGCCGCGAGGCGGTCCGGGAGCAGCTCCCGGTGGGCGGCGAAGAGCTCGTCGTAGAGCTCCTCGGCCAGGTCGAGCCGCATGACGAGCGGGTTCGCGGCGAGCGCCCGGACCGCCTCGCGGCGGCCGCCCGACCAGGCCGCCTCGGCCGCCATGGCCTGGTACTCGCCGAGCATGTGGACGAGGCCGCGGACGTGCCGGGCAAGCGGCTTCGCCGGGACCGGCTCGATGCCGGCCCGGTTGCAGCGCCCCTGGATCTCGACGACGAGGTCGTCGGGGAAGCCGGGGAGCGCGCCGCCGGCGTTCGGGACGTTCACGGGGTGCACCTCGTCCTTGTCGTTGAAGATCGCGTCCATGACGTCGACGGCCAGCTCCAGCTCCTGGATCCCGCCGCGCGACCGGCCGGGGTCGAGGTGGGGGTCGTCGGTCTCGGCCTGCTCCTCGTAGTGGCGCCAGTAGTCGGGCGCCCAGCCCATGATGTCCTCGGCGCGCGTCGTGGGCTTGGCCGCGAGCTCGCCCACGATCTCGTCGCGGAAGTAGTAGTACATGAAGTACTCGGCAGGGATGGAGCCCATGGTGGCGCCCAGGTGCAGGATCCGGCGGCCCATCGTCGAGAGCTCCGGGTCCTCGCGGCGCCGCTCCCAGGCGGCCTCGATGTGCGGGATCGCATCCTCGCCGTCGTAGGTGTGCTCCACGCTCCAGCAGCCGTGGTTCAGGCCGACCATCACCGCTGAGAGCTTCTCCGGGTCGAGCTGCGCGTAGCCCGCCATCTTGTCGACGAAGTAGATCGGCCCCTCGCACAGCGACACGCACTTGATCGACGAGTGGTGGGTCACCGCCTCGGCCACGAGGTTCACCGGGTTCGTGTAGTTGAAGAGCCAGGCGTCGGGGCAGATCTCCTCCATGTCGGCACAGATCCCCTTCAGCACGGAGATCGCGCGCAGGGCCATGAAGAAGCCGCCCGGCCCCTGCGTCTCCTGGCCGATCACGCCGTGGTTCAGCGGGATGCGCTCGTCCTTCGCGCGGGCGCTGAAGCCGCCCGGCCGGAACGACGAGAGCACCGCGTCGCAGTCCTGGAGCGCCGCCCGCCGGTCGGTGGTCGCCCTCACCGTCAGGTCGACTCCGCGCGCCCGTGCCATCTTCTCGGCCAAGGTGCGGATGAGCGCGAGCCGGTCCGGGTCGAGGTCGACCAGCACCACCTCCGAGCCGTCGAACTCCGCGCCGTTGTTGTGGATGAGGGAGGCCATCGTCCCCGCCCCGCGGGTCGATCCTCCACCGATGTACGCCAGCTTGATCCGGGCCATTCCTACCCCTTACCCCTTTACGGCTCCTGCCAGCATCCCGCGGATGAAGTGCCGCTGGAGGAAGATGTACACGATGACGATCGGCGCGGCCACCAGCACCGAGGCCGCCGCGACCTTGGTCGGGTCGCCCGCCCGCACGGCACCGGCGAAGAAGCTGAGCCCGAGCGGGGCGGTCTGCTTCGAGGGCGAGCCGCTGACAAGCACGAGGGCGAGCAGAAACTCGTTCCAGGTGTAGGTGAAGACGAGGGCGCACAGCGTGAGCAGGGCGGGGCGGGCCTGCGGCAGGAGCACGCGCACGAGGACGCCGAAGCTCGAGGCGCCGTCCATGCGGGCCGCCTCGACGAGCGCCGGAGGGGTCGAGCGGAAGAAGGCCCGCATCCAGAACGTGCCGAACGCGACCGACTGGCCGATCTGGGGCAGGATCAGCGACCAGTACGTGTTCAGGATGCCGAAGTCCTGAAAGTCGTAGTAGAGCGGGATCACCGTCGCCTCGTACGGGAAGATGATCCCGAGCAGGAACACGCCGAAGAGCCAGCGGTCGCCCCGGAAGCGCATCGTCCCGAACGCGTAGCCGGTGCCGAGCGAGAGGACGGCCGACACCACGGTGACGACCGCCGCCACGATGAAGCTCGACTTGAGCCCCGTGCCGAAGTCGCCCTCCGTCCAGGCGGCCCGGAAGCTCGACATGCTGGGGTCGGTCGGCCAGGCGAAGCCGGTCACGAGGTCGCTCTTCGTGTGCAGCGCCAGGAACAGGATCGAGAGCACCGGGTAGATCGCCCCGATCGCGAACAGCGTCAGCACGGTGTACGTGACCGCCCGCTCGACCCGGGTGGCGGTCATCCCTCGTCACCCCGCGAGCTGACGTAGAGCACGATCCCGGCCAGCGTGAAGATCGCCGCGGTCAGGATGACCGCGATTGCGGCCGCGTAGCCGACCCGGTTGAAGACGAAGGCGTTTCGGTACATGTAGAACGACGGCACGTAGGTCGTCGTGCCGGGACCGCCGCTCGTGGCGTTGTAGATGACGTCGAAGCTGCGGAGCGCGTTGATCGTCGTCAGCACGAACGCGACCACGACCTGATTGCGCAGGGCCGGCAGCGTCACGGCGAAGAACTCGCGCACCGCGCCGGCGCCGTCGACCCGGGCCGCGTCGTAGAGGCTCGCCGGGATGCTCTGGGCACCGGCGATGAAGAGCACCATGCAGAGGCCGTAGGTCACCCACGTCCCGATCCCGCCGACCGCCGGCAGCGCCCAGCTGAAGTCGCCCAGCCACGGCCGCGCCAGCGACCCGAGCCCGACGTCCCGCAGGAACTCGTTGAGCGGCCCGTTGTCGGCGTAGATCCACACCCAGGCCTGGGCGACGACGACGCCCGCGATCATCTGCGGCAGGAAGAGGGCCGTGCGGAAGAACGTGAACCCGCGCACCGGGTGACGGGTCAGGATGGCGGTGAGCAGCAGGCCGAGGGCCACCGGCAGGAGCGCGTAGAAGACGATCAGCTCGGCGGAGTGCCTGAACGAGTCCCGCACGAGCGGGTCGTCGAGCGCCTCGCGATAGTTGCCGAGGCCGATGTAGTGGCCCACGGTGAGCCCGTCCCAGTCGAAGAACGAGAGCTCCACCGTGTGCGCCAGCGGCGCGAGCGTGAAGAGGCCGTAGAAGAGGAGGCCCGGCAGGATGTAGAGCCAGGCCACGTTGCGCGGCTCGCCGGGCGCCCGCTTGCGCGCGCGGGCACGGTCGCCCGCGCTCGTCTCCGAGCCGAGCTGGGCCGCCGTGTCAGTTGCCATCGAGGTCTACTGCTGGAGCGTCTGGTCGAACTTCTCCCAGTCGTCCTGCACGGTCTTCGCCATGTCCTGGGCCGAGATCCGCCCGGCGAGCAGGTCCTGGAAGTTCGACGCCAGCGTGTCGTACATCGTCGGCGAGGCCCAGTCCGTGTAGAGCATGAGGCCGTCGTCGTCGGCCACCTGCCGGAACGCGTCCGTCACCTGGGTCAGGAACGGATCGCCGGCCGGGGGCGCGATCGCGTCGGACGGCGACGGGATCTGCTGCTGCTCGTACATCAGCTTCTGCGCCTCGGGCGAGGCGATGATGTAGTTGAGCCAGGCCGCCGCCAGGTCGGGGTACTTCGTCTTGGACGAGATGTGCCATGGGCCCGAGAGCCCGCCGACCCCAGCCCACGTGCCGCTCTGGCCGGGCGGGATGTTGATCACGGCGGCGTTGTCCCCGAGCCCCGACTTGATGATCGACGCGTCCCAGTCGCCGCCCATCCAGAAGACGCCCTTCCCCTTGGCGAACTCCGCGGCCGACTGGTCGTACTTGAGCGCGTTGTAGTCGCTGTTGAAGTAGCCGTTCTTGGCCCAGGCCTGGTAGGCCTCGAGAGCCTTGATGTTGTCGGGCGTGTCCCAGGTCGAGCCCGGCACGTGCTGGATCCAGTTGCGCTCGTCCTGGGGGCTGAAGAACGCGGCCTGGATGCCGCCGAACATGTGGATCGTGCCGTAGCCCTCGTTGTTGCCGAACTCGATGACGGGCTCGCTCTTGGGGAGCTTCGAGCGCATGTCGGCCAGCATCGAGTTGAACTCGTCGAACGTCTGCGGCATGTTCGAGGGGTCGTACCCGAGCTGCTTCAGCTTCTGGGTGTTCACGTAGACGTTGATGTTCTGACCCGTCTGCGCGACGCCCCAGGTCGGCCCCTTGCCGAACGTCGTGCCGTCGTCCGTCCACCGGAACATCGACCAGGTCGACGGCGAGTACCACTTGTCCCAGCCGTAGGCCTTGATGTAGCGGTCGAGCGGGACGATCAGCTTGGCCTTCACGAGCTGGGCGTCGGTCTGGTAGCCCTGGTTGCCCTCGGTGATATCGGGGCCGGAGCCGGAGGCCAGGGCGCGCGGCACGACGTTCACCAGGCTGTTGAAGTCCTTGAAGACCATGGTGATCTTCACGTTCGGGTACTGCTTCTCGAAGTTCGCCGAGAGCTCCTTGAGGACCGGCTCGAGCCCCGGATCCTGGTTGTCGTAGGACCAGATCGTGAGGTGGACCGGGCCGAGCTTCTGGAAGCCCGACTTCTGCACCGCCCCCGTGGGCGTCGATCCTCCCGAGCCGGGCGACGAGCCCGGAGTGCCGCCGCAGCCCGCGGCCGCGATCACGGTCACGACCGCCGCGGCGATCGCCAGGTGCCTGGACAGGTGCCTGTTCATGCTGCTGCTCCCCCGTCGGGTTGGGCTCGGCCGGCTGACTCTACCAAGTGGCCGGGCGGTCGCACAGGGTGCTCTGGTACCATCGCCCGCCGTGACCGCCGGGGGTTACTCGCCGTCGCCGCGCCCGGCCTTCGACCGGCCGACGGCCATCCGCGCCGTCGCCGCCACCCGCCACATCTGGGGCGATGCGGAGTCGGGCGAGGTCGCCGACCGCATCTATGCGTCGACCGCGCGGATCCACGCGCTCGTGTTCTCGTTGCCGCGGGGCGGCGCGTTCCGGCACTCGCGCGAGTACCGGACGGTGTTCGGCGCCGACGAGGTGCTGCACGTGCTCTCCGGGACGATGGTCGCCGCCAACCCCGAGACCGGCGAGGTGCACAAGGTCGAGCGCGGCGAGCGGCTCGTGTTCGGGCCGGGCACATGGCACCACGCGTTCGCCCATGGCGAGGAGGCGCTCGAGGTGCTGGAGCTCTTCGCCCCGCCGCCGTCGACGGGCACGTCGGGAGCCTACGCGCGCACCCGTCCGTACCTCGAGGAGCCGGTCTACGCGGACGACGACGCCCTCGGCGCGACACCCGGCGATCGCGTGCCCGGCACGATGCGCGTGCTGCGGGCGGCCGACATCGTGTGGCGGCGCGACCTGGGCGTTCTCACCGGGGTCGTCGCCAGCACCGAGCATCTGACCGTGGTCACGCACGAGCTGAACGCCGGCGACGCGGCCGCTTCGCACTCCCACGGCGGCGACGAGCTCCTGTACGTCCTCTCGGGATCGCTGTGGGTACGGGCCTGGCACGGCGAGGAGGTGCACGTCTTCGAGCTCGGGCCGGGCGACGCCTGCTACGTGCCGATGGGAGACCGGCACGAGTACCGAAACCACGGCTCGGGGCTCGCCGAGGCGATCGCGGGGATCGCTCCGGCGTACCTGCCGTGACGCTCGCCGTCGGGATCGACGTCGGCGGGACCAAGATCGCCGCCGGGCTGGTGGACGTCGGCCGGGGCGAGGTGGTGCGCTCGGAGCGGGCCGCGACCGCGCCGCAGCGCGGCGGCGCGGGCGTGCTCGCGGACTGCGCCGGGCTGGCCGCCCGGCTGGGCGGCGACGGGATCCCCGTCGGCATCGGCATCTGCGAGGTGGTCGACCGGGACGGTCGATTGACGACCGCCGAGACCATCGAGTGGCGCGACCTGGACGTCCAGGCCGCGTTCGGCGGCGCGGCCGTGACGGTGGAGTCCGACGTCCGCGCAGCGGCGCTGGCCGAGGCCCGGTTCGGGGCCGGCGCCGGGCTGGCCTCCTTCCTGCACCTCGTCGTCGGCACCGGCGCGGCGGCGTGCCTCGTGCTCGACGGCCGGCCGCATCTGGGCGAGCACGGGAACGCCATCATCCTCGGCGCGCCGCCGGTCGAGCAGGTGGCGGGCGGCGCAGCCCTGGGCGAGCGCGTCCGCGACGCCGGCGCCCGCGCCGCGGCGGCCGCCGCGGTCGGGCGGGTCGCGGCCGTGCTGGTGAACGCGCTCGACCCCGCGGCGGTCGTCGTGGGCGGCGGGCTGGGCGCC
>JAICKX010000194.1 GCA_025927685.1 Thermoleophilia bacterium | reverse complement strand
GCTCGAGCCGATCGCGCTCCAGCTCTCGCAGGCCCGGCTCGCGACCACGTACGCCGTCGACGTCGACCTGCCCCAGTCCGGCGCCCGCTCGCTGAAGGTGCGCGTGCGCGGCGGTGCCGCCGCGAGCGTGCGGCTGCCCGAGGGCGTCTCGGGCGCGTCCCCCAGCTTCTGGTCGGCGCACGGCGGCCCGATCGTCGTGCTCCTCGGCGTCGCCGCCGTCGGCATGCTCGCCTATGTGATCGCGACGACCGCGGGCTCGCGCCGGCCGCGGCTCTCGGCCCGGCTCGCCGACTACACGGCCCAGGGCACCGCCGGCGAGGCCGAGTCGCGCTCGCTCGTCATGCTCGAGGTCGCCGAGGCGCTCGAGGCCCGGCTCGGCGAGCGATGGGCCTGGAAGCGGCTCGACCGCCTGTGCGGGCAGGCCGGCATCCAGCGGCCGACCGGGCACGTCGCACTGGCCTCCGCCGCGAGCGGGCTCGCAGGCGCCGTCGCGGCGACCGCCGTGCTGGGGCTCCTGGCGGGCGTCGCCGGGCTGGCCGCCGGCCTCGCCGCCCCGGTGGCGGCGCTGCGGTTCCGGGCGGGACGCCGCCAGCGCCAGTTCGACGCCGAGCGTCCCGAGCTCCTGTCGGTGTGGGCCAGCGCCCTTCGCGCCGGCCGGTCGTTCGCGCAGGCGCTCGACTCCATCGTCGACGAGGCGGGCGAGCCCGCGCACACCGAGTTCCGCCGCGCCCAGCAGCAGGTCCGCCTGGGCGTCCCGGTCGAGCAGGCGCTGGACGAGATGTCCCAGCGGCTGGGCTCCGACAGCTTCGAGCTCGTCGTCCTCACCACCGACGTGCAGCGTCGCGTCGGCGGGAACGTCGCCGAGATCTTCGACCAGGTGGCCGAGACGGTGCGCCGGCGGCATCAGTTCTCGGCGCGGGTGAAGGCGCTGACCTCCATGGGCCGGCTCTCCGCCCAGGTCCTGATCGGCCTGCCGTTCGCGATGGCGGCCCTGCTCACCCTGATCAACCACGACTACATGCGGCCGCTCTACACGACCCGCCCGGGCCACATCCTGATCGCGGTCGGGCTCGCGATGATGACGGTCGGCGCGCTCATCCTGCGCCGCATGGTGAAGCCGAGGGCGGTCGCATGAGCTGGCTGCTCGTGAGCGTCGTCCTGATCGGCGGGGCCGTCTTCTTCGCCCTGCGGGCCGCCACCCAGGGCAGGCTCCAGGTCGAGTCGGTGCTGGGGCGCATGTCGGGCTACGGCTACGCCGCGGCGCCGCGGGGGTCAGACCCGCGGGCGTGGCTGCGCAGGGTCGGCCGGATCGCCCCCGGCGGGCGCGGCGAGGCCGCGGAGGAGCTGCGACGCAAGCTGGCCGCCGCCGGCTGGTCGAAGCGGCTCGCGCCGGAGGACGTGGCCGGCCTCAAGGTCGTCCTGCCCGTGACGGCGTACGCCGTGATGTTCGCGGCGGCGGCGTTCGACGTGGTCCCCGTCCTGGTGGCGGCGGTCGCCGGGCTCGCGTTCTCGGCGCTCGCGTACATGGGCCTCCCGGCCGTCATCGACATGCGCATGCGCGGCCGCCGCGACAAGATCGTCGCGGGGCTTCCGACCGTCCTCGACCTGCTCACGCTCTCGATCGAGGCGGGCATGAGCTTCGACGCGGCGCTGAGCCGCCTGGTGCGCCGCCTGGACGGCCCGCTCATCGACGAGCTGGCGCTGATGCAGCGCGAGATGCAGCTCGGCACCGGCCGCTCGGAGGCGCTCACGGCGCTCGCCCAGCGCGTCGACGCCAGCGAGGTGACGAGCTTCGCCCGCGCCCTGGCCCAGGCCGAGAAGCTGGGCGTCCCGCTGGCGCAGATGCTGCGCACCCAGGCGGACGAGCTCCGCATCCGGCTCCGCAACGAGGCCGAGGAGCACGCGATGCGGGCGCCGGTCAAGATGCTCTTCCCGACCGTGGCGCTGATCTTCCCCGCCGTGTTCGTGGTCGTCCTGGGCCCGGCGGTCATCTCGCTTCTGCACAGCCTCGGCCACCAGTAGCCTCCAGGATCTGGCAGACGGGGCCGGGAGGGATAACCCGTCCGGTATCGAACACCTGGCCGATGCCCGCCGCCCGACGCCGCGTTGCGCCGATTCCGGCCCTGCCGCCGCACCTCGAGGCCGCGCTGGGCATGATCGAGGCGGTGCAGTCGCTCGGCGAGCTGGTCGACGTGGCCGAGATCCTCGCCACCCTCGCCCGGCGGCTGACCGAGCTCGTGGACGCGAGCGCCTGCCTGGTGTCGCTCGTCGACACTCGCGCCGGCACGGTGCGCGACCGGGCCGGCTACGCCCGCCCGCCGCACGAGTGGCCGCGCGCGGCCGAGGAGTACGAGCTCGCGGACTACCCGCGCACGGCGGCCGTCATCGAGACCGGCGTGCCGTACGGCTGCTCGCTCGGCATCGGGCGGCCGGACTCGTCGGAGAGCGCGCGCCTGCGTGAGCTGGGCTACCGCTCGCTCCTCATGCTGCGGCTGCGCGTCGACGGCGAGCCGTACGGGCTGATCGAGATCTACGACGAGCACCGGCGCACGTTCGCCCAGGCGGAGATCCGGCTCTGCCAGGCGCTCGCGACCGAGGCGGGCAAGGCCGTCTCGCGCGCCCGCATGGCCGAGCGGCTCGAGGAGGCGTACTTCTCGACCCTGGGCGCCCTGGCGGCGGCGCTCGAGGCCAAGGACGCCTACACGTCAGACCACGCGATGCACATCGCCGAGCTCGCCGGCGCGGTCTGCGAGCGGCTCGACATGGCGCCGGGCGAGTCCCGGCTCGTCCGCCTGGCCGCCCTCCTGCACGACATCGGCAAGATCGGCGTCCCCGAGGTGATCCTGCGAAAACCCGGCCCGCTCACCGCGCGCGAGACGGCCAAGATGCGCCAGCACGCCGAGATCGGCGCCCGCATCCTGAAGCCGGTCCCGCACTTCGCGGAGCTCGTCCCGCTCGTGCGCGCAAGCCACGAGCGCTGGGACGGCAGCGGCTATCCGGAGCGGCTCACGGCCGAGGAGATCCCGCTCGGGGCACGCGTGATCTGCGTGTGCGACGCCTTCCACGCCATGACCGAGGACCGCGTGTACCGCCGCGCGCTGCCGGTCGCCGACGCCATGACCGAGATCGAGCGCTGCTCCGGCGCGCAGTTCGATCCGGAGTGTGCCGAGGCGCTGCTC
>JAICKX010000173.1 GCA_025927685.1 Thermoleophilia bacterium | reverse complement strand
GCTCGTCCCGCTCGTGCGCGCAAGCCACGAGCGCTGGGACGGCAGCGGCTATCCGGAGGGGCTCACGGCCGAGGAGATCCCGCTCGGGGCACGCGTGATCTGCGCGTGCGACGCCTTCCACGCGATGACCGAGGACCGCGTCTACCGCCGCGCGCTGCCGGTCGCCGACGCCATGGTCGAGATCGAGCGCTGCTCCGGCGCGCAGTTCGATCCGGAGTGTGCCGAGGCGCTGCTCGAGGTCGTGCGCGCCCAGGGCTGGCCTCGCATCGCGCGCGACCGCGTTGTCAGGTTGGCGCACGATCCGGTCTAGACCAGGCACTCCACCAACGGCCGGGCGCGCCGGGTGGGCGTATGGCCAGGCGCCGGCTCGGTTCACACCGCCTCAGGGCACGGATCGGGGCGCGGGCGGCGCCGGGCCAGGATGCCGGCCGCGAGTGCTGCGGCGACCGGCTGGGCCAGCCCCGCGCCGTAGAGCAGCCGGTGCACGCCGACCGGCCCGACGACCAGACCGGCCAGAAACGCGCCGGCCGGCACGCCCGCCGCGTTGATCGACACCGTGATCGCGAAGACCCGCCCGTGCAGGTGCGGCTCGACCGCGCGCTGGCGGATCCCGAACATCGCGATGATGAACGGCGCAGAGAAGAGGCCCGCCGCGAACATCGCGAGCATGAGGACGGCGACCGAGCCGGCCAGCGGGACGGCCATGAGCGGGATGCCATAGAGCGCCGTGAAGAGCACGACGTGGCGGGCGTCGCTTCCCGGGGGGCGCCGCCACCCGTACGCCAGGCCGCCGAGGATCGACCCCACCGAGAGCGCCGCCCACATCCAGCCGGCCGAGCCGGCCGAGGCGTGCAGGCCCTCCCGGGCCCACAGCGGAAGCCCGATCGTGAGGCACCCGAGGCCCGCACCCGAGACGACCATCAGGACGACGGTCGAGCGCAGCTCGGGATGGCCGGCGACGGTGCGGACGCCCGTCAGGATCGCCGCCATCGGCGGCTCGTCGGTGCGCGGCCGCGACTCCGGCTCGGGCACGCGGGCCGCTGCGATGCCGGCGACCAGCGTCGCGGCCGTCTGGAGCCCGATCGCGAACCCCGCGCCCACGACCGTCACGGCGATCCCGGCCAGGGCCGGGCCGGCCACGAACGCAGCGTCGAACGTGACGCTGTCCGCGGCGTTCGCCGGGTCCCACAGCCGCCGCGGGACGAGCACCGGGACGAGCGAGCGGAACCCGACCGTCGGCACCGGGAAGGTGACACCCAGGCCGGCGAGGAGCACCAGCTCGGCGACCACCGGCGCGCCGGCCAGCTCGCCGAGGGCGATCACGCCGGCCAGGATCGCCGCCCGCGCCATGACGGTCAGGACGATCACGCGCCGGCGGCTCGCTGCCCGGTCGAGCCAGGCGCCGACGAACGGCCCCGACGCGATGCCCGGCAGGAGCTGGGCGGCGGCGCCGGCGCCGGCCACCGCCGGGCTGCCGGTGCGCTCGAGCAGGTAGATCACGACTCCCACCTGGCTCATGGAGTTGGCCATGCGGGAGAGAAAGACCGCCGTGATCAGGGACGGGTAGCCGGGCACGCGCAGCAACGCCCTGTACCCGCCGGGTTCCACAGCCGCATCCTGCCAGGTCAGGCCGGCCGGCCGAGCCGGTCGGACGAGCCTGGCTACCGCCGCGGGGAGAACCAGTCGATCAGGGCGTACAGCGCCACCCCGAGCCCGACCGCCGCGATCAGCTCGACACTGGCCGTTCCCGTCGCCACCACGAGGCCGTCGAGAAGCCCGACGAGGAACACGAGGCCGACGGTGAGACGAGCGTAGCGCCGGCCGCCGGCGTGGTCGGAGGCCCGATCCCGCATTTCCAGACGATGGTAACAGGACGCCCGGCGAGGGAGGAGAACCGGCATGGTCGAGCTATCGGGGGCGACGCTCCAGGCGCCGGCAGATGAGGTCGATCGAGCGGCGAAGCAGCGGCGCGTTCCCGGGCAGGTGCGGCCACGGGTTGGCGCCGGACGGATGCGGCAACGACACCAGCGGGCGGCCGTCGTCGATCCGGAGCTCCGCGCCGACCGCGTGCTCGAGCGCGACGCCCGGAGCCAGCTCGGCCAGCGCCAGCGTGCCGACGGCGATCACGACCGGCGCGTCGATCAGCGCCAGCTCGCGCAGGAGCCACGGCCGGCAGGTGCGCACCATCGCCGGCGACGGCCGCACGTCGCCGCCGCGCGGCCGCTTCCCCGGGAAGCACTTCGCGACGGCGGCGATGTAGAGGCGGCCGTAGAAGGCCTCCTCGGTGCCGAGCCCGGCCGGCTCGAGCCACGCCCGCAGGCGCCGGCCGGCCGGCCCGGTGAACGGCCGCAGGTCGACCGCCTCCCTCGCGCCGGGCGCCTGGCCGACGAGGATCGCGTCGGCGCGGTGCAGACGGCTGAAGACCGGCATCGACTCCACCCGGATCCCGGCCTCGACGCACAGGCGGCACGGCTCGAGCCGGCGGTGCAGCTCGTCGATCGAGTCGATCGCGTCGCGGTCATCCATGCCGGTAGTATCCGCGCGTCCGTGAACCGCGCCGGCCGCAACCCGTTCCCGTTCGCCGCCGAGTACGAGTACTCCCAGTCCGTCGTGACCGAGGGCGAGCTGGTCTTCGCGGCCGGCCAGGGCGGCTTCGGCGAGGACGGCGCAGTCGTCGACCCGGACGACGCCGAGGCCCAGATCCGGCGGGCATTCGCGAACCTCGACGCGGTGCTGCGCGAGGAGGGCGCGTCGCTCGCGACGGTCGTGAAGATGACCGTCTACCTGGCCCGGGCGTCGGACTACGACGCCTTCAAGCGCGCCCGCCACGACGCGTTCTCGCCGCCATATCCGGCCTCGACCGCGATCGTCGCCGGCGGCTTCCTGTTCGACGGCATGCTGGTCGAGATGGACGCGGTGGCGCGCGTGGGCGAGGAGCGCCGCTAGCCCGTGCGGATCTTCGTCTCCACCGACATCGAGGGGACGGCCGGGATCGTCGACTGGGCCCAGGTGCTCGGCCCGAGCGGTGAGTACGAGATGGGCCGGCGGCTCCTGCTCGACGAGGTGAACGCGGCGATCGACGGGGCGGCGGAGGGCGGGGCGAGCGAGTTCCTCGTGAACGACTCGCACTGGACGATGCAGAACATGCACCCGGGCGAGCTTCACGGCGGCGCGTCCTACCTCTCGGGCAAGCACAAGCCGCTGTACATGATGGAGGGCCTCGACGGCGGGTTCGACGCCGTCTTCATGGTGAGCTACCACGGCTCGATCGGGCACGAGCGGGCGATCCTGTCGCACACCTACAACCCGGGGGCGATCTGGGAGGTGAAGCTGAACGGGATCGTAACCGGCGAGGCCGGCCTGAACGCGCTCGTGGCGCTCCACCACGGCGTGCCGGTGGCCCTCATCACCGGCGACCAGGCCACCGCCGACGAGGCCGAGGCGTTCATGCCCGGGATCGAGACGGTCGTCGTGAAGCGGTCGGTGTCGCGGTTCGCCGCCGAGAGCCTGCACCCGCGCACGGCGTGCGAGCTGATCCGGGCGGGGGCGCGCGCCGCGGTCGAGCGGCTGGGCGAGCTGAAGCCGCCCGCGATCCAGGTGCCGTCGGAGATCGAGGTCACCTTCCTCACGGCCGACATGGCCGAGGCGGCGACCGCGCTTCGCGGCGTCGAGCGGACCGCAACCCGGACGGTGACGTTCCGCGAGGACGAGCCGCTGGACGCCTACCGGACGTTCGTCACCATCGTGACCCTGACCCGGGGCCTGGGCGAGTGAGCGGGCGCGTCGCGCTCGTCACCGGCGCGGCGGGCGCGATCGGCGGGGCCATCGTCCGCCGCCTGGCCGACGACGGCTTCACGGTCGCCGGCGCCGACCTCGCCGTCGGCGCCGACTACCGCTGCGACGTCCGCTCCGAGGAGGAGGTGCTGCGCCTGCGCTCGGAGGTCGAGGGCCGGCACGGCACACCGTCGCTCGTCGTCAACGTCGCCGGCGTGTTCTTCGAGCACCGGATCACCGAGCTCTCGGTCGAGGACTGGGATCTCGTCCTCGACACCAACCTGAAGGGCACGTTCCTCACCTGCAAGACGTTCCTGCCGGCGATGATCGCCGCCGGGTCGGGATGCGTGGTCAATGTCGCCTCGACGGCCGGCATCAAGGGCGGCCACACCCGCGCGGCCTACTGCGCGGCCAAGGCCGGCGTCGTCAACCTCACCCGCAGCCTGGCGCTCGACCACGGCGGCGACGGGGTGCGGGTGTGCTGCGTCTGTCCCGGCCTGATCGACACGCCGATGGCGGACTGGATCACGTCGCGGCCCGACGCGCTGGCCGAGTTCGAGGAGTCGATCCCGGCCCGCCGGATCGGGACGGTCGACGATATCGCCGGCGCCGTCTCGTTCCTGGCCTCCGACGCGGCCGGCTACATGCAGGGCGCCGTCATGGTCGTCGACGGCGGCAGCTCGGCCTGAAACATCTGGACCTGGTCCCGGTGTTTCAGAATGGCCCATGACCGGCACAGTCCGGTGACAGCGCCGTTACAGACGTCGCGTTCGGCGTGAGCGGTGAAACAAATGGACCAGGTCCCGGTGTTTCACGGGTGAAACAGATGGACCAGGTCCCGGTGTTTCAGAATGGCCCATGGCCGGCACAGTCCGGTGACAGTGTCGTTACCGACGTCGCGTTCGGTGTGAAGCGCCGTGGCTGCCGGCTCAGACCAGGCCGTAGATCCGCTCGGCGTTCTCGTGCAGGATCAGGTGCGCGAGCGCGCGGGCCTGGGCGGCCGACATGTCGCCCAGGATGACCATGTCGCCGAGCGCCGCTCCCAGCGCGCGGCGGCCGCGCACCGCCCCCAGCCAGTGCTGCTCGGGCAGGCCGACCGCGTCGGAGCTGTAGAGGATCCGCGCGCCGGGCGCACAGCCGAGCGCCTCGTGCGTGACCGCGTGCAGCTCGCGCGCGGTCAGGAACGGGATGGCGTAGGAGACGTCGACATAGGCGTTGGGGTAGGTCGCGGCCAGCACCGCCAGCTTGCGCGTGTAGGGGTAGGCGCCGTGGAGCATCACGACCGGCACCTCGGGAAAGAGGCGCATGAGCGGCGCGAGCAGGAGCGGGTCGGCGAGAAGCAGGTTCGCGTCGGAGTCGCCATAGCCCGTGTGGAACTGCACCGGCATCTCCTGGGCGTGGGCCGCCTCCATGATCAGCAGGACGACGTGGTCGACGAGCGGCTTCTCCTGCACCCGGTGGCCGGGCACGAGCCGCGTGCGCTTGAACGCGGCCTTGGCCTCGTGCCGCTTGGGCTCGGCGATCGCGAGCCCGCTGCGGTAGGCGGCGACGCTCTTCAGCCCGACGACGCCGCGGTCGCGCGCCGAGGCCAGGTGGGCGCGCAGCGCCTCGTCGAACTCGGAGAAGCGCTCGTGCTCGCCGATGAGCCGGGCCGCGACCGTCTCGATCCGCTCGACCCAGCCGACGTTCCCGGACAGGCGCTCGGCCGTCTCCTCCCGCGACGATACGGTTGCCGGGTCGGGATAGCCGTCGTCGATCAGCAGCCAGGAGATCCCGGCGGAGCGCAGAAAGAG
>JAICKX010000108.1 GCA_025927685.1 Thermoleophilia bacterium | reverse complement strand
TCGAGCCGCGGCTCGACGAGACCGGGCTCGCCCTCGTCGAGGCACTGGTCGCGACCGGATGGTCGAAGGCGGCCGCGGCCCGCCGGCTCCGCATCTCCCGCCAGGCCCTGTACGAGCGGATCGCCGCCCTCAGGGCCCGCCACGGGCTCGACCCCGACCTGCCTCAGACGCGCGTCGAGCTGGCGCTCGAGGTGTGGGCCGTCCGGATGGGCGAGCTCGCCTGACGTGCGGATCCTTCGCCTTCAGACGGCCGAGCTGACGCCGGATCAGGCGCGGGATGTGCGGTCGCTGTGCGAGCGGGCGTGGGCGGCGAAGGGCGGCGGCTTCGACGACGAGGACTGGGAGTCGTGCCTGGGCGGCACGCACGTCCTGGTGGAGGAGCGCGACGCGTTCGTCGCCCACGCCGCGGTGATCGAGCGCATCCTCGAGCTGGACGGGACGCCGCTTCGGACGGGCTTCGTCGAGGCGGTGGCCACGCTGCCCGAGCGGCAGGGCGCAGGGCACGCATCGGAGGCCATGCGGGCGGTGAACGAGCTGGTCGACGGGGGCTTCGAGCTGGGCGCGCTCGACACGGACATCCCCGCGTTCTACGAGCGCCTGGGCTGGGTGCTGTGGCCGGGCCGCACCGGGGTGCGGGAGCCGGACGGCGTGCGGCTCACGCCCGAAGAGGACGGGAACGTGCTCGTTCGGCTGCCGGGGCGATCGCTCGACGCCGGACGGGACTCGCTCCTCGTCTGCGACTGGCGGCCCGGCGACCCGTGGTAGCCCGGCGGCGGTAGCCTGCGCTCGTGGCCGGCTTGATCGACTCGGGATGGGCGGCGTGGCTCCCGGAGGAGCTCGTCGCCGCGATGGAGGCGCTCGACGCCAACGCCGCGGGCCGGCGGGCGTTCGGGAAGCGGCTGGCCGAGGGGCCGGACGCGGCCGCCCGCGAGCGCTGGGACCGGTTCGCGCTCGCCGCCCCCTCGCGGATCGACGTCCCGGCGAGCGCCGACGGCCTCACGCCCGAGGACTGCTACGCGCTCCTGGCCGACCTGGGGCTCGTGCAGGGCGACCCGCCGCGGCCGGTGCCGAATCCGGAGCCCGTCGAGCTCGTCCTCACCCTCGACCACGACGAGGTGCGCGACCTGGAGCGCGTGCGGATGGCCCGCGAGATCGGCGACGCGGCGACGCCGGTCGAGGCGCTGCCGTCGCTCGAGGCCCGGTTCGGCGGCGCCAAGGTCGGCCGCAACGACCCCTGCCCGTGCGGCTCGGGCAAGAAGTTCAAGCGCTGCCACGGCTCGTAGGGCTTGGAGGCCGAGATGCGGGGACAGTCCCTGAACGGTCCGCGAGGCAGTTCCGGCGTGAACCTGTGACCCGTCAGCCCGGCTCGGCCAGCCGCTCCCTGACCGCGTATATGGCCGCCTGGGTACGGTCGCTCACGTCGAGCTTGCGCAGGATCGCCGACACGTGCGTCTTCACGGTCTTCTCGGACAGGTGGAGCTGGGCAGCGATCTGCTTGTTCTGAAGGCCGCGGGCGATGAGGCGCAGCACCTCCAGCTCGCGCGCGGTCAGGTCGGCATGCGCCGCCGGCGGACGGCGCCGCTCGGCCAGGAGCTTCGCGGCGACGGCCGGGTGCAGGACGGCTTCGCCACGATGGGCGGCACGGATCGCGGCGGCGACGTCGCGGGGGGAGGCGTCCTTCAGCAGGAAGCCGCTCGCGCCGGCGTCGACGGCCTCCATCGCCCGCCGCTCGTCGGCGTAGCTCGTCAGCATGACGACCCGCGTCTGCGGCCGCCGCTGGCCGATCAATCGCAGCGCCTCGACCCCGTCGATGCCGGGCATGACGACGTCCATCAGGACGACGTCGGGCGACAGGCGCTCGGCGACGGCGACCGCCGCCTCGCCGTCGCCGGCCTCGCCCACCACCTCGATCCCCTCCTGGGTGGAGAGGAGCGCGCGCAGGCCCTGGCGCACGACCGGGTGGTCGTCGACGAGGAGGACGCGGATCGCGGGCGTCATGGCTCCTCCCCACCCCGCGGCCGGTGGCGGGCCGCCGGGACGCGAAGCGAGACCGTCGTCCCGGCGCCGGGCCGCGAGCGCACCTCGAGCGCCCCGTCGAGCAGCGCGGCCCGCTCGTCCATCGAGGTCAGGCCCAGGTGGCGGCCGCGGAGCGCCGGCGCCTCCGCCTCGAAGCCCGCGCCGTCGTCGGCCACCTCGAGCTCGAGCACGCCGCCGTGGTCGGCCAGGCGGACGTCGATCGTCTCCGCGCCGGAGTGGCGGACGGCGTTCGCGAGCGCCTCCTGCGCGATCCGCAGCACCTGCCGTTTCGCTCCGGCGCGCAGCACCGGCTCGGGCGGCGGCGTGTAGCGGATCGCGGCGGCGTGCACCTGGCGCAGGACGTCGACGTGCTTCTGGAGCGCGCCGGCCAGGCCGTCGGCGGCGACCTCGGCCGGCCGCAGCTCGAACACGAGCGCGCGCAGCTGCTCGAGCGCCGAACCGGCCAGCTCCCGCACGCGCGCCACCTCCGCGGCGGCTCCGGCCGGGTCGCCCCCCAGGCGCTCGGTCGCCGCCTCCGCCGTCGCGACCGCAGCCCAGAGCGTCTGGTTGACCGAGTCGTGCAGCTCGCGCGCGAGCCGGTTTCGCTCCTCGACCACCGAGAGCTCGCGCGACCGCTCCCCCGCCGCGGCGTGCTGGATCGCGATCGCGGCGTGGGCGGCGAGGAGCACGATCGCGTCCTCGTCGGCCTGCGAGAACTCACCGCCGTCGTCCTTGTTCACGAGGTAGAAGGCGCCCACGATCTCCCCGCCGGCGACGATCGGCACGCCCAGGAACGAGGCCATGACGGGATGCGCCGCCGGCCACCAGCGATACCGCGGGTCGCGGCGGATGTCGGGCATCCGCTCGGGCTCGGACGACTCGAGCATCGCCGCCAGGAGGCCGTGCGTCCGCGGCAGCGGGCCGATCGCGGCGATCTCCTCCTCGCTCATCCCCGACGTGACGAAGCGGGCGAAGCCGCCCTCGCCGTCGGGAACGCCGATCGCGCCGTAGCGGGCTCCGACCTGGTCGCGGGCGGCGTCGACAAGCATGTGCAGCCGGCGTCCGGTCGACGGCTCGGCGGCCACGGCCAGGAGCACGTCGGTGACGGAACGAAGCCCGGTCTCGGACATCGCCCAGAGGTTACGGCAGGATCAGGTGCACGTCGCCGAACTCGTGCCACAGGTACGCGCCGGCGACGGCGGCCGCGTAGGAGCGGGCCGTCAGCGAGCGGCCGGCGATCGCCTCGATCATGTCCAGGTGGCTGGCCCCTGGCTCGTGCCAGCCGGTGAGGAGGCCGTCGACGGCGGTGACCGGCCGCTCGGGGCCGATGACGACGTCCGTCCAGCCCGACGCGGCATGCACCCGGCCGTCGACGCCGGCCGCGGACTCGAGGGCGCGCACGGCCGTCGTCCCGATGGCGACGACCCGGCGGCCCAACCCGCGCACAGCGTTCACGCGGGAGGCGGCGGCCTGCGAGACTGCGAAGCGCTCCGGAAGGGGGCTCTCGCCGTCCTCGAGCGACGAGACCGCGCAGTGCAGCACGATGGGCACGACCTCGACGCGGCGCGCCGCCAGCGCGGCGAGCGTGCGGGAGGTGAACGGGCGCGCTGCGCTCGGCATCTCGGCGCTGCCGGGCTCGATCCCGAAGATCGTCTGGTAGGCGTCGATCCCCCAGTCGCCCGCGGCGTAGGCGTAGCGGATGGGGCCGCCGCGGCGGGCGAGGTAGCTCTCGACCGATCCCACGAGCCGGGGCCGCGCCACCCACAGGCGCTCGCCGAGGTACGGCTCGCGCAGCTCGATCGAGGCGCCGCCCGGGAGGGCAAGCCGCTCGCCGGCCCGGAGGCCGCGAAAGGGCGCCGTGCCGGCGCCTGCCGGCAGGCGCGGCTCGACGACCCACAGCCGATCGTCCTCGGGGTACGGGGAGGAGAAGTGCAGCACGAGCTCCTCGCCGCGCGGCGAGATCGCGGTGACGGCCGCCGGGAGGGTGCGGGAGACGTTCACCACGATCGCGTCGCCGGCGGCGAGGTGCTCGGCGATCCGGTCGAAGCGGGAGTGCTCGATGGATCCGCCGGACCGGTGGGCGACCATCATGCGGACGCGGTCGCGGGCGATGCCGCGCTCCTCGGGCGGCGAGGCCGCCTCGAGGTCGGGCCCGAGGTCGAAGGCCTCCAGCGCCGGCGTGCTCATCCGCCGACTCCGGTCGTGGCGAGGGCGCGGGCCTGGTAGCGGCCGCTGGGCCGGTCGCCCTCGATCAGGTCGAGGAGGCCGGGCACGCTCGTCTCCGGCGGCGGGCGGTCGGAGATGTCCTCGCCGGGGAAGGCGTCCTGCTGCATCCGCGTGCGCATGTCGCCGGGGTCGACCCAGTAGACACGGAGACCCGGATGCTCGGCGGCGAGCACGTTCGAGAGCTGCTCGAGCGCCGCCTTCGAGGCGCCGTAGCCGCCCCAGCCCTCGTAGCCCTCGACCGCCGCGTCCGATGTGATGTTCAGGATCCGGCCGGAGGCCGCCTCGAGCAGCGGGAGCGCCTCCTGGACCAGCGCCAGCGGGGCGAGGAGGTTGGTGCGAAGGACCGTCTCGAGATCGGCCGTCGCGAGCTCGCGCAGGGGCGGCATCGGCGAGGGCCCGAGGGCGCTCGCGTTGTTGACGACGACGTCGAGACGGCCGGTGCGCTCGGCGGCGGCGACCAGCTCGCGCCGGTGGGCCGGGTCGGTCACGTCGCCGGCGACGGCCGTCGTGCGGCCGGAAGCGGCGAATGTGGCGTGGGCGGCCTTCAGGGCGGCGGCGTCGCGGGCGTCGACGACGAGGTTCCAGCCCCGGGCGGCCAGCTCGCGGGCGAGCGCGAGGCCGAGGCCGCGGGAGGCTCCGGTGACGATGGCGGTGCGCGTGGGTTCCATGCCTCCACGGTAGGGACGGGACCGCCGTGGCGCCTCGGCCGCGGGGCCCATCTCGCGGGGGCAATTGGTCCTAGACGGTCATGCGGCGCCGAGCCGGACGAGCGCCTGGCCGTTTGCCACCTGATCGCCGGCGGCCACCTCGACGGCCTCGACGACGCCGGAGCCGTGGGCGACGATCTCGTTCTCCATCTTCATCGCCTCGACGACGACCAGCACGTCGCCGGGGGAGACGGCGTCGCCGGCGGCCACCCCGACAGTGAGGACGGTGCCCTGCATGGGGCTTCGCACGACGTCGGCGGCGCCGTGGGCGCTGCGCTCGCGCTCGGCGATGGCGGCCCGGCGGGCGCGAAGGCGGGTGCGGCCGGGATGCTCGGGCACGGTCACGGTCACGTCGAACCGCTTGCCGTCGACCTCGACGGGGAGGGTCCTGGCCTCGCCGGCGGCCGGGGTGAGGCCCCGTCCGGAGTCGGGCCCCGGCTGCCCGTCGACGTCGCCACCGCGCTCGACGAACTCGTGCACGAGGCCGCCGGCGACGAAGTCGGGGTGCTCCAGGATCTGGCGGTGGAGCGGGATGAGCGTCCGCGGGCCCTCGATCTCGAACTCGGTGAGGGCGCGCAGCATCCGCCGGCGGGCCAGGTCGCGGTCCTCGTCCCAGACGACGAGCTTCGCGATCATGGGGTCGTAGAGGCCGGAGATCTCGGAGCCCTCGGCGACGCCCGAGTCGACCCGGACGCCCGGCCCGGCCGGCTCGCGGTAGCGCGTGATGACGCCCGGCGTGGGCACGAAGCCGGCGGCGGGATCCTCGGCGTTGATCCGGCACTGGAACGAGTGGCCGTGGAGGCGCACGTCGGCCTGCGTCCATCCCAGCTGCCGGCCGCCGGCGATCCACACCTGCTCGCGGACGAGGTCGAGGCCGGTCACCATCTCGGTGACCGTGTGCTCGACCTGGAGCCGCGTGTTCATCTCGAGGAAGTAGTAGGAGCCGTCGGCGTCGAGCAGCCCCTCGACCGTGCCGGCGTTCGTGTAGCCGACGGCGCGGGCCGCGTTCACGGCGATCTCGCCGATCCGCTCGCGGAGCTCCGGCGTCACGGCCGGCGAGGGCGTCTCCTCGATGATCTTCTGGTGGCGGCGCTGGACCGAGCAGTCGCGCTCGCCGAGGTGGATGACGTTGCCGTGCAGGTCGGCCAGCACCTGCACCTCGACATGGCGCGGCCGCTCCAGGTAGCGCTCGAGGTAGACGGCGTCGTCGGCGAAGTACGCCTTCCCCTCGCGCTGGGCCGACTCGAAGGCCCGCTCGAGCTCGTCCGCGTTCGCCGCCGGCTTGATGCCCTTGCCGCCGCCGCCGGCCGCCGCCTTCACCGCCACCGGGTAGCCGATCTCCTCGGCGGCCGCACGAGCGTCGTCGATCGTGGCGACGGGCTCGGTCACGCCGGGGACGATCGGGACGCCGGCGGCGGCCATCGCCCGCCGCGCGGCCGTCTTCGACGCCATCGCCTCCATCGCCTCGGGCGGCGGGCCGACGAAGGTCAGGCCGGCCGCGACGCAGGCGCGCGCGAACTCGGCGTTCTCCGCCAGGAAGCCGAAGCCGGGGTGGATCGCCTCGGCCCCGGTCCGCTGGGCGGTGCGGATGATGGTCTCGCCGCGCAGGTAGCTCTCGGCCGCCGGCCCTGCTCCGATCCGGTAGGCCTCGTCCGCATAGGCAACGAACGGCAGCTCGCGGTCGGCGTCGGAGTAGACCGCGACCGAGGCGATCCCCATCTCGCGCAGCGTCCGGAAGACGCGCACCGCGATCTCGCCCCGGTTGGCCACGAGCACCTTGGTGAACACGCGCGCGATCCTACGGCTCGCGTACCACGTTTGGCATCGAACCGGTCACGGAAGCGTCACCCGAACCGTTCGGGGACTGTCCCCGGTCCGGCCGGTCGGCTTCCAGGAGGCCGAGGGCCGCGAGCGCGCGCCGGATCGCCTCGGCCTCGGCCGCGGTCGGCTCGGGGGTGACGTCGATCCGCTCGCCGCTCACAGCGGGATGTTGCCGTGCTTGCGGCGGGGCGGGGCGACGCGCTTCCCGGCGCTCGCCTCGAGCGCGGTGATGAGGACGGGGCGGGTGCGGCGCGGGGCGATGACGTCGTCGACGTAGCCGCGCTCGGCCGCGGTGAACGGATTGGCGAACTGCTCGCGGTACTGCTCGACGAGCTCGGACCGGCGCGCGTCCGGGTCGTCGGCCCCCTCGAGCTCCTTGCGGAAGACGATGTTGACGGCGCCGTCCGGCCCCATCACCGCCACCTCCGCGGTCGGCCAGGCGAAGTTGAAGTCGGAGCCGACGTGCTTCGAGCTCATGACGTCGTACGCCCCGCCGTAGGCCTTGCGCGTGATGACGGCCAGCTTCGGGACGGTCGCCTCGCAGTAGGCGTAGAGCAGCTTCGCGCCGTGGCGGATGATGCCGCCCCACTCCTGGTCGGTCCCGGGCAGGAAGCCGGGCACGTCGACGAACGTGACGAGCGGCAGGTTGAACGCGTCGCACGTGCGCACGAACCGGGCGCCCTTCACGGAGCTCGAGATGTCGAGCACGCCCGCCAGGGCCCGTGGTTGATTGGCGACCACGCCGACCGGGTAGCCTCCGAGTCTGGCGAATCCGCAGATCAGATTCTCGGCCCAGCGCGGCTGCACCTCCAGGAACTCCGCATCGTCGACGACCCGCCGGATGATCTCGTGCATGTCGTAGGGCTTGGCCGCGTCGTCGGGGATGAGCTCCTCGAGCTCGGCGTCCTCCCGATCGACCGGGTCGGACGGCGGCTCCCAGGGCGCAGGCGCCGCATTCGACGGGGGCAGGAACGAGAGCAGGTAACGGCAGTCCTCGATGAGCGCCCGCTCGTCGGGGGCCGTGAAGTGGGCGACGCCGGAGCGCGACGCGTGGGTCGCCGCCCCGCCCAGCTCCTCGAAGCTGACCTCCTCGCCGGTGACCGTCTTCACCACCTCCGGCCCGGTGATGAACATGTGCGAGGTCTCCTCGACCATCATCACGAAGTCGGTGATCGCCGGCGAGTAGACCGCGCCGCCGGCGCACGGTCCCATGACGAGCGAGATCTGGGGGATGACCCCGGATGCGTCCACGTTGCGCACGAAGATGTCGGCGTAGCCCGCCAGCGAGACGACGCCCTCCTGGATGCGGGCGCCGCCGGAGTCGTTGATGCCGACGACCGGGCAGCCGAAGCGGAGGGCCATGTCCATCACCTTCACGATCTTCTCGGCGAAGGCCTCGCCGAGCGAGCCGCCGAAGACGGTGAAGTCCTGCGAGAACACGAACACCCGCCGGCCCTCGACCGTGCCGTGCCCGGTCACGACCCCGTCGCCGTACGGGCGCCGCTCCATCATGCCGAAGTTGGGGTTGCGGTGCTGGACGAACGCGTCGAGCTCCGTGAACGAGCCGGCGTCGAGCAGGAGCTCGATCCGCTCGCGGGCGAGGAGCTTGCCGCGCTCGCGCTGACGCTCGACCGCGGCGGGCGACCCGGCGTGCGCCGCCTCCTCGCGCAGCCGCTCGACCGCCTCGATCCGCTCACGGGTGGTTCGGGGCGTCATCGCGGCGGCAGCCTACCGAAGTCCTCCCGGGGCGGTAGGATGCGGCGGTGGACGAGGTGGGTGCAAAAGCCGTTCAACTGCAACGAATTGGTGAAAATCCATCTTGACTCCGCGTAAAGAGACGGGTACGTTCGACCATGCGAGGCAGACAACCGAGAAGGGTGGGCACCCTGTGGGCGAGCAGGTTCGAGCGGAGACAAGAGCGTCCGTCCGGATGGACCAGGACACGATCGCGACCGGTGTGGTCAGCGCACCGCGCCAGACCGCGACGGTTCACGCACTGCCGCGTTCCGCGCGCCCCACGGGCCGCGTCCGGCGGGGCATGGTGCGCTACGCGCTGGCCCTCGCCGACCTGGCAGGGCTTGTCACGGCGCTCGCCGGCGCCTACTTCCTGACGTCCGGGGGCACCACCCTCGATCCGCTCCTCATCGTGCTCCCCGCGTGGGCGACGCTGGCCGGCTTCTACGGCCTCTACCGGCGCGACCGCGTCGGCGCCGACAACGCGACGCTCGACGAGGTGTGGCCGATCTTCCACTGCGTCACCGTCGCCTCCTGGACGGTGTTCGCGGTCGTGCAGGTGTTGTCGCCGACGTCGCTCCACGGCGGACGGGTGATCGCCTTCTGGGCCGTCGCATCCGTTGCGATCCCGGCCTACCGGAGCCTCTCGCGCTCGGTGCTGCGCCGCCAGCTCGCGCTCAAGCAGAACGCGGTCGTCGTCGGGGCGGGCCTCGTGGGCCAGGAGATCGCGCGCAAGATCCGCCGCTCGCCGAACTACGGGCTCGACCTGGTCGGCTTCGTCGACCAGAACCCGCTGCCGCTGCACGACGAGCTGGCGGACGTGCCGATCCTGGGCTCGACAAATGAGCTCGGCATGATCCTCCAGACGCACGACATCGACCACGTCGTCCTGGCCTTCACGGCGGACCACGAGGCCGGGCTCGACGTCGTGCGCGTCTGCAACGAGCTCGGCGTCCAGGTCGACATCGTGCCGCGCCTGTTCGAGGTCGTCGGCAGCCGCGCGGGCGTCTACTCGCTCGAGGGCACCCCGCTCCTGGGCCTGACGCCTCCGGAGCTGGGCGCGTCGCACCGGCTCGCGAAGCGGAGCATGGACATCGCCGGCGCCGTCTTCGGGCTGGTCGTGCTCTCGCCGATCTTCCTGGCGACCGCCATCGCGATCCGCGTGAACAGCACGGGCCCCGTCTTCTTCCGCCAGACCCGCATCGGCCGCGGCCAGCAGCCGTTCACGATCATCAAGTTCCGGACGATGGTGCGCGACGCGGAGGACCGCAAGGACGAGGTGGCTCACCTGAACGCCCATCGCGACCGCGGCGACGCCCGGATGTTCAAGATCCCGGACGACCCCCGCGTCACGAGCGTCGGCCGGCTGCTGCGCAAGTACTCCATCGACGAGTTCCCGCAGCTCTGGAACGTGCTGCGCGGCCAGATGAGCCTCGTCGGCCCGCGGCCGCTGATCCCGCACGAGCACCAGTTCGTGAACGACTGGGGCCTGCGCCGCCTCGATCTGACCCCGGGCCTGACCGGCCTCTGGCAGGTCTGCGGCCGCAGCGAGGTCACCTTCTCGCAGATGCTCGTGCTGGACTACCTGTACGTCACGAACTGGAGCCTTTGGGGCGATATCAAGCTCATCATGCGCACCGTTCCCGCGCTGATGGGCAGGACTCGCGGCGCCGTCTAGGGCGCCGCACCCCAGGGGCGCCGGCCGGTCTCGATCGCTCGGGCCGCGCAGGCGCCCCATTCGCCAGGCCGAAGGCCCTACGAGCGTGCCCGCACCGAATCGTGCGTGCCCCAGCACTCGCGCAGGACGCCGCACAGCTCACCGACCGTCCCGCCGGCCCGCAGCGCCTCGCGCAGCGGCGGGAGCACGTTCGCATCCGAGCCGGCCGCGTCCCGCACGGCGGTGACGGCCGCCTCCCAGGCTCCCGGGTCGCGCTCGTCGCGCGCGCGCTGCGTGCGCTCCACCTGGCGGTGCTCCGCGTCGGGGTCGATCCGCAGCAGCTCGATCGGCTCGGACTCGCCGCTCCGGTACCGGTTCACGCCGACGATCACGTCGTCCCCGGCCTGGACGCGCCGGTGCGCCTCGAAGGCGCTCTGCTCGATCGCGTCCTGCACCCAGCCCGCCTCGACCGCGGCGACGGCGCCGCCCAGCCGGTCGATCTCCCCGATCAGCTGCCGGGCCTCGGCGGCGAGCTCGTCGGTCAGCGCCTCGATGTAGTAGCTGCCGCCGAGCGGGTCGGTCGTCGCGGTGGCGCCGGCCTCCGTCGCGAGGATCTGCTGCGTGCGAAGCGCGATCGTGGCCGAGCGCTCGGTGGGGAGCGCGAGCGCCTCGTCGAAGCCGTTCGTGTGCAGGCTCTGCGCGCCCCCGCACACGGCCGAGAGCGCCTGCACGGCCACCCGCACGATGTTGTTCTCGGCCTGCTGCGCCGTCAGCGTCGAGCCGCCGGTCTGGGCGTGGAAGCGGAGCATCTGCGAGCGCGAGTCCCGCGCACCGAAGCGCTCCCGCATGATCTCGGCCCAGAGCGCCCGCGCCGCCCGGAACTTCGCGACCTCGGCGAAGAAGTCGTTGTGGGCGTTGAAGAAGAACGAGAGCCGGCGGGCGAACGCGTCCACCTCGAGCCCGGCGTCCACCGCCGCCTGCACGTACGCGATGCCGTTCGCCAGCGTGAAGGCGATCTCCTGGGCGGCCG
>JAICKX010000137.1 GCA_025927685.1 Thermoleophilia bacterium | reverse complement strand
GAAGGCGGTGCAGGGCGAGACCGGGACGACGTTCGTCTACGTCACGCACGACCAGGAGGAGGCGCTCACGATGAGTGACCGGATCGCCGTCATGCAGGGCGGCGTGGTCGAGCAGCTGGCCGGCCCGCGCGAGCTCTACGAGCGCCCGGCGACACCGTTCGTGGCCGGGTTCATCGGCACCTCGAACCTGCTCACCCTGCGGGTCGACAGCCGCTCGGACGGCCTGGCGCACATGCACCTCGGAGAGGCGGGCCACATCGTCGCGGCGGACCCGTCGGGCGGCGAGGCGTCGCTCCAGATCACGGTCCGGCCGGAGAAGATCAAGCTCGAGCCCGTCGCCGGCGAGTCGTGCAGCGTGCGCGGCACGGTGGTCGAGGTCGTCTACCTCGGGTCGACGACGCAGCTCATCGTCGAGCTCCCCACCGGCGAGCGGCTGGCCGTCCACCGCCTGAACGACGACGCCGCCGGCCCCGACCCCGCCCACGGCGACGCGGTGACGCTCCACTGGGCCGCCGAGCACAGCTTCGTGATCGGCGGGGGCGCCCCGATGCCGTCGGCCGAGGAGGCCACGCTCCGGTGAGCGCCCCGCGCGTCGGCGGCGAGCTGCCCGGGCCGCGCAGCCGGGAGCTGCTCGAGCGCGCCCGGCGGACGCTCTATGCCGGGACCGGCGGCGGGCTGGCGCCGTTCGTGCTGGCCCGGAAGGACGGCTACACGCTCGAGGACGTCGACGGGAACGTCTACCTCGACCTGATCTCGGCGTCCGCGTCCGTGCCGCTCGGCGCGTGCCGCGAGGACATCCTCGAACCCGTGGTCGAGGCGCTGCGCCGGTACGGCAACGAGGACAGCCACACGCTGGCGAGCGAGCCCATGATCGAGCTGGCGGAGCGGCTGGTCGACATCGCTCCCGAGGGGCTGACGCGCGTCGACCTGGCGCTGAACGGCACCGAGGCGGTGGAGACGGCGATCAAGATGATGCGGCGGGCGACCGGGCGGCCGGTCGTGATCGGGTTCTTCTCGCAGTACCACGGCGAGTCCACCACGACCGCCACGCTCGGCGCGGAGCAGAGCGACATCAGCCGCGGGATGCGCACGTTCGCCCCCGGCGTCGTGCACGCCCCCTACCCGCATCCGTACCGGTCGCCGTTCGGCCCGCCCCGGCCCGGCGGAAGCGGCGACGCGACCGTGGACTACCTCCGCGACCACCTGGTGTTCCACGCCGTGCACCCGGGCGACGTGGCGGGCGTCATCGTCGAGCCGATCGTCGGGTCGGGCGGCGTGCTGGTGCCGCCGGACTCGTTCTGGCCGGCGCTCTCCGAGCTCTGCCGCGAGCACGGCTGGCTCCTGTGCGCCGACGAGGTGAAGACCGGCTTCGGGCGGACGGGCCGGATGTTCGCGGTCGAGCACTGGGACGTGCGCCCCGACCTCATGTGCCTGGGCAAGGGGATGGGCGGCGGCGTCATGCCGATCGGCGCCGTGCTCGGCACCGAGCGCGCGATGGGCTTCGACGACGTCCCGACGGGCAGCACGTGGGCCTGGCTCCCGGCCGCGTGCGTCGCCGCCCTGCGCACGATCGAGCTCCTCTCGTCGGGCGGCGTGCTCGAGAACGTGCGGGAGCTCGAGCGGGTTGCCCTGGAGGAGCTGGGCCGGCTGGCGGAGCGGCACGAGTGCATCGGCGACGTGCGCGCGCGGGGCTGCTACCAGGCGATCGAGTTCGTCCGCGACCGGGAGACGAAGGAGCGCGATCCGGAGCTCCTGGAGCGTGTCGCCGAGGAGGCGCTCCGGCGCGGCGTGCTCGCCGACCCCAGCACCACCTCGTACAACATCCAGCCGTCCCTGGTGATGCCGCCCGACGAGCTGCGGCGGGCGCTCCGGATCGTGGCCGAGGCGGTCGATGCGGCTGCCGGGGAGCCCGTGCGGGGGCGCGTTGCGACGGCGGGGTAGCTCCTCGGGACGTCGCGACGTCATCGTCGTGGGCGGCGGGCACAACGGCCTCGTCGCCGCCTTCTACCTCGCGCGCGCGGGCCTGCGCACCCTCGTCCTGGAGCGGCGCCCGATCGTGGGCGGGGCGTGCGTGACCGAGGAGTTCGCGCCGGGGTTCCGGGCCTCGCCGGGGGCGTACGTCCTGAGCAACCTGCGCCCGGCGATCTGGCGTGACATGCGCCTGAGGGAGCGCGGCCTCAGGGTCAGCCCGGCCGGCCCGTCGCTCAACCTGTTCGCCGACGGCAGGTCGTTCGTCCTTCACAACACGGACGCCGAGACCGTGCGCGAGATCGCGGCGTTCTCCGCGGCCGACGCGCGCGCCTTCCCGGCCTTCAAGCAGGAGATGGCCGACATCGGCGGGCTGCTCCTGCCGACGATCGACCACGCCCCCGGGCCGCTTCGGGCCGGGCTCCGCGCGGCGCGCCGGCGCCGGGCCGCCGAGCGGGCGGTCGAGCTGCTCGCGACGTCGGCGCGCCGGTACCTCGACGCGCGGTTCGAGTCCGAGCACGTGAAGGCCGCGCTCGGCTGGGACGCGATCTCGAACACGCTCGCCGGGCCGTCGGAGGCGGGCACTGCGCTGGCCCTGGTGCACGAGCACGCCGCGGACCCGTCGGGGGCCGTTCCGTGGGGATTCGTCGCCGGCGGGATGGGCGAGGTGACGCGGATGCTGGCCGACGCCGCCCGGGAGGAGGGCGCCGAGATCCGCCCGGGCGCCGAGGTGGAGCGCATCCTCGTCGACGGCGGCCGGGCCCGCGGTGTGGAGCTGGCCGGCGGCGGCGCCGAGCAGGCCCGGGTCGTCGTCTCGAACGCGGATCCCAAGCGGACGTTCCTGCGGCTGTGCGAGCCGGGCCAGCTGCCGGCGGGGTTCGCCCGGGCGATCCGCGCCTACCGCTGCGAGGGCGCGAGCCTCAAGATCAACCTCGCCCTGTCGGGGCTGCCGGCCGTCGCGGGGAGCGCGGCGCCGAACGGCGCCCACCGCGGCCTGATCCAGGTCACGCTCCCGCTCGCCGAGATGGACCGCCACCAGCAGGACGCGCGCCGGGGCATTCCCGCGATCGACCCGCACCTCGAGGTCTGCTTCCCGACCGTGCACGACCCGTCGCTCGCGCCCGAGGGCCGGCACGTGGCCACCGTCGGCGCCCGCTCGCAGCCCTACCGGCTCGCCGGCGGCTCCTGGGACGAGCTCCGCGACCCGGTTGCGGACCGGGTGGTCGAGCAGCTCGGACACCACTTCCCCGACCTGCCGGGCATGGTCATCGACCGCGAGGTGCTCTCGCCGCTCGACCTCGAGCGGCGGCTGGCCCTGACCGGCGGCCACCACCTGCACGGCGACATGCTGCCCGACCAGCTCTTCCTCCTCCGCCCGGTGCGCGGGGCGGCGGGGTACCGCTCGCCGGTTCGCGGGCTCTACCTGTGCGGCGCCGGCACGCATCCCGGGGGCGGCGTCACCGGCGCCAACGGGCGCAACTGCGCCCGGGTCGTCGTCCGCGACCTGCGCCGCCCGCGGGTGAGAGGATCGGCCGGTGCCTGAGCTCCGGGCCGGCCCGTTCGCGATCCTCGTCGAGGACCTCGACCACCCCGAGGGCGTGGTCTGGTCGCCCGGCGGCGTGCTCTACGCCGGCGGCGAGGCGGGCCAGATCTACGAGGTGACGCTTGCCGGGGACGCCCGCGAGGTCGCGACCACCTCGGGCAGCCTGCTCGGCCTGGCGATGGACGGCGACGGGCGCATCTACGCCTGCGACTGCGACCGCTGCGAGGTCGTGCGCGTCGACCCGCGGACGGGCGCTGTCGAGGCGTACTCGTCGCTCGAGATGACCCTGCCCAACGCCGCCGCCTTCGACGCCGCCGGGAACCTGTACGTGACCGACTCCGGCGACACCAAGGCCGACGACGGCCGCATCCTCAGGGTCGCGCCGGGCGGCGCGACGACCGTCTGGTGCGAGGCGGCGCCGCGCTACCCGAACGGGGTCTGCCTCGGCCGCGGCGGCGACGAGCTGCTCGTGGTCGAGTCCTACCTGCCCGGCGTCACGGCGATCCCGATCCTGGCCGACGGCTCGGCGGGCGAGCCGCGCTCGGTCCTCGACCTGCCCGGCACCGTCCCCGACGGCATCGCGCTCGACGCCGAGGGGACGATGTACGTCGCCTGCTACCGGCCGGACCGCATCCTGCGCGCGCGCCCGGGTGGCCCGGTCGAGGTGCTGGCCGACGACTGGGAGGGGATCGTCCTGAACGCTCCGACCAACCTGGCCTTCGCCGGCGCGGGGCTCGACGTCCTGGTCGCCACGAGCGTGGGCGAGACCCAGCTGGCCTGTGCCCCCGCCGACGTCCCCGGACTCCCGCTCGCGCGGCCGCGGGTGCCGTGAGCGGGCGCTTCGCAGGCCGCGGCGTCGTCGTCACGGGGGCCGCCCGGGGGATCGGCCGCGCGATCGTGGATGCCTTCCTCGCGGAGGGGGCGAGGGTCGTCGCGGTGGACATCCTCCCGTCGGTTTCGGACGTGCCGGGCGTCGAGCCGCTCGTCGTCGACCTGTCCGAGCCCGGCGCGGCGGCCGCGGCGGTGGCGCGGGCGGCGGAGGTGCTCGGGCGGATCGACGTTGTCGTGAACAACGCCGCGGTCATGCCCGACGGGCCGATCCTGGACGTGACCGAGGAGGAGTGGGACCGGACGTTCGCCGTCAACGTGCGCGCGGTGTTCTTCGCGAGCCAGGCGGCCGGGCGGCACATGGCCGAGCACGGCGGCGGCGCGATCGTGAACGTCTCGTCGGCGAACGCCGTTCGCAGCGAGTCGCCGGAGGCGCCCTACAACGCGTCGAAGGCCGCCGTCATCGCGATCACCCGCAGCTTCGCCCACGAGCTAGGGCACCTGGGGGTGCGCGCGAACTGCGTCGCCCCGGGCGAGACGCTCACGCCCGAGGAGGCGGCCGAGATGAGCGCCGCCGACCGGGCGGCCGAGCGCGAGTACGTGCGCCGCATCCCGCTGCGCCGGCTCGGCCGGCCCGCCGAGCAGGCCGCCGCGGTGCTCTTCCTGGCATCCGACGAGGCCGCGTTCGTCTCCGGCGAGACGCTGGTCGTCGACGGCGGCGAGCTGTCCGGCGACTGGTTCGACCGGTCGGCGGCTCCGCCGCTCCCGGACCGCATCGCCGGGCTCGACCCGTAACCGCGTCAGCGGTCGAGGACGCTGAACTCCGTGGGCGGCGCCGCCGCGACCTCGGCCACGGCCTCGCACACCTGCGCGCACGACCAGGCGAAGAGCTCCGGCGGCATGTTCAGGGCCGGGTGCAGCCGGTAGATCCACTTGCCCCACTGCGTCATGCCGAGCACGCCGCGGCGCACGAGCGCCTGGTGGACGGCGTAGTGGAAGGCCGGGGCGGGCGTGATCGACCGCTTGTCGGTGACGAACTCGATGCCGACCATGGCGCCGACCGCACGCACGTCTCCGACCTGCTCGTGTCGCTCGACCAGCGGTCCGAGCTCGCGGCGGGCGATGGCCTCGAGCTCGGCGACGTTCTCGAGCACCCCGCCCGCCGCGACCAGCTCGAGGTTGGCGAGCGCGCCGGCACAGGCCGCCGGCACCCACGCGAACGTGCCGCCGGCCCCGCCCTCGGCCCCCGCCAGCACCGCCTCGGTGCCGAGCACCGCGGCGATGGGCTGGCCGCCGCCGGCGAACCCCTTCCCCAGCAGGAGCAGGTCGGGCTCGAGCCCGTGGAGCTCCGCGCCGAACATCGTGCCGCACCGGCCGATCCCGGTCTGCACCTCGTCCAGGATGAGGAGCCACCCGTACCGGCGCCGCAGCTCCTCCAGCCGCTCCCAGAACGCCGGCGACGGCGAGATGATCCCGCCCTCGGTCAGCACCGGCTCGATCAGGACGCCGGCGATCTGCTCCGGCTCGACCTGGTGCACGAGGATCCACTGCTCGACGTAGTCGAGGGTCAGCGTGTCGTCGAACGGGCCGGGGCCGCGCTGAAACGGCATCCGGAACCGGTTCGGGAACGGGGCGAACACGAGGCCCGGCACGAACTGCGCGCTCCCGGTCGCGACCTCCGACAGGTCGGTGCTCTGGGCCGCCGTCAGGTAGGTGCCCTCTCCGTGGTACTCGCCCAGGAAGCCGAGGATGATCGGGCGGCCGGTGGCCCGGCGGGCGAACCGGACCCCGGCCTCCACGACGAGCGTGCCGCTCATGCTCGGGGCGTACCGCGTGAGCCCGGGCGGGGCGAGCGCGATCAGGCGCTCGGCCAGCTCCACCGTCGGTGGGCTCGGGACGTAGTTCGAGATCTCGAGGCCGTAGCGCCGGTGCGCCTCGCTCACCGCCTCGAGCACCGGCTCGGGCGTCGCCCCGAGCGGGGTCGCGCCCCAGCCGCTCACGTGGTCGGCGAACGTGTTGCCGTCCACGTCCTCGATGATCGAGCCGCGCTTCCCGGCCATGACGAAGGGCACCTCCGCGTGCGGGTCGCGAAGCGCGGCGTAGCCGAGCCGGTCGCGGGCCGCCAGGAGCGGCCCGCTTCGCGGCCCGGGAAGGGCGGTGGTGACCCGGGGCTTCTCCACGGCCGGCGTGGCCCCTACAGCCACCCCTTCTCCCACGGCCCGGTGATGGCGTAGGTCTTGCCGGGGTACTGGAGGTGCACGAAGAGCCAGCGCCCGTCCGGGCTGTAGCACGCTCCCGACCACTCGCTGCGGCCGATGGCGCCGAGCGGGGCCTCGTCGTCCCACTGGTGCAGGTCGAGGGGCTCGTCGTTTCGGGCGAAGGTCTCGATCCGTCCGGCGGGCGTCAGGCAGCGCAGGTAGTTGGTGCCGCCGTTCACGTCCTCGCCGTCGCCGTCCTCACAGATCACGACCCCGCCGCGCGGGCTCACCGCCAGACTGTCGGGCTCGTCGAGCACGCTCGCGCTGTGCGACTCGTAGAGCAGGACGAGCGTGCCGCCGTCGTCCTTCCCCGGCGTGTAGCGCCAGATCTGGCCGAGGTCGTCGTCGCCCGCCTCGCTGGCGACGAAGTACACGCTGCCGCGCGACCAGTGCGCGCCCTCGAGCCCCATGAACCTCGCGGCGCCCTTGGCGGCGCCCTGCTCGAAGACGGCGTCGGGGTGATCCTCGGCGTCGCTCGGGTCGGGATCGTGGATGTCGACCCACTCGCAGCGGAGCTTCCGCCCGACCTTCTGGTGCTTGGAGGTGACGTATCCGGACCGGCCCTCGACGGCGAGCATCTGCAGCTTGCCGCCCCGGTGCAGCCGGCCGGGATGGTCCGGCAGGTAGCGATAGAAGCCGTCGGCCGGATCGCCGTTGTCCTCGGTCAGGTAGACGATGCCGGTGCGCGGGTCGACGGCGCAGGCCTCGTGCTCGAAGCGCCCCATCGCCTTGATCGGCACCGGGTCGACCGGCCCGCGGCTCGAGAACGGCACCTCGAAGACGTAGCCGTGCTTCTTCTCATAGCCCTCGCCCGGCCCGACGGTCGATTCCTCGCACGAGAGCCAGCTCCCCCAGGGAGTGGGGCCGCCGTTGCAGTTGTTATCGGTGCCGTTCAGGACGAGCGCGCTCTCGACGAGGACGCCGAGGCGCGTGTCGAAGAGCGAGGTGGTCACGCCGCCCTGGGCGACGCGGTCGTAGGCGTTGCGCGAGCCGAGCGAGCGGCCGAGGTCGTATCCCTCGTGGTTTCGGAGCAGGCGGACGCGGCCGTTGCCGGCTCCGACGCAGGTCGTGCCGTCGTGGCACGGCGGCGTGGGGAGGCCGTCCGACATCGGCGAGCCGGCCGGCCCGAAGCTCGTGACGTGGAACCCCCTGGGCAGCGACATCACGCCCGTGTGGTGCACGAGCGGCCCGTAGCCGGGCTTGTGCACGCGCGCGGCGGCCTCGCGCACGCTCGACGCGAGCGCCGTGTCGGCGCCGGTCGCGGCCATGACCTGGGCGCCGGCGCCCAGGCCGGCGATCAGCTCGGCGCCGCG
>JAICKX010000007.1 GCA_025927685.1 Thermoleophilia bacterium | reverse complement strand
TAACACGGGGGAACCCAGGGTTCCCCCGTGAGCCCCCTCCTTAAGGGGTGGCGTCGCGTTGGGGCGCAGCGAGCGTCGGGTGCACGTGTGGCAACGACGGGGACAGTCCCTGAACTTCGCGCGTGACGCCCTCGTGACGGTGGTGTGGTTTTGCCTTCCTTACCCAGCCCTGGCGCCGCCGGGCGGCATGCCGATCCGTCACCCCCAAGGAGGGGGGCGTTAAAGGTCGCGGTACTCGGCCATCGAGTCCCGCAGCCAGATCCAGCCCGCTCCGATGGTGATCATCGTCCCGATCGAGACCATCGCCAGCCGCCACAGCCGCGAGTCGGGCACGAAGCCGAACAGGATGAGCGCGATGCCGATCGAGGTGACGATCGGGAGCGCCGACGGCTCCGGGAGATGGAATTCGTCGTGCTCAGCCATACCGGACGATGATCCCGATCACCAGCGTGCCGGCGAAGAGGAGGAGGGCGACGATTCCGAGCTTGAGCCCGAGGACGAGGTTCTTGGTGGCGGTGTCGCGGTCGAGCACGGGCGGATACGGATACTAGGACAAGCGGGCGCGGTCGAGCCCGATCACGAGGAAGAGCAGCGCCAGGTAGGCGAGCGAGTAGAGGAAGAGCCGGCGCGCGGCCGGCGGTGAGGTGTCGCGCAGGAGCCGCACCGCCAGCAGCACGAACTCGGCCCCGAGGACGACCGCACCGGTCAGGTAGACCCATCCGAACGTGCGGTCGGCGAACGGCAGGATCGAGATGCCGACGAGGAGGAGGGTGTAGAGCAGGATCTGACGGGCGGTCTCGCGGTCGCCGCGCACGACCGGGAGCATCGGGACGCCGGCATTCGCGTACTCGCGCTTGGCCAGGATCGCAAGCGCCCAGAAGTGCGGAGGCGTCCAGAGGAAGATGATCGCGAACATGAACGCGGCCGGCAGGCCGACGTGACCGGTCACGGCCGCCCAGCCGACCAGCGGCGGCACGGCCCCGGCGGCGCCGCCGATCACGATGTTGAGCGGCGTGCGCCGCTTCAGCCAGTACGTGTAGACGACCACGTAGGTGAACGCGCCCGCCAGCGCCAGCCCGGCCGAGATCAGGTTGACGTTGAGCGCCAGCACGGCAACCGACGCGATGATGAGCCCGGTGCCGAAGCCGAGCGCCGCCTCGGGCGCCACCCGCCCCGTGGGGACCGGCCGGCCGGCGGTGCGCGTCATGCGCGCGTCGATGTCGCGGTCGAGGTAGTGGTTGATGGCGCTCGCGCCGCCGGAGGAGAGCCCCAGCCCGAGGAGCGTCCAGGCGGTGAGCCCGGCCCGCGGCGGGCCGTCGGCGGCGAACGCCATCGCCCCGTAGGCCGTGATCAGGATGAGCAGCATGATGCGCGGCTTCACGAGCGTCAGGTAGTCGGCGATGCTCGTCCGCCACGCCGAGCGCTCCACCCCCGTACCCGACTGCACGACCTCGGGGACGGGAAGCGTGCGTGCCATCCAAAGGAGCGTAGCGACCGCGAGCCACGTCAGGGAGGCAAGGGACGAGTGCAGCACCTCGAGCACGTCGTTCTCGCCCGCCTCGATGACCGCGACACCGACCGCGGCCTGCGCCAGGAAGAGGCTCGCCATGCCCCGCGCCGCCGCCTCGATCTGCCACACGCCCCGCCGCCACCGGCCCGTCTGGCGCCACACCCACAGCGCCAGCAGCAGCGCGAGCCCCGCCCAGACCCGGTGAGCCATGTTGATGACGGCGTGGTGGTCGGCCGACGGCACGACGTCGCCCCTGCAGAGCGGGAAGCTCTTGCCGCACGACTCGTGCGAGTCGGTCGTGGCCACGGTCGCCCCCATGAGGAGCAGCCCGAAGGTGGTGCCCGCGAGCCACGTGACGAGCCGGACGTAGCCGTCGCGCGGAGGCGACTCCGCCTCCGGAAACGCGAGTCGCACGACGACCAGGAGCACGGCGGCCAGGAGCGCCGCCGCGGCGCCGTAGTGCATCACCACCGTCCACGAGACGTTGTTGAGCAGCACCGTGACACCGCCCAGGACGACCTGGAGTCCGAGCAGCGCCAGGGTGATCGTCATCGCCGTCGTGACCCGCCGCTCGCCCTGCCGCATCCGGTAGACCAGCACCGCGAGGACGACGAGGGCGACCGAGAGCACGGTCACGATCCAGCGGTGCACCTGCTCGATCAGGGCGTGGTGCCCGCCGGCGACGAGCTGGCCGTGGCAGGCCGGCCAGTCCGGGCAGCCGAGGCCGGAGTCCGAGACGCGCACGTACGCCCCGACCGTCATGAGCGCCCAGGCCAGCGCGGCGACCAGCGCGGCGAACGTGACCACCCGCTTCGGCGTCACGCGCGGGCCGCGGCCGCCTCGCGGCGCAGGTCGTCGAGCGGCCGCTCAGACCGGATCGGCGGCAGGCTGTCGAAGTTGTGCGGGGGTGGTGGCGAGGACGTGTACCACTCGAGCGTGTTTCCGCGCCACGGGTCGGCCGGAGCGATCCGCCCGTACCGGAGGGAGCGCAGGCAGTTGATCAGCACCATGAGGACGCCGACGCCGAGCACGAACGCGCCCAGCGTCGCGATCTGGTTGTAGACGTTCCAGTCGGTGTTCGTGTAGGTCGCGACGCGGCGCGGCATTCCCGAGAGGCCCATCGCGTGCATCGGGAAGAACGTGAGGTTGAAGCCGACGAAGAGCACCCAGAAGCTGCGGATCCCGAGCGCGCGGTCGAGCATCCGGCCGGTCATCTTCGGGTACCAGTAGTGCAGCCCGCCGAGCACCGCGAACACCGGGATGCTGCCCATCACGTAGTGGAAGTGGGCGACCACGAAGTAGCTGTCGGTGACGTACAGGTCGACGGGGAACGTCGCCACCGCGATGCCCGAGAGGCCGCCGATCAGGAATGTGAGGATGAACCCGGTCGCGAAGAGCATGGGCGGCTCGAACCGGATCTGGCCCATCCACATCGTCCCCACCCAGTTGAAGATCTTGATCCCCGTCGGGACGGCGATCGCCATCGACGTCAGCATGAACCAGACCTGGAGCGGGGTCGACATGCCGACCGCGAACATGTGGTGGCCCCACACGAGGAAGGCCAGGAAACCGATCGCGACCGTGGCGTAGACGAGGGCGCGGTAGCCGAAGAGCGGCTTGCGCGAGAAGACCGGCACGATCTCCGAGATCATCCCGAAGCCCGGCAGCGCCACGATGTACACCTCCGGGTGCCCGAAGGCCCAGAAGAGGTGCTGATAGAGGATCGGGCCGTAGTGCCCGGCCGCGTAGAAGCTGGTCCCGTAGTTGCGGTCGAGCAGCAGCATCGTGAGCGCGCCGGAGAGCAGCGGCAGCGCCAGGACGATCATGAACGCGTACACGTCGATGGTCCAGACGAAGAGCGGTATCCGGGAGAGGCGCATGCCGGGTGCGCGCATGTTGTGGATCGTGCAGATGAAGTTGATCGCCCCGATCACCGAGCTGATCGTGACGATGTGCAGGCCGACGATCCACAGGTCGATCCCGTGGCCGGGCGACTGCTCCGAGAGCGGCGGGTACCCCGTCCAGCCGGCATCCGCCGCTCCTCCGCCCCACACGAACCCGGAGTACATGACGATACCGCCGAAGAGGAGAAGCCAGAGCGAGGCCGCGTTCAGGCGCGGGAAGGCCATGTCGCGCGCGCCGATCATGAGCGGCACCACGTAGTTCCCGAACGCGGCCATCACCGGGACGGTGAACAGGAACACCATGGTCGTCCCGTGCATCGTGAAGATCCGGTCGTACGAGTCGGCCGAGATCACGTTGTTCGAGGAGTGCTCGAGCTGGATCCGCATGGCCAGCGCCATGAGGCCGCCCGAGACGAAGAAGAAGAGCGTCGTGATCAGGTAGAGGATCCCGATCCGCTTGTGATCGACGGTCGTCACCCACGACCAGAAGCCGGTCCGCCCCGGCGCGTGCCCGGTCGCAGGGGGCGTGGCGACGGCCTCGGTCACCATGCGCGCCTCACTTCAGCCCTCCCGCGTAGGTCCGCCAGTCGGAGGCCGATACGACCTTCACCGTGATCGCCATCGTCGCGTGGCCGACGCCGCAGAACTCGGAGCACTGGCCGTGGAAGGTGCCGGTGTGGTCGGCCCGGAACCACGTCGTGGTGGTCTGGCCGGGGATGGCGTCGACTTTCGGCCCGAGCGCCGGCACCCACCAGTCGTGGGCGACGTCCTTGGCATGCACCTCGAGCTTCACCGGCGTGTTCTCGGGGACGACCAGCGTCGTCGCGGTCGAAGGCGTCTTGCCCTGGGCGGCGCCCGAGTTCCCGCCGTAGGTGTAGGAGAACTGGAACTGCTGGGCCAGCACGCTCACGACCATCGAGTCGGACGGCGCGTTCTTGACGTCGGGCAGCTTGTGGAACGTGTACCCGGCCAGGCCGACCAGGATCAGCACGGGCACGATCGTCCAGCCCCACTCGAGCCGGCTCGAGCCGTGCATCTGCGGCGGGTCGATGGGGCGTCCTGGGCGGGCGCGGAAGCGGATCGCGGAGTAAACGAGCCAGCCGCCGACGAGGATGAAGATCACCATCGTGGTCCCGATGACCGCGCGGTAGATGTCGTCGATCGCGTGCGACGCCGGCCCGGCCGGGTTCTCCGGCGTGGCCGTGTCGGCGAGCGCGGCGGGGGCCAGCATGAGGGGTGCGACGACGGCCGTGACGGCGGCAACGAGCGTGCGCAGTCGGTGAGCGACGGTCACGGCCGGGGGATTCTACTGCGAGTCGCCGCGATCGTCGGGCGGGCCCGATCGCGGCTGCTTCGGGTCGGCGGGAGGCGTGGGAGCGACGCCTTCGGCGAACGCTGCGCCGAGTCCGACGGCGGCTCCCATGGCCTGGGCCGCGCCCGCGGGCAGGAGCAGGAGCTTGTTCGCGTCGCCGGCGGCGACCTGCGGCAGCGTCTCGAGGTACTTGTAGCCGAGCATCGCGCTGGCGTCGATGCCCGTGTCGGCAACGGTGCTGAAGATCTTGTGGAGCGCCTCGGCCTCCCCCTCTGCCCGGAGGGCGCGCGCCTGCTTCTCGCCCTCGGCCCGGAGCACGTTTGCCTGCTGGTCGGCCTCGGCGTTCAGGATCGCCGCCTGGCGCAGGCCCTCCGCGCGCAGGATGGCGGACTGCTTCTCGCCCTCCGCCTGCAGGACCGCCGCCCGCTTGGCCCGGTCGGCCCGCATCTGCTGCTCCATCGCCTCCTGGATCGTCCGCGGCGGGTCGATCGACTTGAGCTCGACCCGGGTCACGCGCACGCCCCACTTCTCGGTCGCCTCGTCGAGCACCGACCGCAGCTGCGAGTTGATCGAGTCGCGGCTCGTGAGCGTCTCCTCGAGCGTCATCGCGCCGACGACGTTCCGAAGCGTCGTGATGGTGAGCTGTTCCATCGCCTGGAGCACGTTGGCCACCTCGTACGTCGCCTTGACCGAATCGGTGACCTGGTAGTAGACGACGGTGTCGATGCCGATCGTGACGTTGTCCTGTGTGATCACCGGCTGCGGCGCGAAGGCCTGCACGGTCTCCTTCATGTCGACCACCACGGCCACACGGTCGAGCATGGGGACGAGTAGGTGGACGCCCGGGCCGATCGTCCGCTGGTAGCGGCCCAGCCGCTGGACGATGCCGACGTAGCTCTGCTGGATGACGCGCACCGACGACGCCACCAGGACGAGCGCCAGGACCACCAGCGCTCCGATCGCGATCAGCTCAGCCATCCGAAGCCTCTCTCGTCTCGTTTTCGTGGGGCGACGGGGCGGGGATCACGAGCGCGGTCACGCCCTCGACCCGCACCACCTCCACCCGGGACCCGGCGGCGATCGACTCGCCGTCGTAGTAGCTGCGCGCCGTCCACGTCTCGCCGCCCACCTTCACCTGGCCGGGCTCGAGCTCGGCGATCGGTCGGACGACGACGCCGATCCGGCCTTGCATCGCGTCGACGCCGGTGCGGATTCCGCTCGTGCGGCCCACGGCGCGCCGGAGCGCCGGGCGCGTGAACGCCATGCTGCCCACGGAAACGACACCGAACACGACGAGCTGGAGTGCGACCGGAAGGCCCGCCAGGGCCGCGATCGCGGTGACGAGGGCCGCGAATCCGAAATAGATCGCGACGAAGGCCGTGGTCGTGGCTTCGGCGATCACGAGCACCACGGCAGCCACGACCCAGACGACCCACGGCTCCATGTCTTTCCGAGATTACACCGCGCGCGGTGCATACTGTCTGCGACATGCAGATCGAGCAGATCACGAGCGCCGAGGCGCTGGGGCCGCTGCTCGATGTCGCCCGCGCAGAGGGCAGGTGTGCGATCGACACGGAGTTCGTGTGGGAGCGCACGTACGCGCCGCGCCTCAGCCTCGTGCAGATCGCGACGTCGGGGCGGCTGGCCGTCGTCGACCCGATCGCAGGGGTCCCGCTCGAGCCGGTGGCCGGCCTCATGGCCGATCCGGCGGTCGAGAAGGTCATGCACGCCCCCTCGGGCGACCTGGCGGCGTTCGTGCTCCAGCACGATGTGCGCCCGGTGCGCGTGTACGACACGCAGCTCGCCGCGGGGTTCGCCGGCTTCGGCGGCACGCTCTCGCTCGAGCGGCTGCTTGAGGCCGCGCTCAAGGTGCGGTTGCGCCACGACGAGGGCTTCACCGACTGGCAGCGGCGGCCGCTGACCGCTGCCCAGATCGAGTATGCGGCGGACGACGTCCGCTATCTGCTGGGGGCCGCGGACGCCCTCCAGAACCGCCTGCGCTCGCAGGGCCGCGAGGCCTGGCTGGCGGAGGAGCTCGAGGGCCGTTTCGGCCCCGACGCGCCCTTCGTCCAGGATCCCGACACCGCCTGGCGCCGGGTCGCGGGCCGCGGCAAGGTGCGGACGGAAGGCCTGGCCGCCCTGCGGGCGGCGGCCGCCTGGCGCGAGCGTGAGGCCCGCCGCCGCGACCTCCCGGCCGCCTGGCTCGTGAAGGACGCGACGCTCGTCGAGCTCGCCCGCCGCCGGCCGGCGACCGCCAAGGACGCGGAGGGCATCCGCGGGCTTCAGATCCGGCGCGGCCGCCAGCTCGACGAGCTGCTCGCCACGCTGGCCGATCCCGGCCCGCCGCCCGAGGCGGACGCCGAGCTGCCCGGCGAGGTTCGCCGCCGGATCCGGGTGGTCCTGCCGCTCGCCTCCGCGGTCCTCCAGGCCCGCTGCAGCGCGGCCGGCGTCGCGTCGGAGCTGGTGGCGACCCGGGCCGATCTCGAGACCTTCATCGCCGGCCAGTCGCTCGACGGCGACCGCCCGCATCCGCTCCTCACCGGCTGGCGGCGCGAGCTGGCGGGCGACTCGCTCGTCCGGCTCCTGCGCGGCGAGATCTCGCTCCGCGTCCTGCCGGGGCCGCCGCACGTCGCCGAGTCGTGACGCGCCCCGGAGCGGCGCTCTTCCTGGGCGCGTCGGCGATGTTCGCGAACATGTACTCGACCCAGGCGATCCTTCCGGACGTCGAGGAGGGCCTACACGCGTCGCCGTCGGCGGCCGGGCTCACGATCACGGTGGTCGTGCTCGCCGTCGCCGCCGGAGGCTGGGTCGCAGGCCCGCTCTCCGACCGGCTGGGCCGGGCCCGCGTCATGTCCTCGGCGGCCGTCCTCATCTGCATCCCGACGGCCGTGGCCGGGCTCGCGCCGAGCATGCCCGCGCTGCTGGGCGTCCGCGCCTGCCAGGGCCTGCTCATGCCCGGCCTCCTGACGGTCGCCGTCCCGTACGTGACCGAGCGCTTCCGGGGCCGGGCCGCCGGGGCGGCGATGGGCGCCTACACGGCCTCGCTCGTCTTCGGCGGGCTGGTCGGCCGCGTTGGCACGGCGGTCGTCGCCGACTGGACGAGCTGGCGGGTGGGCCTCGAGGCGCTGACCGTCCCCACGGTCGCCGGCGCGCTCGCGATGTGGTCGTGGCTCCCGCGGGACGAGCCGCGCCACGTCCACCGCGACCTGCGGGCGGTCGTCTCCGAGCACGTCCGCAACGTCTCGCTGCTTCTGAACGCGCTCGCGGCGGGGGCGACCTTCTTCGCGTTCGTCGGCATCTTCACGTTCGCCACGTACCGGCTCACGGCGCCCCCGCTCGACCTCAGCCTGGGCGTCGCGGGCCTGGTCTACGCCGTGTGGATCATTGGCGCGGTCGTGCCGCTGGTCGGCCACGCCGCCGCGCGGCTCGGCCCGGAACGGCTGCTGCCGTTCCTGCTCGCGACGGCGGGCACCGGCGCGGCGCTCACGCTTGTCGACAACCTGGCCGCTGTCATCGCCGGCCTGGCGCTGCTCGCCGGGTCGATGTTCTCGGCCGTGACCACGTGCCAGCTTCTGATCCCGCGGCTCGTCGACCACCATCGCGGCACCGCCACCAGCCTGCACCAGACGATCTACTACGTGCTCGGCGGCGCCGGGGCCTACGTTCCGGGCCTCTGGCTCCACGACGGCTGGCACGCCGTGGTGACGGCCTGCTGCGCCGCCGTCGCCGTGGGCGCCGCCGCCTCTCTGGGGCTCTCGTTCCGGCGATCCGATACGCTCGCCGGCGATGTTCGCTGACGCCGGCATCTCGGCCGTGCTCTCGGGCGAGGCGCTCGACGCCGTCCACGAGCACGCCATGACGATCCTCGAGGAGATCGGCACCGATGTCCGCCACGACGGCGCGCTGGCCCTGCTGCGCGGGCTCGGCCAGGAGGTCGACGGCGAGCGCGTCCGCTGGGACCGCGAGTTCGTGATGGAGATGGCCGAGCGGGCGCCGGCATCCTTCACGCTCGCGGCCCGAAATCCCGATCGCGCGGTCACGATCGGCGGCGGCAAGCCGGTGCTGACACCGGTCGGCGGCTCGCCGTTCTGCTCCGACCTCGAGCGCGGGCGCCGCGCCGGCACGATCTCTGACTACGTCGAGCTGATCAAGATGGCGCATGCCGCCGACCTCATGACCTGCCACCAGAGCGGCGTCGTCGAGGCCACCGACCTCGACGAGCGCAGCCGCCATCTCGACATGGACTACGCCGTCCTGCGGTGGTCGGACAAGCCGCTCATCTGCTACGGCACGTCCGGGCCGAAGGCGCGCGACGCCGTCGACCTGGCGGCGGTCGCGCTCGGCGGCCGCGAGGCGATCGAGGCGGCGCCGGCCATCATGGGCGTCGTCAACCCGAACAGCCCGCTCGTCTGGGACGGGCTGATGGCGGACGCGCTCATGGAATGGGCCGCCGCGGGCCAGCCGGTGGTCGTGACGCCGTTCCTGCTCGCCGGCGCGACGGCGCCCGTCAGCATCGCGGCCGGGCTGGCCCAGCAGGTCGCCGAGGCGCTCTCCGGCGTCGCGCTCGTCCAGGCGGTGCGCCCGGGCGCGCCGTGCCTCTTCGGCTCGTTCTTCACGGCGGTCGACATGCGCACCGGCGGCCCCGCCTTCGGGACGCCGGAGTCGATCCTCGGCACCCTGGCGGGCGGCGTCCTCGCCCGCCGCTACGGGCTCCCGTATCGCGGCGGCGGCGGGCTGTGCTCCTCGAACGCGCTCGACGTTCAGGCCGCGGCCGAGACCGTGAACACGCTCTGGGCGACGATGCTGGGCGGCTGCGACCTGGTCATGCACGCGGCCGGCTGGCTCGAGGGCGGCCTCACGGCCTCGTACGAGAAGTTCGTGCTCGACCTGGAGCTCCTGCGCGTCTTCGACGTGCTCTCGGGCGGAATCGGCATGAGCGAGGAGGAGTTCGCGATGGACGCGGTGCGCCAGGAGGGGCCGGGCGGCATGTTCCTCGCCTCCGACCACACCCTGGCCCACTTCAAGGACTGGGTGTTCATGAGCCCGCTCTTCCGCTCCCAGGCGTATGTCACCTGGGAGAAGCGCGGCGCGGTGACCGCCGAGCGGGCGGCGACCGAGCAGTGGAAGCAGCTGCTCGAGAGCTACGAGGACCCGGGCATCGACGATGCGGTCGACGCCGAGCTGCGCGAGCTCATGGCGCGGCGGAAGGCGGAGATCGAAGCGGACTGATGCCCGAGCGCCTGGCCCGCCACGACATCCTCTTCGAGGAGGTGCCGATCGGCCCCCGCACGCTGCGGAACCGCTTCTACCAGGTGCCGCACTGCACCGGCTTCGGCGTCGAGAAGCCGTGGACGCAGGCCGCCTTCCGCGGCATGAAGGCCGAGGGTGGGTGGGCGGCCGTCTGCACGGAGTACTGCTCGATCAGCCCCGAGTCCGACGAGAAGCCGTACACCTCCGCGCGGCTGTGGGACGACGAGGACATGCGCGCGCTCTCGCTGATGGCCGGTGCCGCCCACGCGAACGGCGCTCTGGCCGGGATCGAGCTGTGGCACGGCGGCCTCTTCGCCGAGCAGCGCGAGTCGCGCCTGCCGCCGCTCGCCCCGTCGCAGATCGCAAGCGACTGGGACGGTGTCACCGTGCCGAAGGTGATGGAGCGGGCCGACATCCGCCGTGTGCAGGACGAGTGGGTCGCCGCCGCCCGCCGGGCCCGCACGGCGGGGTTCGACATCCTCTACGTCTACGGCTCGCACACCTATCTCCCCACCCAGTTCCTCTCGCCGGTCTTCAACCGCCGCACCGACGAGTACGGCGGCTCGTTCGATAACCGGAGCCGCTTCTGGCTCGAGGCGATCGAGCGCATGCGCGACGAGATCGGCTCGGACTGCGCGATCGCCGTGCGGATCGCGGCCGACACGCTCGAGCTCTCCGGCGTCGACCTCGAGGAGGGGCTCGAGTTCATCCGCGCCGCCGACCCCATGGTCGACCTGTGGGACGTGACGATCGGGTCGATGGCGGGAATGGGCCGGCTCGACGCCGGGCCGTCGCGCTTCTACGAGCAGGGCTACCAGCTCCAGTGGTCGGGCCGGGCCAAGGAGGCCACCTCGAAGCCGGTCGTCGTCGTCGGCCGTTTCACCGATCCCGACCGGATGGCCGAGGTGATCCGCGGCGGCCACGCCGATCTGATCGGCGCCGCGCGACCGTCGATCTCGGATCCCTTCCTCCCGCGCAAGATCGAGGAGGGCCGCTACGACGAGGTGCGGGAGTGCATCGGGTGCAACGCCTGCTACTCGCGCTCGGTGTGGGGCCTGCACCTGGGCTGCACGCAGAACCCCACGGCGGGCGAGGAGCACCGCCGCGGCTGGCACCCGGAGCGCTTCGAGCGGGCGGCGAACGCCCAGGAGCCGGTGCTGGTCGTGGGCGCCGGCCCCGCGGGGATGGAGTGCGCGATGGTGCTCGGCAAGCGCGGGTTCGAGATGGTGCACCTGCTGGACGGGGGCGCCGACATCGGTGGTCAGATGCGCTGGGTGACGCAGCTCCCCGGGCTCGGCGAGTGGGGGCACGTGGTCGACTACCGTCGCGTCCAGCTCGACCGGCTGGCGAACGTGGAGATCGTGCTTCGCAGCCCGCTCGATGCCGACGCCGTGCGCGAGTACGGTGCCCGGATCGTCGTCGTCGCCACCGGCGCCCGCTGGGCCGGTGACGGAATGAACGGCATCACCCGGGCCCCCATCCCCGGCGCCGACGCGTCGCTCCCGCACGTCCTTCGGCCCGAGGACGTCATGGTGGGCGGGTTCCGGCCAGAGGGCCCCCGGGTCGCGATCCTCGACTGTGAGGGCTACTTCACCGCCGCCGGCCTGGCCGAGGTGCTGCGCGCCGAGGGCTACGAGGTGACGTTCGTGACGCCCTACGACGTCGTCGCGCCGACCTGCGACCAGACGCTCGAGGGCCTGCGCCTGCGCCGCCACCTGCACGACCTCGGGATCGACCTCCGCACCGCGCTCACGCCGACGGAGGTGCTGCCGGGCGGCCTGCGCGCGGAGGATGCGGTCGGGCGCCGCTCCGAGATCGAGGTCGACGCGACCGTGCTCGTCACGCAGCGGCTCTCCGACGACGCGCTCTACCGCGAGCTCAGCGGCGACCCCGAGGCGCTCGCCGAGGCCGGCATCGCGGCGGTCCACCGAGTGGGGGACTGCGTTGCGCCGCGGCTCATCGCCGATGCGATCTTCGACGGCCACCGTCTGGCCCGCGAGATCGACGGCCCGGACCCGGCGGTCGCCCTCCCGTACCTGCGGGAGCGCCCGCTCGTCCCCACCATCTAGGATCGGCGCAATGTGGATCGTCTGGGCAGCGCTCGTCGGGCTCGTCATCGGCTTCATCGCCCGGCTCCTGACGCCGGGGAAGCACCCGTCGGGCGTGATCGTGACGATGGTCGTCGGCATCGCCGGCTCCGTCATCGCGACGATCGGCGGCCGGGCGGCCGGCTTCTACCACTCCGGCGAGCGGGCCGGGTTCATCGCCTCGATCGTGGGCGCGATCGTCCTGCTGCTCGTGCTCCAGGCGCTGAGCGGCAACAGGGGGCGGCGCTGGTGACGCCCGAGGCGCTGCCGTCTTGGCGCTACGAGGAGGACGGCTCGAAGGGGAGCTGGGAGGGTGCTGACCTCGGCTCCGACGTCTCCGGGTTCATCGTGGACGCCGGCGAGGGCGACGGGCCCGATCCGCACACGCACCCGTACTCGGAGACGTTCATCGTGCTCGAGGGCCGCGGCCGGTTCCGCTTCGGCGACGGCCACGTCGAGGCCGGGGCGGGCGAGATCGTCGTTGTCCCGCCGGAAACCGCGCACGGCTTCAAGGGGCTCGGCCCCGGCCGGCTGCGGATGGTGACCATCCACGCGTCGCCGCGGATGGAGACGACGTGGCTCGAGGACGGCGACGAAGTATCGTAGGCCGCGGGCCCTCGTAGCTCAGGGGATAGAGCGCGGCTCTCCTAAGGCCGGCGTCCCAGGTTCGAATCCTGGCGAGGGCATGCATCCCGGAGCGCGTGGGTAGCATGGCGCGGTGAACCGCCTGCGCGACCACGACACCGTTGTGGTGACGCTGCCGCACGGGCAGTACCTCGTGCCGGCCTCGTTCACCGCGCGGATCCTGGCGGTCGAGGGCATGACGGTGGCGCTCGAGGTCGAGCGCAAGGCGGAGACCGCGCGCCTGACCCGGGACGTGGCGAACGCGTTTCTGACGTTCCGCCACGGCGACTCGCTGGTCGGCTTTCGCGGCACGCTCCATGCCGTCGAACCGGTGGGGGACTTCAGGTTCGTCGTCTCCGATCAGGCGGCGACACGTTCGCGCTCGACGCGGATCAACTGCATGACCCGGGTCGCGGTCCGGCGGCTCTCCGGGGACGAGCCGGGCGAGGAGGTGCAGGGCGTCTCCGTCAACATCGCCTCCGGCGGCCTCCTCATCGAGGCGGCGGGCACCGATGCGGTCACGGGCGACCTGATCGAGTTCCGCCTCACCCACCCGGACGACCGCGAGTCGATCGTCGCAGGCGAAGCGACGGTCGTCCGCCACGGAGAGGGGCTGGTCGCGGTGGCGGTGACCGACGACAGCGTCGACGCGCACGCCGCGTTGGCTGCCCTGGTCGTCGCCCGCAGCCGCGCGGCGCTCCACCGCGACGACGCACCGGAGGCCGGGGACAGTCCCTGAACAATTCGTGTCACACATCCGTGGGAGCGGCGTGACGCGCCGGGGCCGCGCAGCGGCCGGTGGTGTCACGAACGCGTCGCAGCGTCGTCGCGGCACATGTTCAGGGACTGTCCCCGGGTCCCGGTCGGTCTCCAGCCTCGTGGATAACAACGAAGCCGCGGTTTGCAGCGGGTTTCTAGACTTCGCCGATGGCGGTGTACGAGCTCGAGCGCGAGCGCAAGCTGGACGTGGCGGAGGGCTTTCTGCTCCCGGAGCTGCCCGGCGAGCGCCTGCGCACCGTCACGCTGGTGTCCGCCTACCACGACACGGCCGACCGCCGGCTGGCGGCCTCCGGGCTCACGCTCCGCCGGCGCACGCGGGCCCGCAGCGTGCGCTGGCAGCTCAAGGTCCCGGCGGCCGGAGGCCGGTTCGAGGTCGAGCTGTCCGGGCGCGGCACCGAGCCGCCGCCTGAGGCCTACGAGCTGCTGGTGGCCCATCTGCGCGGGGCGCCGCTCGCCCCGGTCGCCACCCTCACCACGCGCCGGCTCGGCAGGCGGGTCTTCCGGGACGAGGTGCCGGTCGCGGACGTCTTCCACGACGTCGTCACCGTCGCCGACGAGTCGGTCGCCCGCACGCGCCTGGACGAGGTCGAGATCGAGCTCCTGTCGGCGGGCGACGAGCGCGACATGCGCCGCCTGGCGAAGACGCTTCGGCGGGCGGGCGCCATCGCGGCCGATGACCGGCCGAAGGTCTTCCGGGTGCTCGACCTCCCGACCCTCGACGGCGCCGGCCCTGATGCCGATGCGTCACCGGCGGAGCGGCTCGGCGCGATGCTCGCCGGCCACGTGCGCGCCATGCTCGTTGCCGACCCGGCCGTGCGGCTCGGCCTGGGGACCGAGCCGCTGCACGATCTCCGCGTCGCGACCAGGCGCATGCGCGCGCTCCTTCGGGCGGGGCGGGCCGGCCTCGACGAGCTGTGGGCCGAGGGGCTGCGAACCGAGCTGGGATGGCTGGCCGGCGAGACGAACGACGCCCGCGACCTCGACGTCCTCGTCGAGGAGCTGGAGCCGCGGTCCGAGCGGCTGGGCGACCCGGACGCCGAGTCCGCCGCCAGGGTCATCGAGCGGCTCACCGCAGACCGGTCCGCGGCCAGGGACCGGGTGCTGGCGGCGCTCGCGAGCCCTCGCTACCTGGCGCTGGTCGATCGGCTCGTGACCGAGGCCGGGAGCCCGCATCTCTCCGGCAACGAGCTGGACCTCGGCGCGCTCGTGTCGGGCGAGTACCGGCGGATGCGCAAGGCCGCGCGCCGCCTGGGCGACGATGCCGACACGGCGCTGCACCGGCTGCGGATCGCGGGGAAGCGCGTGCGGTACGCGGCCGAGCTGGCGGCGCGCCCCCACGATCGCGAGGGGCGGGCCTTCATCCGTGCGGCGAAGGAGCTCCAGGACGTGCTCGGGACGCATCAGGACGCCGTCGTCGCCGAGGAGCGGATCAGGACCGTGGCGGCTGACGCATTGCCCGGTGTGGCCCTGGCCGCGGGCCGGCTCATCGAGCAGGAGGAGAGCCGCAGAGCGTCCTCGCGGGCCCGGCTGCCGGTAGCGCTCCACGAGCTTGCACGCGCGGCCAGGCGCTGGGAGCTCGTCGGGAGCTGACCGTGATCGCAGTCCTGGTCAGGCACGGCACGGCCGGCGACCGTGCGAAGTGGGATGACGACGACCGGCTGCGGCCGCTCGACGCGCGCGGCCGCCGCCAGGCGGAGGCTCTGCCGCAGGCCCTCGAGGCCCTGCACCTGACCAGGATCCTGACCAGCCCATACGTGCGCTGCGTGCAGACCGTCGAGCCGCTCGCCGCCGCGATCGGGGTCGAGCTCGAGGAGGCGTCCGCCCTGGGCGAGGGCACCGAGCGCGCGGACGTCCTGGCGCTCCTGGCGACGACCGGGGGCGGCACCGTCTTCTGCACGCACGGCGACGTCTGCCATGCGCTCGTCGGCCGGCGCAAGACGCCCAAGGGGTCGGCCTGGGTGCTCGAGGCGGGCGCGCGCGGCATCACGCCCGTCCGCCACGTCCCGGCACCTCGCTAGGTCAACTAGGCGGCTGCGGCGACTCGCGCGAGCGCCAGCGCGGCCCCTTCGCGGAGCCCGCCGCGGGCGACCTCGAATGGGATGCCGAGCCGCTCCTGCACCTCGGCGAGGATGAGGGCGCCGGCGAGGATCGTGCGGGCCCGGGAGCGCTCGAGGCCGTAGGCGGCGGCGATCTTGCTCCGTGGGCGGGAGGCGAGCTCGGCGATGACATCGTCGAGCCGGCCCGCGTCGAGCGTGCGGCCGGCGACCCTGCGCAGGGCGCCGGCGGTGCCGCCGGTCGCGAGCGCCGCCGTCGGAGGCGGCGCGTCCAGGTCGTCGAGCCGCCGGCGGATGTGCTTCCGAGCCGCGTCGACCGTGGCGGCCTTGGGGCGGCCGTCGAAGAACCGGCTCGTGAGCCGCATCGACCCGATCTCGAACGAGCGCAGGAACACGGGGCCCAGGTCGCGCAGGCCGACCACGACTTCCGTCGACCCGCCGCCGATGTCGCACACGGCGAGCGACTTCGGGTGGCGGTCGAGCATCGCGGCGGCGCCGTCGTAGGCGTAGCGGCCCTCCTCGTCGCACGTGAGCACGCGTACGGATGCGCCGGTCGCGGCCCGCAGGCTGCGCACGAGCTCGTCGCCGTTCTCGCTCTGCCGGCCGGGCGCGGTCACGATGACGTCCACCACCTCGACGTCGTGGCTCGCCGCGCGCGCCGCGTACTCGGACGCGACGCTCGCGGCCTCGGCCAGCTTCTCCGGCGGCAGCGCGCCGGTGCGCTCGATCTTGGCCCCGAGACCGAGATGGGCGCGCTGCTCGTCGATCCGCTCGACGCCCACGTCGTCGACCGAGGCCACGAGCAGCCGCGCGGTGTTCGACCCGATGTCGATGATCCCGATGCGCATCGTGCGTAGTCTCGCGACGGGTTCGGCCGGAACCCCCTCCTCCTCCTTGAAAGTACTGCACAAACCGCAGTAACCCCATACGCCGTTCACCACGTTTTCTCCAGCATCCGGGCGCTACCCTTGGCCCGTGGACCGCCGCGTGCCGCCGCCGCTCGTGTTCATCGCCGGGGCCACGACGATGTCGACCGAGATGTGCGCGTCGCGCCTGCTTGCCCCGTTCTTCGGCGCCTCGATCCTGATCTGGGCCAACATCATCGGCCTGATCCTGATCTACCTGTCGGTCGGCTACTTCGTCGGAGGGCGCCTCGCCGACCGCCACCCCACCTTGCGGTTCCTGTGCTGGCTGATGCTGTCTGCCGCCGCCTGCGTGGCGGTGCTGCCGTTCGTCGCCGAGCCGTTCCTGAGCGCCGCGGTCGACGCGTTCGCCGGTGCCTCGGTCGGGGCGTTCCTGGGGTCGTTCTTCGCCGTGATGTTGCTCTTCTCGGCCCCGATCACGCTGCTCGGGATGGCCTCGCCGTTTGCGGTGCGCCTGGGCGTGACCACGGTCGAGGAGGCGGGCACGGTGGCCGGCCGCATGTACGCCCTCTCCACGGCCGGCTCGATCATCGGCACCTTCGTGCCCGTTGCGGTGCTCATCCCGGCGATCGGGACACGGCGGACGATGCTCGCGACCGCCTGCCTCCTGGCCCTCGCCGCCTCACCCGTCCTCGGGCGGCGCTACCTGGCGGTGCCGGCGCTGATCGGCGCGGTGGCACTCGTCCCGCCGGGCCTCGTGAAGCCCGGATCGCACGTGATCTACGAGGGCGAGTCGGGCTACCAGTTCGTGCAGGTGGAGGCGCTGCCCGGCGGCGGACGTGTCCTGCACCTGAACGAGGGCTGGGCCGACCACTCGATCTACCGCCCGAATCAGGTGCTGACCGGCGGCTACTGGGATCAGTTCCTGCTCGCGCCGCTCCTGCACGGGCCCGGGTTTCGCAGCCTCAGCATGATCGGCTACGCCGGTGGCACGGTCGGGCGGGCCTACGGCACGTACTGGCCGGACGTGAACGTGCTCGGGATCGAGCTCGACCCGCTCGTGACCGATGTCGGCCGCCGCTACTTCGGGCTGGCCTCGAACCCGCGCGTGCGGGTGGCGACGGCCGACGGGCGCGTCTACCTCGAGCAGCACCACACCCGCTACGACGCCGTCTTCCTCGACGCCTTCCGCCAGCCGTACATCCCGTTCTACCTGACGACACAGGAGTTCTGGGGCCTGGCGCGCGGCCGGCTCGAGCCGGGCGGGATGGTGATGGCGAACGTGGGCCGGATCCCCGGCGACACGAGCCTCCCGGACGCGATCGCGGGCACCATGGCGACCAGGTTCGCATCGGTGTTCGAGTGGCGCGTGAGCGGGTTCAACGACATCGTCGCCGGGTTCACGTCGCCGACGACCGCCGCCGAGCTCCGGGCCCGCCTGGACGGCGCGCCGGCCGGCCTTCAGCCGGCCGCGGGCCTGGCGCAGCAGCTCCGCCAGGTGCCGCCGTCGGGCGATCCGCTGACCGACGACCGGGCGCCGGTCGAGTGGATGACCGACCAGATGATCGTGCGCTACGCCGCGGACGCGCCGTCCGCAGGGCCTCAGTAGCCGAAATCGCCGGTTCTTCTCCAATACTTCCCCCTATTGGGTGATCTGTACGGGTTGACGGTGATTTAACCGTTGATACAATGGACGCATGACACAGTTATCCCAACTCTTTACGGCCAGACAGTACGAAGCCCGGCATCCTGCCCGCGAGAGCGAGCGGGAGTACTTCATGCGCCTCGCGCGCGAGCGCAAGGCCGAGCGCCGCGGCGAGCGCCGCCGCAAGCTCGTCCGCCGAGTCACCCGGATGCGCAAGCCGCGCTAGTCGCTCGCGCAGGGTTCAGCCCGAGCACTGCGCTCCGACGCAGGTGATACACGTGCCTCAGCCGTCGTGGCGACGGCGAAGACCGCGCTCTTCGCCGTCGCGCCCCAAGCGCGACGCCACCCCTTAAGGAGGGGGCTCACGGGGGAACCCTGGGTTCCCCCGTGTTAAAGCAGGTAGACGACCGTGTAGAGCAGGATCCACACGACGTCGACGAAGTGCCAGTAGAGGCCCGTCACCTCGAGGCCGATGTGCTCGGCGCCGGAGTAGTGGCCCCGGCAGGCGCGGAGGAAGGCGATGGAGAGCAGGGTCGCGCCGACGAAGACGTGCATGCCGTGCAGTCCGGTCAGCGAGAAGAACCCGGAGGCGAAGCCGTTGTTCGAGGGGGTGAAGCCCAGGTTCAGGTACTCGTGCACCTGGAGGCTCAGGAACGTGAGCCCCATCGCAAGCGTCAGGAAGAGCCCGACGACGAGCCCGAACCGGCGATCGCGCTTGATCGACACGAGCGCCCAGTGCATCGTGAACGACGACGAGATCAGGATGGCCGTGTTGATCCCGGTGGCCTCCTTCGGGATCTCGACGCCCTCCGGCGGCCACGGGCTGTGCGTGAACCGCATGTAGAAGAAGATCGTGAAGAACGACCCGAAGAGCATGATCTCCGAGCCGAGGAACATGATCATGCCCAGGAAGACGGGCGACCGGAGCAGGCTCTCGTGATAGGCGGAGACCGGCGCACCGTCGGCGTGGTGGTGGCCGTCGGCGGTGGCGACGTGGGCGCTCATGCGCGGGGCATCTCCGGAGCGTCGGACACCACGTGCTCGACCGGCAGCTTCGTCCCGTCGCGCAGCCGCTCGATCAGGTCACGCCGCAGCCACCCGGACCGCGTCTGCGGGAGCGTCGAGACGACGATCTCCGACGGCGGGTCCTCCTCGACCACGTCCATCACCGCCGTGTAGGGGTCGCGCTCGACCACGTAGCCCGTCGCCTGGATCCCCGCCCGCCGAAGCGCCGTCAGCGCGCCGTCGAGCCGGGCCTGCGTCGCCGCCCGCACGTCCGCCTCGTTCACGACCCACGCATCGGTCGGGTCGTTCTGCGGGCAGATCACCGTCACCCGCACCGGATCCGTGGTCGCCCGATTGCGCACGGCCGCGATCAGCCGGTCGGCGGACACGGTCTGGTTCGCCACGACCAGGATGTGCTTGAGCGCGCTCATGATCGCCTCTCTCTCCTCACGGGTGGCGGTGGCCAGAGCGACGGGCACCGGCACCTCCTCGGGCTGCGGCGGCGCGTGAACGGTGACGACGGCGTGGCGCGCGCCGGGGACGCCGTAGGCGTACGGGCTGCCCACGATCTGCGGCGGCTCGTCGAAGTTGAAGATCGGCGGAGGCGAGGTGACCTGCCACTCGAGCGTGAGCGCCCGCCACGGGTTGGCCGGCGCGGTCTCTCCGCGCCACCACGAGTGAGCCATGTTGTAGAGGAAGACCAGCGTCGACGCGCCGAGGATGAACGCCATGATCGAGATGAAGAAGTTGAGCGTCCCGAACTGCGACGGGTAGTCGGCGATCCGGCGCTGCATGCCCTGGAGGCCGAGCCAGTGCATCGGCATGAACGTGGCGTTGAACGCCACGAACGTGAGCCAGAAGTGGAGCTTGCCCAGGCCCTCGTCGTACATCTTGCCCGTCATCTTCGGGAACCAGTGGTAGATGCCGGCGTAGATCGTGAACACGGACCCGCCGAAGAGGACGTAGTGGATGTGCGCGACCACGAAGTACGTGTCGGATGTCGCGATGTCGACCGGGATGACGGCCAGGAAGATGCCTGACAGCCCGCCGACCACGAACGTCGCCAGGAAGCCGCAGGCGAAGAGCATCGGCGTCGTCAGGTGGATGACGCCGCGCCACATGGTCGCGAGCCACGAGAACATCTTGATCCCGGTCGGGACGGCGATCGCCATCGTCGTGAACATCATCGGGATCCGCAGCCACGGCGCCATGCCGGACACGAACATGTGGTGGGCCCACACCGTGAACCCGAGGACGCCGATGGCGACCGTCGAGATCGCGATCAGCTTGTAGCCGAAGATCGGCTTACGCGAGTGGATCGCGATGACCTCGGAGATGATCCCGAAGCCGGGCAGCATCATGATGTACACCGCCGGGTGGGAGTAGAACCAGAAGATGTGCTGATAGGCGATCACGTCGCCGCCGCCCGTCGGATCGAAGAAGTGCGTGTGCATGATCCGGTCGAACAGCACCTGGAACTGGGCGCCGGCGATGAACGGCGTTCCGAGGACGACCAGCGTGGACGTGGCCAGGTTCGCCCACACCAGCAGCGGCATCCGCCAGAACGTCATGCCCGGCGCCCGCATCGTCACGATCGTGACCAGGAAGTTGACCGCCGTGGCGATGGAGGACGCGCCGGCGAACTGCACGCCCATCACCCACATCGTCTGCCCGTCCGGGCCGTGCACCGCGAGCGGCACGTAGTTCGTCCAGCCGGCGTCGAATGGCGTGACGAGGAACGACGAGACCATGCACATGCCGGCCACCGGCAGCATCCAGAAGCTGAGCGCGTTCAGGCGTGGGAACGCCATGTCCTGCGCCCCGATCATGATGGGGATGACGAAGTTGCCGAGGCCCGCGAACGCCGGGATCACGAACAGGAAGATCATGAGGGCGGCGTGCACCGAGAAGAGGCCGTTGAACGTGCCCGGCGAGAAGTACTGCTGGCCCGGCGTCGCGAGCTCCGCCCGCATGCCCTCGGCGAGCATCCCGCCGATCATGAAGAAGATGAACGTGGTCACGAGGTACTGGACGCCGATCACCTTGTGGTCGGTGTTGACCTTGAAGTAGTCCTTCCACGAGTAGGCGCCGTGGTTGGAGTGGTCCTCGTGGGCCGGGGTCGGCCGCCCGATCAGGTAGCCCCACCAGTAGTCCCAGCAGCCGATGCCGATCGTGAAGCCGATGCCGGCGAACAGCATGATGAAGGTCTGGACGACGCCCGCGCTGTAGGCCGTCCGGCCCGAAAGGTCGCGGATGCCCATGACGATCAGTGCGGCCGCGACCCCCATGAACGCCGCGACCCAGAGCGCGCGCACCCAGCTTCCGCGCAGCCACACGCTGCGTCGCGGCCCGCCGCCGCCGTGCTCGTGATGGACAGGTCCCGTCATCTCATGGGCGTGTGCAACCACTTCAGCTCCCGCCTTTCAACAGATACTGCACAAGCGCGTCGATCTGGTCGGCCGAGAGGCTCGTCCCGAAGGTGGTCGGCATGACCCCCTTCGGGAAGCCGGGGACGACGACCTTGTCCGGATCGACGATCGACTCCTTCACATAGTCCTCGGGCGACTGTCCGCCGCCGTACTTCGACGCATCGCTCGCCAGGTTGTCGAGATCCGGGCCCACGGTTCCCGTCGCGTTCGCGGGCTGGAACGTGTGACAGCTCGCGCAGTCCGACGAGACGATCGCGGCCGGGTCGGTGCTCCCGCCGGCCGCCGGCTGGGACGCCGCCTTCTTCTGGTCGGCGATCCAGGCCGTGAAGTCCTTCGGCGAGAGGACGTGCAGGACGGTGCGCATCTGGCTGTGGCCGATGCCGCACAGCTCCGCGCACGTCACCATGTACGTGCCGAGCTTCGTGGGCGTCGCGATGAGCTTCTGCGGCACCCCCGGCACGGCGTCCTGCTTCAGCCGGAACGCCGGGATGTAGAACGAGTGCAGCACGTCGTGCTCGACGGCCGTGATGTGGAACTCGACCTGGCGCCCCACCGGGAGGGCGAGGATCCCCGTCTTCAGCTTGCCGTAGCTCGGGTAGGTGAACGTCCACGCGAACTGCTGGGCCTGCACGTCGACGATCAGGCGGTCCTTCGCGAGCGCCTCGTTTCGGCCCAGCGCCGCGGCGCCGTAGATGGCGAAGCCGAGCACGATCACGATCGGGAGGACCGTCCAGATGATCTCGAGCCCGGCGTGGCCGTGGATCGGCTCGCCGTCGGAGTCGTCGCCGGGCCTGGCCCGGAACTTCACCATCGAGTAGACGAGGAACACGATGACGATGGCGAAGATGAACGCGCTCATCACCATCAGCCAGAAGTAGAGCTCGTCCTGGCGGTCGGCCTGGACCGCGGCCGACGTCGGGAACCACGACGGCGTGAGCCAGATGGCGAGCGACCCCAGCGCGCCGAGGACCAGCGCGACGAACCCGACTCTGAAAAACGGTGACACCGGGCGGCATCTTATGCGGGTCGCGGGACAGGGGCAACGGTCGTGCAGCTACGCTGGACCGGTGCAGTTCGTGCTCCTGCACATCCCGCACCTCCTGCCCGCGGTTGTCGGGCTGGGGTTCCTGGCGCGGTTCGGCCTCTACGCCGCGCGGCTGCCGCCGGCGCACCTGAACGACGAGGAGCTGGCCGAGTGGCACCGCCGGAAGGAGGCCGAACGGGTGCCGCCACGGCCCGTGGCGACGGCCACCGCACGGCTCTCCACAGCCGCGCTCCCGCTCCTCATCACGGGCCTTGTCACCGGGCTTCTCGTCTACACCGTCGACCTGCGCGACGACCGCCCGTCGGCGGCGATGTCGTGGACGCACACCCTCACCTCGACGGCGGGCCTCGTGCTCGTCCTGCTCAAGCTGCGGGCGCTCGAGCCGGGCCGCATCCGCGAGGGGCTGCGATGGCGGAAGGCCTTCACGGAGGGCGTGTCGCTGCTCCTCCTGGCGTCATCGGTGCCGCTCCTCTTGTCGGGCCTGCCCTTGATCTGGGACCCGGCGCACGGGTCGGTGATCGCGCACACGCACCTGGTCGTCGCGGCGGTGTGGATGGTGGTGTTCCAGATCCACGTCTTCCGCTACTTCGGCCGGGCCCTCAGGGCCACGCACGTGGGCGCGCCGGCGGCGGGCGAGCTCAGCCCTCCTCGAGCCTGAGCAGCGGCAGGGAGACGGCCGCCACGCACACGGTTCCGGCCGCTGCGACGGCGAACACGTCGCCGGCTGAGAGAAAGGCGACCATGGCGCTCGCCACGACGGCGCCGATCGAGGAGGCGAAGAGCGCCGCCATGCGCCCCGTGATGCCGACCCGGGCCTGCTGGGCCGGCGCAGCGCGGGTCTGACGCTCGCCGATGACGATCGTGATGAAGCAGAGGCCGGTCGCCTCGAGGCCGGCGTAGGCGGCGGTCGCCGCGCCGAGGCCGGGCGCGAGCGCCAGCGCCACCCCCGCTCCGGCCGACCCGACGATCGCGATCCGGAGCGCCCCCGTCGGCCCGAGCCGGTCGCGCGCGAGCGGGGCGACCGCTCCGCCGGCGAGGCCGGCCGCGCCGCCGATCGCGAGCATCTTCCCCGCCGCGGGGCCGCCGGCGTGGAGCTCGGTCCTGGCGAACACCACGATCAGCGCGTAGAAGATGTTCACGGTCAGGTTCCACGCCATGCTCACCGACGTGAGCCGGCGCAGGGCACGGTCGCGCGCCACCATCTCGAGACCGGAAAGCACCCGGGCCCGCTGGGGACGGCCGTCGTGCTCGGGGCCCAGATCGAGCCGGATGGACGCGAGCAGGACGGCCGCCAGCGCGAAGCCCGCCGCCTCCACCCACAGGGCCTCCACCGCGCCCACCAGGCCGATCAGGCCGCCGCCGAGCGCCGGGCCGATCAGAAACCCGAGCGACCAGACGAGCGAGAGCGCCGCCTGGCCCTCGACGAAGTGGGCGTCCCCGACCAGCCGGGCGACCGCGCCGAAGGCGGCCGCGTCGACGAACACGCGACCCGCGGTGACGCCCATGCCGGCGACGAAGATGAGGGCCATCGGGAGATCGCGCGCGGCCGGCCCGAGCGCCACCACCAGCGGGAGCGCCGCGGCGGCCACGCCCTGAAGGATCGCGGAGAGCACCATGATCGGCTGGCGCCGGCGGCGGTCGCCGATCTCGCCTGCGTGCAGCCCGAGCACGAGGTACGGGATGGTGCCGAGCAGGAAGGCGGCTCCGGCCAGGGAGCGCGAGCCACCCGCGTCGAGCACCATCCACGGCAGCACGACGAGGCTCAGGCCGCCCGCCATCGAGTCCATGAGCTGCGCGACGAGGAACCGGCGGCCGTCCCCCGACCGCAGGAGGACGCCTCTCACTCCCAGACCGGCGGGCCGGAGCGCAGCCGGAGCGTCGTCCCCAGGTTCGCCTCCCGCGCCCGGTCGAGGACGTGCTTGGCGGCGGTCACATCGTCCAGCGCCAGGCCGACCGGGCTCACCACGACCAGATCCGACGCCGAGGCCCGGCCGGGGTGACGGCCCGTCACGACGTCGCACAGCTCCGCGACGCCGGGCCCGGCGGCCGCGAGCACGCCCGCGTCGACGAGGCGCTGCGCGTAGCGGCCCTCGTGCGTGGACTCGTGGGTCCAGTCGTCCACGACGAGCAGGTCGGTGACGGCGTGCAGCTCGACCGGGCCGTCGAGGCTCGAGACGAGAACGACGGTCGCGCCCTCGGCCAGCCACTCGGGCGCGAACGTCGGGTCGACCGCCATCGTCGCCGGAACCACCACCTCCGCCCCGCGCACGGCCTCCGCGGCCGTCGCCGCCGGCCGGACGCCGAGCCCGGTCGCCGCCGAGCGCTGCTCGCAGAAGGCCGCGCAGCGGCCGGCGCGCGGGTCGTAGACCCGCACCTCGGCGAGCTCGGGCATCGCGATCCTGAGCGCCTCGAGCTGGGTGTGCGCGAGGACGCCGGCGCCCAGCAGGCACGCCGACCGCGCGCCCGGCACGGCCAGGTGGCGCACGGCGAGCCCGGTCACGGCGCCGGTGCGCATCGCGCTCACGACCGTCCCGTCCATGATCGCCAGCGGCAGGCCCGTCTCCCGGTCGGAGAGCAGGACGAGGGCGTTCGCGCGCGGAAGCCCGTGGCGCTCGGGGTTGTCGGGGACGCTCGGGATCCACTTGAGGCCGGCGACGTCGAACTCGCCGCCGACGTAGGCCGGCATGGCCATGATCCGGCCGTCGCGCTCCTCGGTGCCGGGGCCGTCCGACCAGGTGATCATCACCTTGGGCGGCATGAAGACCTGGCCCGCCGCCTTCACGGCGAAGGCGCGCGCCATCACCTCGATCATGGCGGCCATGTCGGTGCCGCCCGCCGCGACGACGTCCTCCTGGCTCAGATAGAGGAACTCGGTCGAGGGGGCGCTCACGACGGCGGGACGAATACCACATGCACCTCGCCCGGCCCGTGCACACCCCGGATCAGGTTCTGCTCGATGTCGGCCGTGCGGCTGGGGCCGGTGACGAAGGTGACGGCCGACGACGCCGCCAGCTCGGGGCCGACGACGCGCAGCGCCGCCGCGAGATCGGCGACGAGCTGGGATTCGGCCGCCTCGATCACGTGCACCGGCTCGACGAGCCCGGCGCGGCGGCCGCCGGAGAGCCGGGCCGACACGATCGCCGTCCCCGTCTCGGCGATGAGCGCCAGGCACGGCGTCACCGAGACCCCCTCGCCCGCGGCCAGCTCGGCGAGCGCCTCCCGGCCGTGGTGCACGTGCCCGCCGACCGCCTCGAGCTCGCGCGTGAACCGGTCGATCACCGGTGCACCTCGAGGTCGCGAGTGCGCGTCCAGCGCCGCAGGAGCGGCAGGGGGCCGCGGGCCGTTCCGGCCATCCGGACCGTGAGCCGGTAGAGCCACGGCCGGCTCCAGGCGAGGCTCCAGAGCCGGAACGCGAGCCGCTCGAGCGCGCCGGCCGAGTCGGCGGCGCGGTCGCGGCGCAGGCCGAGCAGGAGCTCGTGGAGCGGGATCCGGACCGGGCAGACGTCGTCGCACGCGGCGCAGAGCGACGACGCGTGGCCCAGCTCCTGGTCGCCGTGCAGGAGCGGCGTCAGGACGGCGCCGATCGGCCCGCCGTACACCCAGCCGTAGGCGGTGCCGCCCACCTGGCGATAGACCGGGCAGACGTTCTGGCAGGCGCCGCAGCGGATGCAGTGAAGGACGCTGCGATAGGGCGTCTCGCGCACCCGCGCGCGGCCGTTATCCAGGATGACGACGTGCATCTCCTCGGGGCCGTCGCCCTCCTCGCGCCGGCGCGGCCCGTTCAGCATCGTCACGTACGAGGTGATCTTCTGGCCGGTGCCGGAGCGGGTCAGAAGCGGCAGCAGCACCGCCAGATCGGCGAGATCGGCGACCACGCGCTCCATCCCCATGATCGCGACGTGCACCTTCGGCAGCGACGAGCACATGCGCCCGTTGCCTTCGTTCGTGACGAGGACGATCGTCCCGGTCTCGGCGACGGCGAAGTTGACGCCCGTGATCCCGACCGGGGCCTCGAGGAACCGCTTGCGCAGGTGGGCGCGCGCGAACCTCGTGAGCTCGGCCGGGTCGTCGCCGATCGGGCGGCCCGCCAGCGGCTCGAAGAGGTCACGCACCTGGCCGGTGGTCTTGTGGATCGCCGGGATGATGATGTGCTCGGGCGCCTCGCCGGCGGTCTGGACGATGAACTCGCCGAGGTCGGTCTCGACCACCTCGACGCCGGCCGCCTCCAGGTGGTCGTTCAGGCCGATCTCCTCGGATGCCATCGACTTGCTCTTCACCACCATCCGCCCGTGGCGCAGGACGACGTCCGTCACGTAGCGGGCGGCGTCCGCGCCCGTGGCCGCCCGGTGGACGACCGCGCCGGCCGCCTCCAGCTTCGCCTGGAGGGCGTCGAGCAGCCGCGGCAGGTCTGCGATCGCGCGCGCCCGGGCCGCCTCGCCCGCAGCTCGCAGCGCCTCCAGGTCGACGCCCTCGAAGCCGCGCACGCGGTTCAAGGCCGCCTTCTCGGCGAAGCGGGGGACGTTCGCCCGCTTGCGCGGGTCGGCGAGCGCGGCCCGCGACCGGGCCTCGAACCCGCTCACAGCGCCTCCGCCACGATCGTCGCCAGGTGGGCGACCCGCACGCCGGCGCCCGTCCGGGATGCCCGGCCCTCGATCTGCATGACGCATCCCGGGTCGGCGCTCGCCACGGTCGCCGCGGCGATCGTGGCCGCGGAGGCCAGCTTGTCGTCGGCCATGGCGGTCGAGACGTCCGGGTAGCGCACCGAGAACGTGCCGCCGAAGCCGCAGCAGCGGTCGGCCCTGGGCAGCTCGCGCACGTCGCACACGGCCGCGAGCAACGCGCGCGGCTGGTCGTGCAGGCGAAGCTCGCGCAGCATGTGACACGAGTCGTGGTAGGAGACCTCGGCCTTGCGTGCGGGCTCGGGCGGCACCCAGCCCCGCTCGTCGACGAGGTACTGGGAGAGCTCGAACGTTCGCGCCGCCACCGCCTCGGCCAGCTCCTCGTCGCGCTCGCCGCGGAAGAGCTCGCGCCAGTGGAGCCGCATCATGGCCGCGCACGAGCCGCCCGGGACGACGACCGCCTCGGCGTCTGCGAGCGCGCGGAGCGTGCGGCGGGCGACCCGGCGCGCATCGCGGACGAAGCCGCTGTTCCAGGCCGGCTGGCCGCAGCACGTGGCGCCGGACGGCTGCTCGGCGGCCACGCCGGCCGCGGCCAGAAGGCGCGAGGTGTCGCGGACGGCAGCCCGATTCAGCGCCTCGCCGAGGCAGGTGGGGAAGAGTGCCACCACGGACGGTCATCATACGGCGATGACCGTTCACGTCACCTCCGTGGCGCTCTCCTACGGCGCGGACGAGGTCCTGGCCGACGTCTCGGCCATCCTCCGGCCGCGCGACCGGGTGGCGCTGGTGGGCCGAAACGGCGCGGGCAAGACGACGCTCCTGCGCCTCCTGGCCGGCGAGCTCACGCCCGACCGGGGCGACATCTCGCTGCCGCCCGGCACGCGCGTCGCCCTGCACGACCAGCGGCCGCCGCTCGCCGGACGGGAGACGCTCGGGTCGTACGTCGGCGCCGGCGCGGCGCGGGCCGAGCAGCTGGAGGCCGAGCTGCGCGACCTGGAGGCGCGGATGGCCGACCAGCCGACGGACGCCGTCCTTCGCCGCTACGACGCCGCCCAGGGCGAGTTCGAGCGGGCGGGCGGCTACGCGTGGCGGGCGCGGCTCGAGTCGGTCGCGCGCGGGCTCGGGTTCACGCCGGACGACCTCGACCGGCCGCTTCGCACCTTCTCCGGCGGAGAGCTGACGCGGGCGTCGCTCGTGCGCGCCCTGGCCGCCGAGCCCGACGTGCTCCTGCTCGACGAGCCGACGAACCACCTCGACACCGACGCCATCGAGTGGCTCGAGGACCACCTGGCGGCGCTCGACGCCGGCGTCGTCTTCGTCTCGCACGACCGCTGGTTCCTGGAGTCGGTCGCGACGGGCGTGCTCGAGATCGACCGCGGGCGCGGCCGCTACGAGAAGGGCTCGTACTCCAACTGGCGCCGGGTGAAGGCCGAGCGCGTTGCCGCCCAGGCCGGCGCGTTCGAGCGCCAGCAGGAGGAGCTGGCGCACCTCCAGCGCTTCGTCGACCGGTTCCGGTACGGCACGAAGGCCCGCCAGGCCCAGAGCAAGCTGAAGGCCATGTCGCGAATCGAGCGCGTCGAGCGCCCCACCGAGCAGCGCTCGCTCAAGTTCGACTTCCCGCCGCCCGCCAGGAGCGGCCGGATCGTCGTCGAGGCCGAGAGGCTGATCGTCGAGGTCGCCGGCCGGACGCTCATCGCAGACGCCGGCTTCGCCGTCGAGCGTGGCCAGCGGGTGGCGCTGATTGGGCCGAACGGAGCCGGGAAGACGACGCTCCTCGAGACCCTGCTCGGCCGCCGCGAACCGGCCGCCGGGCGGGCGAAGCTCGGCCACGGCGTGCACGCCGGCTACTACTCGCAGCAGTCGCTCGAGCTGCCGGAGAACCTCCGGCTGATCGACGCCCTCGTCGCGGGGACGAAGCTGACCGGCCCGCAGGCGCGCACGCTCCTCGGGCGCTTCCTCTTCTCGGGCGAGGAGGTCGAGAAGCCGGTCGCGGCCCTCTCGGGGGGCGAGCGGCGACGGCTCGCGCTCCTGCGCACGGTCGTCTCGGGGGCGAACTTCCTGATCCTCGACGAGCCCACGAACCACCTGGACATCGAGAGCCGCGAGGCGCTCGAGGACGCGCTTCTGGCCTACCCCGGGACGCTGCTCTTCGTCTCCCACGACCGCGCGCTGATCGAGGCCCTCGCGACGCGGACGCTCTCGATCGAGGCCGGCCGGCTGGTCGCCCGTGACGGCGGGTTCGGCGACTACGCCCGCGCCCAGGCGCCGCAGCCGCTCGAACCGGCCCGGCCGGCCAAGCCGAAGCCGAAGCCTGCTCCGGAGCCGCGTCCGTCCCAGCGCGCGGCCCGCCGGGCGGCGAAGCTCGAGCGGGCGATCGCCACGCTCGAGGAGGAGCTGGGCGCGCTCGAGACCCGCCTGTCACAGCCCGACGAGTACGAGGACGACTCTGCGGTCGCGGAGGACGGCACCCGCCACCAGGAGCTCCAGCGGGAGCTGGCGTACCTCTACCGCGAGTGGGAGCGCCACGCCGCCGAGGCGTGACCCCGGCGCCTACCCTGGGTGCCCGTTCCCGACGACCTCGACCAGCACGTCGACGATCCGGGGCTCGAAGTGCTGGCCGGCGCACTGGCGCAGCTCGTCGATCGCCGCCTCCACCGGGATCGCCTGCCGGTAGACGCGGTCGGAGGTCATCGCGTGGAAGGCGTCGCAGGCCAGGATGATACGGGCCCCGAGCGGGATGTCGTCGCCGGCGAGACCGTGCGGATAGCCGGACCCATCCCAGTGCTCGTGGCAGGCGAGGACGATCGACCGGGCCCCCGCGAGGGCCGGCACAGGCTCCATGATCCGCGCGCCCAGCTCCGGGTGGGTGCGCATGACCTCCCACTCGTCGTCGGTGAGCGGCCCGGGCTTCTCGAGGATCGACGCCGGGATTCCGATCTTGCCGACGTCGTGGAGCGCGGCCGCAACCCCCACGTCGCGCAGCGCGACGCCGCCCAGGTCGAGGCGGCGGGCAACCTCCTCGGCCATCCAGACGAGCGCCTGGGCGTGGTCGCCGGTGTACTCGTCCTTCGTCTCGAGCGCGTTCGCGAGCGACTGCATCGTCGCGACGAAGGCCGCCTCGAGCTCGTCCACGAGGGCGCGGTTGTCGATGGCGAGGAGCGCCTGGTCGGCGATGCCGAGCAGCATCCGCTCGTCGCGCTCGCTCGGCGGCCCGCGCCGCCGCCCGCGCTGGACGATCATCACGGCGCGGTTGCCCGCCCGCTCGCCGATGGGGACGAGCGTGTAGCAGGCGCCGAGGCGGGGCACGCCCGTTGCCGCGGCGAGCGCGTCCACCTCGTCGCCTTCGAGCACGACGATCTGGCGCGACTCGAGGTTGCCCGCCAGAGGCGCGTCCATCCCGGAGAGCGACGAGGCGGCGATCCGGTCGGCCTCGCGCGGCATGTAGCCCACGTGCGCCGCCAGCTCGAACCGCTCGCCCGTCCGCAGCCAGACGGACATCGCGGCGCACTCGACGAGCCGGTCGACCGACCGGGCCAGCATCTCGGCGACGGCCCGCACGCTCACCTGCGTCGCCAGGGCCTGGCCGAGCTCGAGCATCGCCTCGGAGATCTCGGCCGCCTCACGCATCGACATATAGAGGCGGACGTTCCGGCACGCGACCGCGGCGTGCGCGGCGACGACCTCGAGCACGCCCAGGTCGAGCGAGTCGAAGGAGTGCCCGCGGCCCGAGACGGTGACGGCGCCAACGACGTCGTCCTCGCCCAGCATCGGCGCGACCATCGCCTCCCCGCCTGCCACCAGGCGCGCGCGGCCGTCCACCGCGGCCCGGACGGCGGCCTCGTCCATCGCATCCGCCCGTTCCTCCTCGGAATCGCCGGCGCGCCGCGACAGGAGCTCGATCTCGTCCCCGGCCTGGGAGCGCAGGTAGAACCGCGGCGTCGCACACCGGTGCTGGTGGGAGAGCTCGGCCACCACAGCGTGGGCGATCTCGCCCTCCGACCGGGCGTAGGCCAGCCGGGACGTGAGGGAGCGCAGGAGGCTCATCTCGGCGAGCAGCCGGTCGCGAGCGCGCGCCGATACGGCGTCGGGAGGCTCGTCGGGGCCCACCTTGGCCGCCGCCCCCGCCGCCACCAGCTCCGCCGCCCGCAGCTCGTCCGGGCGGAAGTCGCGCGGCGACCGGGCCACCCCCGCCAGGTGCGCCACGACTCTTCCCCCGGCGACCAGAGGCGCGATCAGGAGCGCATACCGGCCGGCATGGGTCTGAACGGCCTCGCGGTCGACCTCCTCGACGACCGCCGCCAGCCGGATCTCGCCCAGACGCTGCGCCGGGGCCTCCTCGCGCGCCCATCTGGCGGTCACCACGCGCCCGGTCGCGCCCGGCGCCAGGATCCAGGCCGCGTCGAGCCCGAGCAGCTCGCCGAGCAGCCGGCACGGAGCGCCGTCGCGCAGCGCGGGCGCGATGGCGCCGCCGGCGACGGGGTGGGCCGCCGGATCGACTCTCGGGGCGCCTCCAGGCGTGGGCGCCCCATCGCCGCCAGTCAACCGTGGAAGCACGACTGACAGGAGGCTAGGCGCTCAGCCGACCGCGTCGCGTCCCCCGAATGCGGTAATCAGCTGGAAATCACATGAAGGCGCTCAGGGCCTCGTACATGCCCGCGGCGACCAGCCCGGCCGCGGGGATCGTGAGGAGCCACGCGGCCACGATGTCCGCCGCCACCCCCCACCGCACCGCCGACACCCGTGTCGTGGCGCCCGCCCCCATGACGGAGCTCGAGATCACGTGCGTCGTCGAGACGGGGAACCCGTACCTCGTCGCCACCGTGTAGAGCACCGCGCTCGCGGTCGTCTGAGCCGCGAACCCCTGCGGCGGCTCGAGCTTGAAGATGCGCGTCCCCATCGTGCGCATGATCCGCCAGCCGCCGACGTACGTCCCGAGCGCAATGGCGAGCGCCGCCGACGCGATCACCCAGTCCGGGATGTCGGTCGGCTTGCTCGTGTGGCCGGCGGAGTAGAGCGCGAGCGCGATGACGCCCATCGTCTTCTGGGCGTCGTTGGTGCCGTGCGCGAACGCCATGAAGCTGCCGGAGAGGATCTGCGCCAGCCGGAAGCCGCGGTTGAGCGGCGCCGGGCGCACCCTCCGGAAGATCCACAGGATGGCGAGCATCAGCACTCCCGCGATCGCGAAGCCGATGATCGGGCTCGCCAGGCCGGGCCAGGCCACCTTGTTCCAGATGCCGTCCCATTTCACGGGGTTGGGGCCACCGGCCGCGAGCGCCGCTCCGACGAGGCCCCCGACCAGCGCGTGCGACGAGGACGACGGCAGCCCCAGGTACCAGGTGAAGAGGTTCCACGCGATCGCGCCGATCAGGGCCGCCAGCACCAGGTGCCCGGTGACGTGGCCCTGGTCGGTGTTGATCAGCCCGTCGCCGACCGTCTTTGCCACCTTGGTCGAGGTGAACGCGCCGGCGAAGTTCATCAGGGCCGCGATGAGCACCGCCAGGCGCGGGGTCAGCGCGCGGGTCGAGACGGACGTCGCCACCGCATTTGCGGTGTCGTGGAAGCCGTTCGTGAAGTCGAAGAGCAGCGCAACGGCGACGATCACGACCAGGAGGCCGTCGCTCATCGGTTCTTCAGGTAGATGCTCTCCAGCACATGGGCGGCGTGCTCACACCCGTCGACCGCCTGCTCGAGATCGTGGTGGATGTCCTTCCAGCGGATCACCACGAGCGGGTCGAGCCCGTTGCGGAAGAGCTTCGCGGTGGCCGCCCGCACGATCCGGTCGCCCTCGTCCTCGAGCGTGTGCACGTCGATCAGGTGGTGGCTGATGTCCTTGAACCCGTCCAGCAGGTGGACGGCGTCGGCGATCTTGGAGACGGCGCGGAAGATGACGCCGGCCTGCTCGATGGCCTCCGGCGGCACCTCCTCCACGCCGTACAGGTTGAGCTCGTCCGCGGTCTGGTCCATGAAGTCGCAGATGTCGTCGAGCGCCGTCGCGAGGTCGAAGATGTCCTCGCGGTCGATGGGCGTGACGAACGTCTTGTTCACGAGCTGGACGATCTCGTGCGTCACGCGGTCGCCCTCGTGCTCGCGGTCCTTGATCTCGTCCACCAGCGCCCGCCGGTCGGGGTAGTGCTCCAGCAGGTCGAGCAGGAGCTGGGACGTGGACACGAGGTTCGTCGCGGCCCGGTCGAAGAGCGCGTAGAACTCACGTGTCTGCGGGGTCAACCTGAGCTTCGCCATGTGTTCACCGTACTCGGATGGTGGTGAAGATGTGGAGAACGTCCCGGGTGGGGTTTACCCACCGGTGTGCGTCGAGACGGCCACGCCGTGGCACCTGCGCGTGGGGGTGGCGTCGGCGCTGCGGCCGAGGCCCCGCGTCCGCGGCACCCAGGGATGCCAGCTGGTCTGGCGCCCGGCGGTCGCCGAGGCCGTGCCGGACGGTGCCGACACCGGTGTCGAAGTCCAGTGATCGCCGACCTCGCGGATGACCCAGTATCGGGGCCGGTCCGGACGGACACCGGACGCGCTCAGCTGTGGGCGATGTCGCGCACGAGCGCGTCCGCGGCCTCGACATAGCCACGGCGGACGTAGAAGTCGCGGGCGCGCCGGTCGGATCCGGTCGCGGGGATCCGGACGCGCTCCATCCCCCGGCTCGAGCCGTAGCCCTCGGCCCAGTCGAGCAATCGGTGGCCGACGTGGCGGCCCTGGTCGGCCGGCGCGACCACCATCCGGTCGACGACCAGCGCACGGCCCTCCTCGCGCACCGCCATGTAGCCGGCGGCGTGGCCCTCCACCTCGGCGAGGAACACCACATCCCGGTCGGGCGCCGGGAGCGGCACCTGCTCGCCGGTCGCCGTCTCGCCGGCCAGCCGCCGCAGGGCCGGCGCGTCGCCGGCGCGGTAGGGCCTCACCACGACGTCGGTCACGACGCGGACGCCTCGGCCAGGACCTGCTTCTCCTCCGGGGAGAGCTCCACGTCGCTCAGCCCGTTTCGGACGTCCTTGATGTAGATGCGCGCATAGTCGCGGCCCTGGATCGCCGAGAGCAGGAACCCCGATCGCGTCCTGTCCATCAGCGCGATCGTGACCGACTGCTTCGGCCCGGCGCCCTCGAGCGCATCGTACCGCAGGAGCGCCCGCCGCTCGAAGCAGCCGTCGACCCGCTCCGTGAGCGAGCGGACGGCCGACTCGGCGGCGCCCGCGGTGTTCTCGGCCTGCTCGACGCGTGCCAGGAGCGACATGGCGTACTCGACCAGATCGCCGCTGCGCGAGCCGATCACGACCCGCTGCGCCCGCCGCATCCTCCGCACCTGGACCCACAGGGAGAGCGTGATGACGAGCAGCAGCCCCGCGGCACCCGCGGCGCCGATTGCGACGTCGAGGGCGGTGTCGGCGGTGCTCACGTCTGGAGGCGGAACTGCACCAGGTACGTCGCCGTGTTGTTCGAGACCACGCTCTCGCCCGGGACCTTCCCGATCGTCACGGTCATCTTGTAGCGCTGCGTGAACTCCGGCTGCGACGACGCGTTCTTGAACAGGTCGGGGAAGCGCACCGTCTCGGTGGCGCCCTTGTCGATCGAGCCGATCGTGCCCGTGCGCTTGATCTTCTGTGCGCCGGCGTGCGTCAGCGTCATCGTGACCGGCACGCCGACCTCGCGGAAGTTGCCGAAGTTCTTCGCCGAGATCACGAGGACGAGCTTGTCGTCGCCGGTGAGCTGGTTGATCTGGGAGGAGCCGGTCTGGAGCGTCGTGCCCTGCGGCAGGGCCACGACGGAGACGAGCCCGAGGCCGTGCAGGCCGTGGACGGCGCTCGGCTTGAGGCGGGTGATCGCCTCGCCGATGCCGGCCGGGGTGACGAGGGCGGCGTCGGCCGGGTCGAGGAAGCGCGACGCCGGCACCTGCACTCCGAGCCCGTTGAGTGCCGTCGACGCCGGCCCGGAGAACGAGTCGGAGTAGATGATGTCGGCTGCCAGCAGGCGCTGCACGCACGGCGCCAGGATCCGGCCCGTGCCGGCGGCCCGCTTTCGCTTCCACGCCTGGCCGATGTTGTCGGAGAGACAGGTGAGCCCCGCCTCCCGGTAGCGCAGCGCCTGGACGAGCGCCGGCTGGTACTGCTCGAGCTGCTTGGTCGGCGCGATCGAGGCCGCGGCGTCGGCGGCCTTGGTCATCGCGGCCGCCTGCTGGGAGAGCTGCTGCTTCACCTGCTTGAGCTTCGTGCCGGCCTTCTGGTTCAGCGTGTTGTGAAAGTCCGAGGCGACGTCGCTGGACGGCACGAGCGCCGCCTTCTTGACGTCGTTGAAGTAGTCGATGTTCTTGCTCTGTGAGGAGCTGCCCGAGCAGCCGCGCGCGAGCAGGACGAGCACGACGATCACGACCAGGATGCCGACGGCCAGGCCCGCGAGCCGGCGGTACTGAAGGGGCGGCAGATTGCCGGGCCGGATCGGCCCGATCGAGGGCGGCCGGCGCGGCGGGCGCTCGCCGCGTGGGGGCCGGTGCGGAGGCGGCTCGGTCCCCGGGTCCTGGCGGCCGCCCGACGGGCGGGTGACAGCCGTCTCCTGCGTCCCGCCCGTCTCCTCCCAGTCGGAGTCGAAGAAGTCGTCGGGCGCCACGGCTCGGACCCTATCAGCTGGCCCGGATACGAGATTTGCAGGAGTCTCGTGGTCTTCGGCCAATCTGATGCGCACCGTGGCAGAGCCCGCCCGAGCGACCCTGACCCCTCCCCTCATCGGACGCCTGGTGGCGGACCGCTACACCCTCGAGGAGGAGCTCGGGCGAGGGGGGTTCGGCACCGTGTACGGCGCGAGCGGCGACGGCGGCGAGCGAGTCGCGGTCAAGGTCTTCAGCCGGAGCGAGGGGCTGGCGACCCGCGCCGACCGCGAGGCCCGCACCGCGCGCAAGCTCGACCACCCCAACATCCACAGCGTGCTCGGCGTGGAGGGCGACGACGAGCACGTGTACCTCGTCTCGCGCCTGGTCGACGGTGAGCGGCTCGACCGCAGCGGCCTCGACGACCTCCAGGCCGTGCGTGCGATGGCGGCCGTCTGCGACGCCCTGGCCCACGCCCACGCGCGCGGGGTCGTGCACCGCGACGTGAAGCCCGCCAACATCCTCGTCGCCCGGGAGGGCACGGTCACCCTGACCGACTTCGGCATCGCAAGCGACGACGACGCCCGCGACCAGACCGCCGACGAGCGCGTGCTCGGAACGCTCTCCTACATGTCGCCGGAGCAGGCCGCCGGCGAGCGCGCCACGGGCGCGACCGACGTCTGGGCGGCCGGGCTCACACTGTACGCCCAGCTGACGGGGGCGAACCCCTACAAGGCCAGGACGCTCGTCCAGCTGCTCGAGAAGCTGCGCGAGGGCGCCGAGCCGCTGGCCGCCGTCCGGCCCGACCTGCCGGCCGGCGTCTGCCGCGCCGTCGACCGCGCGCTCCAGCGCGACCCGGCCCGCCGCCCGACCGCTTCGGGCCTCCGCGACGCGCTGCTGCGAGGCCTGGTGGAGGACGAGGAGCGGGAGGAGGACGGGCTGGGGGCGGGCGAGCGGCAGCGCCGGCCCCGGTCAATTGGCATTCGCTCGCACGGCCAGGTGGCATTGCCCCGGCCCGTCCGCGCCGCCCGCCCGGCCCGCGCCGTCCTCGCGGGGATCGCGATGGCCTGGGCGCTCGTCGCCTTCCCGGTCTACCCGGCGTCCTGGTCGCTGCCCTTGGCGGTCGTCGCCGGGCTCCTGGCCTTCCGCCGCCCCGTCGCGGCGGCGGCGTTCGCCGGCCTGGTCTGCATCCCCGCCTTCTGGAACTACGCCGAGGCGGCCGGCATGGTGTGGGCGGTGCTGTGCGCGGCGTGGATCTGGGCCGGACGGCGCTGGGACGGGACGTCGCGCCTGCTGGCACCGCTGGCCGCGATCCCGCTCGGCCTGGCCGGGCTGGGCCCCGCCTACGTGCTCGTGGCCGCGACCGCGCCGACCCCGCGACGGCGGGCCGCCGAGGGCGCCGCCGGGGCGGTCGTGGCGGCCGTGGCGGGCGGCTGGCTCCCGCACCACGCAGCGAAGGTGCTGCCCGCCGCGTCGAGCCCCGTGACGTACCTCACGGCGGTCGGCCGCGCGCCCGAGGTGCTCGCGATCGCAGCGGCGATGGTCGTCGCCGCGGTGCTCCTGCCGGCCGCATGGCGGCTCGAGGAGCCGCGCCGCGTCCAGGCTGTCGTGCTGTGGGGAATCGCATTCGGGCTGGCCGTCGCAAGCGCCCCGCATCTGCTCGGGGACCGGCCGGGAGCCGCTCCCGGAGCGGCCGTCGCGGCGACGCTCGTGGGTATACTGGCGGTCGCCTGGGCGCTCGCCGGCCCGCGGTTCGAGCGGCCGCTGACGGCACGTTGACCACCACCCGAGAGGCGTCCCGGGACCCACGAAGCGTGAGCGTGTTCCGGAACATCGAGCGGAAGATCGGCGGCATGGTCGAAGGCGTCTTCGGCCGCACGTTTCGCTCGTCCGTGCAGCCGGTGGAGCTGGCGCGCAAGCTCGCGAAGGAGATGGACGACCACCGCACCATCTCGATCCACCGCGTGTATGTCCCGAGCGTCTACACGATCTACCTGAACCCGGCCGACCGCGAGCAGTTCACGGCCTACGAGGCCCAGATGTGCTCGGAGCTCGAGGAGTACCTGGTCGAGCACGCCCGTCGCGAGGGTTACACGACCGCCTCCCGGCCGGTGGTGACGCTCGAGACCGAGGACGACATGCACGTCGGCATGTTCGGCATCGCGGTGGAGGAGGCGGGCGACGAGGACGAGCGGGAAGCGTCACGGCCTGCGCCGGAGCCGCGGTTCGGGCCGGATGCCGGCATCGCGCCGCCCGTGCCGGTCGCGGCCCCGATCCCCCCGATCGCACCGGACGTGCCGGACGCGCCGCCGGGCTCGACGATGGTCTACGCGTCGGATCCTGAGCCGGAGCCCGAGCCCGCCGCGCCGCCACGAGCCGAGTCCGTCGTCCTCATGTGGGACGGCCGCGAGATCGACGTCGAGGGCCAGACGACCGTCATCGGCCGGTCCAGCGAGTGCGACGTCGTGCTCGGCGACCCGAACGTCTCGCGCCGCCATGCCGAGATCCGCCGGATGGGGCGCGGCTACTCGCTCGTCGACCTGGGATCGACCAACGGCACCGAGGTGAACGGCCAGCGGATCACGGAGACGTCGCTCATGAACGGCGACGTGATCGGGGTGGGGACGACCCAGATCACGTTCGAGCGCCGCGTTGGTTGAACAGCTCCTGCTCGCGCTCAAGGTCGCGTTCGTCGTCCTGCTCTATCTCTTCGTCTGGCGCGTGATCCGGGTCGCTTCGCGTGACATCGCGGTCGGGCAGGAGAGCATGGTGCTGACGCCCGCGAAACGGCCGGCGGCGCTCGCCACCCCGCCGCCGCGCCGGCGTGGCCGGCTTGTCGTCGTCCAGAGCCCCGAGCTGCCGGAGGGGACGGAGATCGACATGAGCCGGGAGCTGGTCGCCGGGCGCGACGCCGCGCTCGACATCCCACTCGGGGCCGATGGGTATGCTTCCGGCCGCCATGCCCGGTTCGCCCACGGCCAGGACGGGGACGTGGTCGAGGACCTGCGCTCGACCAACGGGACGTTCGTGAACGGGGATCGCGTGTCGGGCCGGCGGGTGCTCCAGAGCGGCGACGTCGTGACGATCGGCCAGACGCAGCTGGAGTACCGGGCCGGAGGATGACCGTCCAGGTCGTCGACTCCGCCGGGCTCACCCAGACCGGCAACGTCCGCCGTTCCAACGAGGACTCCTTCCTCATGCGCTCGCCGCTCTTCATGGTGGCCGACGGAATGGGCGGCGCGCTCGCCGGCGAGCTGGCCTCGCGCATGTGCGCCGAGGCGTTCGCCGAGCTCGACCTGATCCAGCGCCAGGGCGAGGAGGCGCTGCGGGCGACGATCGCGACCGCGAACAGGCGGATCTGGGAGCGGTCGCACAGCGACGCCGAGGCCTCGGGGATGGGGACGACGGTCACGGCGGCGCTGGTCGGCGACGACGGCGTCGTCTCGTTCGCCCACGTCGGCGACAGCCGCGCGTATCTGCTTCGCGACGGCGCGCTCCAGCGTCTATCCGAGGACCACTCGCTCGTGCACGAGCTCGTGCGCCAGGGCCAGCTCTCGGAGGTCGAGGCCGAGCAGCACCCGCAGCGGAGCGTCATCACCCGCGCCCTCGGCACCGAGGAGGAGGTGCAGATCGACACCTTCTCGCTCCCGGCGAAGCCCGGCGACGTGCTGCTCCTGTGCACCGACGGCCTGAACACGATGGTCTCGGAGCCGGACATCGCCGAGATGCTGGCATCGCAGACGGAGGCGACGGAGGTCGCCAGGAGGCTTGTGCGCGCGGCGCTCAAGGCGGGCGGCGAGGACAACGTCACGGCCGTCGTCGTGCGATTCGACGAGGCCGGCGAGGCGGACGCCCGCGAGGACGAGGACGTCACGTCCGACGGCTCGGCGGCGCGGGTGCTGCCGCGGGTCATCGACACGCCCCCGCCCGCGCCTTCGCCGCCGGAGCGGCCGCGGGGCCGCTCGGGCGGACGCCTGCGGCCGGTCGCGATGGCCGCCTCCGCCGTCGTCCTCGTCGCCGTCCTCGCGATCGCCGCCGCGATCGGCCTTCGCGAGAGCCACTTCATCGGGGCCGACACCTCGACGGGCCGGGTCGCGATCTATCAGGGCGTGCCGGTCAACCTGCCGTTCGGCGTGCACCTCTATCACGTGGTCTACGAGTCGAGGGTCACCTACGTGGCGCTCCCGCCAGAGCAGCGAAAGCGCCTCTTCGACCACACGCTCCGCTCGGAGTCGAGCGCCCACAAGGTCCTGCGGCCGTACGAGGTGGCGAGCCCGTGAGGTCGGCCCGGATGCGCGAGCTCTGGAACCTGGGCTGGGTCGGAGGGCTCACCGCGATCGGGTTCCTCTCCGTCTACACCGCCCGCCAGAACGAGATCTCGAGCGCGTCGCTGACGTACGCCGGCGTGTTCCTGGCCGTCTTCGGCCTGGCCCACATCGGCGTGCGGGCCGGCCTGCCGCACGCCGACCCCTGGCTCATGCCGCTCGCGGCGCTCCTGTGCGCGCTCGGGCTCACCGAGATCTACCGCCTCAGCCCGACCCTGGCGCGCGACCAGTCCGTGTGGGTCGTGATCGGCCTGCTCGGCTTCCTGGCGATGATCTTCCTCGTCCGCGACCACCGCCGGCTCGAGCCGTACACCTATCTCCTGGCGACGACCGCCGTCGGGCTGCTCGCGGTCACGATGGTGGTGGGGACGACCGTGAACGGCGCCAAGCTGTGGCTGCGCGTCGGCGGCGTCCAGGTGCAGCCCGGCGAGTTCGCGAAGCTCCTGCTCGTCGTCTTCCTGGCCAGCTACCTGCGCGAGCACCGCGAGGTGCTCCAGATGGCGCACCGCCGGATCCTGGGCGTGGGCCTCCCGGCTGCCCGCCACCTGGGCCCGCTCGCGCTCATGGCCGGGGTCTCGCTCGGCGTGCTGGGGATCATGAACGACCTGGGCACGGCGCTCCTGCTCTTCGGGATCTACCTCGCCATGATCTACGTCGCGACCGGCCGCCACCTCTACACCGTGCTTGGCCTCGGCCTCTTCGCGGCCGGCTCCTGGGCCGTCTACCACGGCGTCGCCCACGTCCACGAGCGGTTCCAGGTGTGGATCGACCCGTGGGCCCACCCGCACACCAGCGGCTACCAGGTCATCCAGTCGATCGAGGCGATCGCCGACGGCGGCGTCTTCGGCACCGGCCTGGGGAGGAGCCTCCAGGTCCTGAACCACGGCCAGACGATCATCCCCGCCGTCCAGACCGACGGAATCTACGCCGCCTGGGCCGACGAGACCGGCCTTGCCGGCGCCGCCGGGCTCCTGCTCATCTACCTGCTCTTCTGCTACCGCGGGTTCAAGATCGCCGCGATCGCCGGCGACGGGTTCTCGAAGCTCCTGGCCTGCGGGCTCACGTTCGCGTTCGGGCTCCAGGCGTTCCTGATCGTGGGCGGCATCATCCGACTCATCCCGCTGACCGGGATCACGCTGCCGTTCGTGAGCTACGGCGGCTCGTCGATCGTCTCGAACTTCATGATGCTGGCGCTCCTGCTCATGGTGTCGAACCGGGCGGTGGAGCGGGCGTGAACCGCCAGATCGCCTCGCTCTTCCGGCTCTCGGCCGTCGCCTTCGCCGTCCTGATCACGCTCACGGCCTACTGGCAGATCTGGGCCGCCGACTCGCTCGCGACCCGGCGCGACAACGCCCGGCTCGTCTACCGCCAGCTCCAGATCCGGCGCGGGCTGATCTACGCCTCGAACGGCCAGACGGTGCTGGCGGCGAACCACGAGCGGCGCCGGAACGGCCTGCACCTCTTCCTGCGCCGCTACCCCTTCGGGCCGCTGTTCGCCCACTCGGTGGGCTACAACACGGTCGGAAACGGCCGCACCGGGCTCGAGTTGGCCGAGAACGACTACCTGACCGCCTCGAACAGCGACCTGTCGACCGTCGTCTCGCGGATCGGCTCCGAGCTCCAGGGCGAGACGGTCACCGGTGACGACGTGGTCACCAGCCTCTCGGTGCCCGCCCAGCGGGCGGCCCAGGCGGGCATGGCCGGCAAGGTCGGCGCGGTGGTGGCGATGGAGCCGTCGACCGGCCGCATCCTGGCGATGTACTCCTCGCCGTCGTTCTCGCCGAAGGCCGTCGAGCAGAACTTCCCGAAGCTCTCGCGGACGTCCGGCGCACCGCTCCTTAACCGGGCCACGCAGGGCCTCTACGCCCCGGGCTCGACATTCAAGACGGTCACGGCGGCGGCCGCGCTCGACACGCACCTCCTGACGCCTGACTCGATCATCGACGCCAGGGGCCACTGCATCACCGTCCAGGGGCTGCCGCTGTGCAACGCCGGCACCGAGAGCTTCGGCCCGATCACCCTGGATGTGGCGCTCACCAACTCCGTCAACACCGTGTTCGCCCAGATCGGCCAGCGCCTCGGGCAGAACCGGCTCGAGGAGTACATGACCCGGTTCGGGTTCTTCTCCGAGCCGCCGCTCACCTACCCGTCGGACGAGATGAACCCGTCCGGCCTCTACCACAACGGCCATCAGCTGAAGCCGGGCGCGCCGGTCGACGTGGCCCGGGTCGCGATCGGACAGGAGCGGCTGGCGGTGACGCCGCTCCAGATGGCCGAGGTCGCGGCGACGATCGGGAACGGCGGCGAGCGGATGCGCCCGACGCTGGTCGACCGCGTGACCAGTCCGAGCGGCGACCGCGTCTACACGCAGCGCCCGGAGCCGCTGGAGCACGTCATGTCGCAGCAGTCGGCGCAGGAGCTGACCGGCATGATGCAGAACGTTGTCGACGAAGGCACCGGGACGGCCGCACGCCTGAACGGGCTGACGGTCGCCGGGAAGACCGGAACCGCGGAGACAGGAGTGACCGGAGTGAACACCGCCTGGTTCATCGCCTTCGCCCCGGTGACCGATCCCAAGATCGCCGTGGCGGTCGTCGTCGAGCACACGCCGCTCTTCGGCGGGCAGGTGTCGGCGCCCATCGCGGCGTCGGTGATCGAGGCGTATCTCGGCCAGGGCGTGGCACAGTAGGTCGGAAGATGGCGATGGATTCCCTCATCGGAGAGCTCTTCGACAGCCGCTACCGGATCGAGCGGCGGATCGGCACCGGCGGCATGGCCGACGTGTTCCTGGCGCGCGACGAGACGCTCGGGCGGCGGGTCGCGATCAAGATCCTGGCCGAGCGCTACGCCCAGGACGACGCGTTCGTGGAGCGCTTCCGGCGGGAGGCCAGGGCCGCCGCGGGCCTCTCCCACCCGAACATCGTGTCGGTCTACGACCGCGGCGAGGCGGGCGGCACCTCCTACATCGCCATGGAGTACCTGAACGGCCCCACGCTGAAGGACGAGATCACGGGCCGGGCGCCGCTGCCGGAGGCGGAGGTCGTGAACTGGGCGACCCAGGCGCTGGACGCGCTCGAGTTCGCCCACCGCCAGGGCGTCGTGCACCGCGACATCAAGCCCCACAACATGGTGCTGACCGACGAGGGCCGGCTGAAGGTGACGGACTTCGGCATCGCCCGGGCCGCCGACACCCAGCAGATGACGGAGGTGGGCTCGATCGTCGGGACGGCCCAGTACCTCTCGCCCGAGCAGGCCCGCGGGCTCGACGTGGGGCCGCAGTCCGACCTCTACTCGATGGGGATCGTGCTCTACGAGATGCTGACCGGCGAGCTGCCGTTCACCGGCGACTCGGCCGTCGAGATCGCCATGAAGCAGGTGTCCGACCCGCCTCCGTCGATCCGCAAGAAGAACCGGCTGGTCTCCGAGGGGCTGGAGCAGGTCGTCATGCGGGCGCTCTCCAAGGATCCGGCGCTGCGGCACCGCTCGGCCCGCCAGATGGCCGACGAGCTGCGGCGGGTGAGCCGCGGCGGCGCGCCGTCGAGCGACACCCAGATGGCGACCCGCATCCTGACCGGCGGCGCCGCGGCCGTGCAGGCCTACACCGGCGCGCAGACGAGCGTGCTCCAGCCGGCCGGCGCCCAGGCCCCGCCCCCGCGCGAGCAGCCGCCCGGGCCGCGGCGAAGCGCGCTCCCGTGGATCCTCGTGCTCTTCCTGCTCTTGGTGAGCGCCGCCGTGGGCTACGTCGTCTACCAGCAGCTCTCGGGGTCGGGCGTCACCGTGCCGCAGCTCAGCGGAAGCTGCGACCACGCCAAGGCCCAGCTGGCCGCGGTCGACCTGAAGGGGCAGTGCAAGGACAAGAAATCGCGGTTCGATCAGAAGGACCAGGTCGTCGGCAGCGACCCGTCGAGCGGCTCGAGCGCCGACAAGAACTCGGTGGTGACGATCTTCATCGGCGCCGGCCCGACGGCGGTCGCCGTGCCCGACGTCCGCGGCAAGAGCGTGCTCGAGGCGCAGCGGATCCTTCAGGACAAGGGGTTCCAGGTCGACCCGACGACCATCCCGGTCGACACGGGGAAGCTGGATGCCGGCCAGGTCACCGGAACGATCCCGAAGACGGGCTCGGAGGAGCCGCAGGGCACGGTGATCCAGCTCCAGGTGGCGACCGGCAACGTGATCGTCCCGGATGTGACAGGCCTGAGCTGCGACGAGGCGACGGCCAAGATGAAGCAGAAGACGCTGGTCGCCACCTGCCAGGACTCGCCCAGCGACCAGCCGCAGGGGCAGGCGTTCCAGTCGCAGCCCGCCGCGGGCGCGACCGCGCCGCAGAACTCGTCGGTGACGGTCCTCATCTCCGCGGGCCCGCAGCAGGTCACGGTGCCGCCGGTGACCAACATCGACAAGAACGAGGCGATCCACACGCTGCACGACGCCGGCCTCAAGGCCGCGATCACGCAGCAGGTGGAGTGCACCGACCCGGGGCTCAACAACACGGTGCAGTCGCAGGATCCGGCCCCCGGAGCGCAGGTCGACCAGGGGTCGTCCGTCACCATCGTGGTCCTCAAGTACCGGCCCGACGACCCGAGCTGCGTGAGCCCGCCGCCGACGTGACCGAGGTCGCCCCACTCCGCGTGATCGTCCTCTCGGGCGGTCGCAGCTCCGAGCACGAGATCTCGATCGCGTCCGGGGAATCGGTGACGGCGGCCCTCGATCCGGCCAGGTACGACGTCGTCGGCGTGACGATCAGCCGCGAGGGCGCCTGGCAGCTCGAGGAGCCGGCCGCGGAGGGCGAGCGGCTGGCGCTCGACCCCGGCTCGTCGTCGAACTCCGTCATCCCGCGCGCCGGCGGCACGCTCAGCAAGGTGCGCGCGGTCGGGCCGATCGACGTGGTCATCCCCATGCTCCACGGCCCGTTCGGCGAGGACGGGACGGTGCAGGGCATGCTCGAGCTGCTCGACGTGCCGTACGTCGGCTCGGGCGTCCTGGCGTCGGCGCTCACGATGGACAAGGACAAGGTGAAGACGGTGCTGAACGCGGCCGGGATCGAGTGCGCCAAGAGCGTCACGTTCCGGGAGCACACCGTGCACGACGTCGACGTGGAGGCGGAGCTGGCCAAGGCCGGCATCGGCGTCCCGTGCTTCGTGAAGCCGTCCCGACTCGGCTCGAGCGTCGGCATCTCGAAGGTCACGGGCATCGACGGCCTGCGCCCGGCGCTCGACCTGGCGTTCCAGCACGACTCCAAGGTGCTGGTCGAGGAGATGGTGCCCGGCATCGAGGCCGAGTGCGGTGTCCTCGGGAACCACAATCCGACGGTGAGCGTCGTCGGCCGGCTGCACGTGAACGCCGACTGGTACGACTACGCGGCCAAGTACGAGCCGGGCGGGATGGACCTCGAGGCGCCCGCCGACCTGCCCGAGGAGGTCGCCGCCGAGGTGCAGCGGGTCGCCCTGCTCGCCTTCGAGGTGTGCGAGTGCGCCGGGATGGCGCGGATCGACTTCTTCATCACCGAGGAGGGCGGCGTCGTCCTGAACGAGATCAACACCATCCCCGGCTTCACCGAGACCAGCGTCTACGCACGGCTCTTCGAGGCATCAGGCATCGGCTATCCGGAGCTGCTCGACCGCCTCGTGGAGCTCGCCATCGAGCGGCACCGAGAAGATCAGCAGTTTCGCCACTGAGCGGCACTGCACCCGACGCTGGTGGCGACGGCGAAGACCGCGTTCTTCGCCGTCGTGCTCAAACGCGACGCCAGCCCTTAAGGAGGGGGCCACGGGGGAACCCTGGGTTCCCCCGTGGTTAAAAATCGATCGGCATGATGCCGTCGTCCTCGAGCGCGCGGAGGAAGCGCTCCAGGTGATCGGCCATGTTCTCGCGCGTGATGCGCTCGAGCTCCTCGATCAGCGCGTCGGTGCCGGCGTTCAGGAGGTCGTCGTAGCGCTCGACCTCGTCCTGCGCGAACACGTCGCTTCCCATCCAGCGGCAGTCGGGGCAGCGCACGTCGAGGCGCCAGTGGTGCTCGTCGACCTCGTGCCAGTCGACCGGATGCACCCGGTCGGAGTCACACTCGGGGCAGATCTCGATCTGCCGAAGGCGGGCCTTCGGATCGTCTGCCGGAGCGGCCTCCGCGGCCTGCTCCGAGCCCTGCGCGGCGAGGTAGAACAGCTCGACCGTCTTGCCGCTCGGGAGGGTGATCTTCTTCGTGTGGAATTCAGGCATGTTTGCTGGATGTTAAGAAAATGCTGCGCTTGCACACACCTGTATCGGCGGCGTTTGCCGCGGCTTGAGCGCCAGTTGGCCGTGCTACGATCCGGCGCGTGACTCCGATCACCGGCATCTGACCACGCGGCTCACGCGCTGAGCGCGCGTCCCGTTCACGTCCTGCCCGCGGCCCTCGGGCCGCCGTCCGATCGGAGCTCACCTGAACACCCCCTCCCGCACCGCCATCCGCCGTATCGCGCTCGCCCGGCTCGTCTCGCTGACGGGCGGGGAGGCGGCGTACATCGCGCTCATGGTGGCGATCTACGACGCCACCGGGTCGGCGGCGTGGATGTCGGCAACGCTCCTTCTGACGTGGGGCGCGACCGGCGTCCTGACGCCGTTCGGGGGAGCGCTCGGCGACCGCTTCGACCGGCGGAAGGTGATGATCGCCTCCGATCTCGCGGCGGGGGCGTCGATCGCGTGCCTGGCGCTGACCACGACGCCCGCGATCATGCTGGCCGTCGCGCTCGTCTCGGCGGCCGCCCAGGCGCCGTTCTACTCGGCGTCGACCGCGGCCGTCCCGAACCTGGTCCAGGCCGACGAGATCGCCTGGGCGAACGGCGCCGTGGCCGTCGGCCGCAACGCCGGCCAGGTGCTCGGGCCCGTCATGGGCGGCATCCTCGTCGGCGTCATCGACCCGGCGGGCGTCTTCCTCCTGAACGCGGCGTGCTTCGCCGCCTCGGCCGCGCTCGTGGGCTCCGTGCGGGGGCGCTTCTCCGATCTGCGCGCGGAGGAGTCGGACGAGCACCGCGGCGTCCGGGCCGGATTCCGGTTCCTGCTGGCCGATCCCGTGCTGCGGCTCATCACGCTGGCGTGGGTCGTCCTCCTGGCCGGCGTCGGCCCGATCCTGGTCGCCGAGCTGCCGCTCGCGCGCAGCTTCGACGTGGGGTCGACGGGCTATGGACTCCTGGCAGGCTCGTGGGGCGCGGGAGCCATCGCCGGATCGTTCCTCGGGCAGTGGCTGGGCGCCCGCCGGGAGCGAACGGCGATGATCGCGAGCGCGCTCGGGATGGCCGCCGGGTTCGCCGTGATCGGCGTGTCCGGGCTGTTCGCGATGGTGCTCTTCGGGATGGCGTTCGCAGGGATCGCCGAGGGGGCCGGCAGCGTGGCCGAGCAGGGCATCGTCCAGCGGCGCACCCCCGACGCCGTCCGGTCACGCGTGATCGCCGCCAGCGAGGCGGCGCTGCTCGTGGCATTCGCGGCGTCGTTCGGCTTCGCGCCGCCGATCATCCACCTGGCGGGCGTGCAGGGCACGTACGTGATCGCCGCCGCGGCGTCCGTTGCCGCGGCGGCGATCCTCGTGCCCGCAATGCGCGGTCTAGCGGCCGCCGAAGTCGACGGTCACGTAGACGCCCGCCCTGCCTCCCCACGTCCCCCGGGCAACGCCGAGGCCGACCGACCGATAGTGCCCGCCGAGGAGATTCGCGTTGTGCGGCGGTGAGGCGCGCCACATGCGCATGACGGTCCGTGACGTCATGTCGCCGGCCGCGAGATCCTCGCCGATGTACGTGCCGCGGTACCCCCAGTAGCGGATGCGCGTGATCCACGAGGCCCCGGTCGAGGCCGAGTGGGACAGCATGTGATGCTTCGCCATGTCGCCACTGTGCGCCTGAGCGGCGTTCGTGAGACGGACCTTGATGCGAAGCGAATGCCTACCGTGCACGGCACGGTAGTGGTTGATCCTGTGTACCAGCGCTGCGCGGAAGTGCTTGAGCGTGCCCGCGTGGGCGAATGCGGGCGCCGCCACCGCGAGCGCCAAGACGACCAGAACCACACCTGCGATCCGAACCTTCATACAACCCTCCCGAAGAGTCGGCCGCGAGCACCGTAGCGGCGGAATTGCGCTCCAGGAGCGGGCTTAACGGAGTGTTTCGGGAGTCTTTACGGACCGCGAGGTTTGTAAAGAACTAGAGAGATTGCCCAGCGGCCAACGGTCGCGAAACACATGTCGCCTCGACCGCGCCCGAAAGGATGTCCAGCGCCTCGTCGATTTGCTCGTCGGATGCGACGAGCGCGACGAGGACGCGGATGCAGTTCGAGTACACGCCCGCCTGGAGCAGGACGAGGCCCGACTGGAGCGCGCGCTCGCGGACGGCCGCCGCCAGCGCCGGCGCCGGCTCCTTGGACTCAGGGCTCTCGACGAACTCGAGCGCCATCATGGGCCCGAGGCCGCGTACGTCTCCGATCTGGTCGAAGCGGCCCTTCAGCTCATCGAACCGGGCTCGGATCCGCTCGCCGATCGCGACCCCACGGTCCAAGAGGCCGCCCTCGAGCTCCTCGATGACCGCCAGGCCGGCGACGCAGCCCAGAGGCGAGCCGACGAACGTGCCGCCGATCGAGCTGTCCGGGGCCGCGTCGACGATCTCGGCCCGTCCGAGCACGCCGGACATCGGCACGCCGGCGGCGATCGACTTCGCGACGACGATCAGGTCGGGCTCGACCCCGAAGTGCTCGATCGCGAAGAACCGGCCGGTGCGGCCGAAGCCGGACTGCACCTCGTCCGCGACCAGCACGATCCCGTGCTCGGAGGCCAGGTCGCGCAGGCCGCGCACCCACTCGGCCGGCGGCACGACGAAGCCGCCCTCGCCCTGGACCGGCTCGAACACGATCGCAGCGACGCTCTCCGCGGCGACGTGCGTGGTCAGCATGCGGCGCAGGGCGTCCAGCGCCTCGCCGGCCGGGTCGGCGCCCGGCCAGCGGTACGGGTTCGGGAACGGCGCCCGGTAGACCTCGGGCGCGAACGGGCCCATCCCGGCCTTGTACGGGTGCTGCTTGGACGTGAGCGACATGGCCATGAGCGTGCGCCCGTGGAAGGCGCCGTCGAATGCGATGACCGCCTGGCGACCCGTCGCGTGGCGGGCGATCTTGACGGCGTTCTCGACCGCCTCGGCGCCGGAGTTGAAGAACGCGGCCTTCTTCGGGCCCGAGATCGGCGTCCGCCCGAGCAGCCGCTCGGCCAGCTCCACGTAGGACTCGTACGGCAGGATCGTGAAGTCGGTGTGCAGGAAGCGGTCGACCTGCTCGTGCAGCGCCGCCGACACGCGCGGGTTCGTGTGGCCGACGTTCAGGCAGCCGATGCCGCCCGACCAGTCGAGGAAGGTGTTGCCGTCGACGTCGGTGATCGTGGCCCCGTCGCCCCGGTCGATCACCACGGGCGCGACGAGCGTCTTCGCCGCGGCGACGACGCGCTCCTTGCGCGCCACGATCTCGCGCGACCTGGGCCCCGGGATGGGTGTGCGCAGCTCCACGGTCCCGCCCATATCAAAACACCCCCACGCCGGAGAATACGAGCAACGACCTTACCAGACAACAGCCGGTACACTCGCCCGGATGGTGCTGTCTGACCGGTCGATCCGCGAGGAGATCGCCGCGGGGCGGATCGTGATCGACCCGTTCGACGACGCGCTGGTGCAGCCGTCCAGCGTCGACGTCCGGGTGGGCAGCGCCTTTCGCGTCTTCCGGAACTCGCGCTACCCCTACATCGACGTGAAGCAGCCGATGGAGGACCTGACCGAGCTCGTGACGATCGCGGACGACGAGCCGTTCATCCTGCACCCCGGCGAGTTCGTCCTCGGGGTCGTGGCCGAGCGGATCGGGCTCCCCGACGACATCGTCGCCACGCTCGACGGCAAGAGCTCGCTCGGACGGCTGGGACTCGTCGTGCACCAGACCGCCGGGGTCATCGACGCCGGCTTCGACGGCCACATCACGCTCGAGCTCGCGAACGTCGCGAACCTCCCCATCACCGTCTACCCCGGCATGCGTATCGCGCAGCTCAGCTTCCTGACGCTCACGACCCCGGCAGAGCACCCCTACGGCTCCGGCCGCCTGGGCTCGAAGTACCAGGGCCAGGCCGAGCCCACGCCGAGCCGGTACCACCTGAACTTCACGCGATGAGGGTGCTCGTCACTGGGGCGACCGGCTACGTGGGCTCGGCGATCGTCCGCCGGCTCCAGGCCGACGGCCACGAGGTGCGCCCGTTCTCGCGTGCAACGGGCGGAGACATCTCCGACCCCGAGGCCGTGGCACGCGCCATGGGCGGCGTGGACGCGGCGATCAACCTCGTGGCGATCCTCGAGGGCTCGCCCGAGCAGTTCGAGCGGGTCGTGGCCGGAGGGGCGCGCAACGTCGTGGAGGCCGCAAAGACCGCCGGAGTGAGCCGCCTCCTGCACATGAGCGCCCTGGGAGTCACCGAGGAGCACGCCCGCCTGACCGGCTACTGGGGCGGGAAGTGGCGGGCCAGGCAGGCGGTCGTCGGGAGCGGTCTCGACTGGACCGTGTTCGAGCCGAGCTTCGTCTTCAGCCAGGGGGGCGGGGCCTTCAGGGAGTTCGAGCGGCTGGCGCGAATGCCCGTGGTGCCGGTGATCGGGAACGGCCGCTACCGGCACCAGCCGGTGTGGCTGGGCGACGTCGCCGCCGCGTTCTCGCGCGCCCTCGAGCGGCCGGCGACGGTCGGGAAGGTCTACCCGCTCGGCGGCCCGCAGGTCTTCACGTTCGACGAGCTGCTCGACGAGCTCGCGCGCGTCACCGGCCACCGGCCGCACCCGAAGCTGCACGCCCCGGCCGGGTTCGTCCGCCTCGCGGCGAAGGCGCTCCTGCGCCACCTGCCGCCGCCGCTTCGAGTGACGCCGGACCAGATCACGATGCTCCTCGCCGGCACCGAGTGCGATCTCACGCCGATGCGCGAGGACCTCGGGATCGAGCCGGCCTCGATCGGCGAGGCGTACACGCGCGCCGTGTAGCGCGCCGCCGGTAGACGATCAGCTCGTCGGGCGCGGAACGGCGGCGTTCAGGTCGAGGACCGCCTTCCCGCTCGCCCGGCGACCGACACGTGACGAACGTCGATCACGAGATCGCTCGCGTCCGGGGCGCTCACTACCACGCCGGCGCGCGGGTCACGCGTCCGTCCCGGCCCGGTAGGCGAGCACGCCGGCGAATCCGGCCAGGCCCGCCCCCGCCACGGCGTCGGCCGTGCGGACGAGCCGCGGGCCGACGTGCCGGCGCGCCAGCGCCACCCCGCACGAGAGGACGACGAACCACGCCAGCGAGCCGATCCCGACGCCCGCGAGCATCGCGCCCGCCTCGCCGGCGCTGCGGGCGACCCCGGCCGCCGACGCCGCCGCGAAGATGGCCGCCCACGAGCCGATCGTGGTGGGATTGGACGCGGTCGCCGCCAGCGAGGTCAGGAAGGCCCGGCGCGGGCTTCGCACCTCAGCCTCCATCTCGCCCCCCGCACGAACCCGGAAGGCCGACCACAGCGTCCGCAGTCCGAGCCAGGCGATCACCGCCGCTCCCACGATCCCGAGCGCCGGGCGCAGGCCGCTGTGGGCGAGCACCGGCCCGGCGCCGGCGATCCCGAGCGCGGCGTAGCCCGTGTCGACAACGGCGGCGCCGGCGCCGATCGCGAAGCCGACCACGGCCTCGCCGCCGTGCACGACCGAGCGGATGAGAAGCAGCGAGATCGGCCCGATCTGGGCCGCGACCAGGAGGCCGAATCCGAGCCCGGTGACGAAGGCGGTGAGCATCCGGCGCAATCTACTGCCCGGGGTTGGCTCCGGCGACCGCCATTGCTACGATGCTCAGACCGCGGAAAGGAGGTGGTCCGACTTGTTAGACGGTTCAAGACGGGCGAGTGGAGGTGCTCGCGGGTAGGGGCGAATCCCTGAACCCAAGGGGAATCGCTGCAGCCGGCGTTGGGATAGCCTCCGTCACCTCCTGAGGTGGTCGGAACAGCAATCGCCGCTACCCAATCCAAAGCGATATCACCGCGACGGGGCGCACCCGGCTTGGCCGGTGCGCCCCGTCTGTTTTCCAAGGACGCGTCGGCCGTCGGCCCGGTCTGCGGATCCGAGCTACATGCCCCAGCGGTCGGCGCCGAGCAGCTGGAGCTCGGCGGAGGCGTCGGCCAGCGTCGACACCGGGCCGTCGCCGCGCGACTCCACCCGGACTGACACCGTGCGGCCCACCCGGTCCTCGACGGTCGAGCGGTTCCCGGCCTCATCCTCGAGCTCGGTGACCGCGTCGTCGCCGTCGCCGGAGCGCGTGACGATCGTGTAGCGCCGCCCCGGCTCGACACCGGCGCGGTGCATGTAGTGCAGGATCTCCTCGGCCTCGTTCTCGAGCCTGAGCACCGTGACCTCGCTCCCGGCCTCGACGGCCGGCATCGCCTCGCCGGGCTCGCGCGGGTAGTCCCCGATCGGATGCCCGTGCGGGCACGTGCGCACCTCGCCGATCATCTCGAGCATCTTCGCCTCGAGCCGCGGCGAGATGGAGTGTTCCATCGCATGGGCCTCCTCGTGCACGTCGTCCCACGGGATCCCCATGATCTTGACCAGATAGGCCTCGACGAGACGGTGGCGGGCGACGATCCGCTCGGCCACCTCGTGGCCGCGATCGGTGAACTGGATCAGCTTGTGATCGTCGCGGCTCACGAGGCCCTCATCCGCCAGCCGCTTCAGCATCTCCGACGCCGACGGCTGCGACACGCGCAGCGCCCGCGCCAGGTTGGCCTGGGTTCGCTCGATGCCCGCTTCGTAGAGCCAGTAGATGCTCTCGAGGTACTCCTGCGTGGCCTCGGAGAGCTCTTCCACGCGCTCAGTCTACCGAGCGGGTCAAACCTGGACGTACAGCTCGCCGTCGCGCACTTCGACGGGAAACGCCTCGACATCCTCGGTGGCCGGCAGGGCCAGCACCGCGCCTGTCCGGATGTCGAAGCGGGCCCCGTGGCGAGGGCAGACGACCTCGAACCCCTCGCGCTCGCCCTCGCACAGCGGGCCGTCGTCGTGGCTGCAGCGGTCCTCCAGCGCGTAGAACGACCCGTCGATGCGGTACACGCCGAGAAAGAGCGACCCCGCCTGGACGATCTTCACCTCGCCCTCGGCGATGTCGTCGGCGGGCCCTACGCGGACTTCCACTCGAGGTCGCGGTCGTCCGACGCGTCGCCCAGCGCGACGCGGAGGACGTTCACCGAGAGGAGCGCGCACTTGAGCCGGATGGGCGAGAGCGGGATCCCGAGCTCCTCGAGCACGTCCTCGCTCCCGAGCGCGCGGACCTCGGCGACGGTCTTGCCCTTCACGACGTCCGAGATCATGGAGGCGGCCGCCTGGCTGATCGCGCAGCCGCGGCCGTTGAAGCGCACATCCTGGACCGTGTCATCCTCGATCTCGAGCTCCACGGCGAGCTCGTCGCCGCACAGCGGATTCACGCCCTCCGCCGAGGCGGTCGGGTGATCGAGATGCCCGGAATTCCGGGGGTTCTTGTAGTGGTCGAGGATGTTCTCGCGGTAGAAGTCGTCCATCTGAGGGAATTCTACCCCTACCCGGCGGCCAGCCGAACAAGCTCCCGCCACCAGGCGGCCGTGATCGACTCCGCGGGGCCGTCGCCGGGGTACGCGGCGGCGAAGCGCGTCTCGGCGACCTCGCCCGGATGCGGCGTGACCCGGGCCGATCGCGCGAGGCCCGCGCAGAAGACGATCTGGACGGTGCGTCCGCGGCGGTCGTCGACGAGCGCCATGGGCCGGAGGCCGACGAGATCGCCGGCCCCGAGGCCCAGCTCCTCGGCCGCCTCGGCCACGATCTGCGCTTCGAGCGCCGGCCCGGGCACCGCCGTCCCCGCGACGCTGATCGTCCAGCCGCCCGGATGGTCGACGGCATCGGAGCGCCGTTGCCACAGGAGCGCTCCGCCCGCGCCGACCAGCGCCAGCTGGACGCCGAGCGCGCCGTGGGTGCCCGGCAGCGGCTCGACCCGGTCGGTGGTATGCCACGCGTAGGTCGCGGCGTAGACGGACAGGCGCTCCGGCGCCGCCGCGGCGACCATCAGGGCCGGCCCGTCGACCATGGCCGGGTGCGCGTCCAGCCGGCGCCGCTCGGCCTCGACCCGGGCAGCGTCGGATGGTCCAAGGGCCGGAGCGGCGACGCTCACCACCTCCGGCACGCGCGCGAGCGGCCGGACGGCCACGCCGCCGCTCACACCCCGAATGTCCGCTTGACCCGGTCGACGCCGGCGGCGAGCCGGTCGAGATCGTCGGTGGTGTTGTAGAGGTAGACGCTCGCGCGGCTCGTTGCGACCACGTCGAAATGCCGCATCGCCGGCTGCGTGCAGTGATGGCCGGCACGCACGCAGACGCCCTCCGCGTCCAGGATCTGGGCGACGTCGTGGGCGTGCACGCCGTCGACGGTGAACGACAGGATGCCGGCCCGGTCGGGCGGCGGCGGGCCGAACAGGTTGACGCCCGGGATGGCGGAGAGCAGCTCCCAGCCGTAGGCGGTCAGCACCTGCTCGTGCTCGTGGATCGCCTCGAGCCCGATCCGCGTCACGTAGTCGGCGGCGGCAGCGAAGCCGACCGCCTCGGCCAGCGGCGGCACGCCCGGCTCGAACTTGTACGGAAGCTCGTTCCAGGTCGTCCCCTCGAGCGTCACCTTGGCGATCTGGCCGCCGCCCGTGAGAAACGGATCCATCGCCTCCAGCAGGTCGGCGCGCCCGTAGAGGGCGCCCATGCCGGGGCCGCACATCTTGTGGCCTGAGATCGCGTAGAAGTCGCAGCCCAGCGCCTGCACGTCGACCACCCGGTGGGGCGCCGCCTGGGCGCCGTCGCACACCATCACCGCGCCGTGGTCGTGGGCCCAGCGGGCGATCGCGGCCACGTCGTTCACGGTGCCGAGCGAGTTCGAGACGTGGGTCGCGGCCACCAGCTTGACGTCCGCGCCCGCCAGCTCCTCGAGCGACTCGGTGTCGAGCTCGCCGCGGTCGGTCAGGCGCACGTAGCGAAGCTCCGCTCCTGTGCGCCGGGCCACCTCCTGCCACGGGACGAGGTTCGAGTGGTGCTCCATCTCGGTCGAGACGATCACGTCGCCGGGGCCGAGGAACTTGAGGCCGTAGGCGTAGGCGACCAGGTTCAGCCCCTCGGTGGCGTTGCGGACGAAGATCACCTCGCGCCGGGACGCGGCATTCAGGAACGCCGTCACGGTGTCGCGGGCTGCCTCGTAGCGCTCGGTCGCCCGCTCGCCCAGCGTGTAGACGGCTCGGTGGACGGCGGCGTAGGACGTCTCGTAGACGTCCACGATCGCGTCGATCACCTGGCGCGGCTTCTGCGACGACGCGGCGGAATCGAGGTACGCCGGCAGCATCCCGTTGACCTCGCGCATGAGGATGGGGAAATCGAGCTTGATCCGGGCCGCGTCGAGCGGCGTGGTGGGGGCCTCGACGGCCATGCGCTCAGTGTAGACGCGCCTCCTCAGGCCGAACCCCAGGGGGCCGGGACGCAACATTGGGGTCTGACCCCGTTGTTCCTCGGCTAGCCGATTCTGGCGTCGAGTGCGGCGGCGAGCGACTCGCGCACCGTCTCGGACCCGATCCGCTCGAGCACCGGCTCGAAGAACCCGCGCACGATCGCGCGCTGGGCCTCGTCGCGGCTGAGGCCGCGGCTCATCAGATAGAACAGGTGCTGCTCGTCGACCTGGCCCACCGTCGCCCCGTGGGTGCACCGCACGTCATTGGCCTCGATCTCGAGCCCCGGAATCGGCGTGGCCTGCGCGTCGGGCGAGAGCAGCAGGTTGCGGTTCTCCTGGTAGGCGTCGGTCTTCTGGGCGCCCTTGTCGACGCGGATCACGCCGCGCCAGACGGCCCGCGAGCGGTCGTCGAGGACGCCCTTGAACGCCAGGTCGGACGTCGTGTCAGGGGCGCCGTGCTCCTGGGTCGTGTCGTAGTCGACGTGCTCCCGGCCGGTGAGGTGGTAGGCGCCCGTCACCTTGACGGACGCACCGCGGTCGGCGAGGTAGCTCTCCATCCGCGACTTGGCACGGGTCCCGCCCATCGCGGCCGCGATCCAGTCCAGGCTCGCGTCGCGGCCGACGGTGGCGCGGTGCGTGCCGAACTGGCGCGTCTCGGGGTGGTGGTTCTGGATCGTCACGTACTCGAGGTGCGCGCCGTCCGCGACCTTGAGCTCGACCACGACGTTCAGGTATCCCGGCACCGCGGAGGTGAACTCCTCGATGAACGTCGCCCGCGCGCCCCGCTCGAGGACGACGAGCACGCGCTGGTAGAGCGCCGACCCCTCGGCGGTGAGCTCGAGCGCCGCCCGAAGCGGCGCTCCGGCCTCGACTCCCGCCGGCACGTGGAGCAGTACGCCGTCGGCCCAGCGGGCGGCGTTCCCGGCGGCGAACTTCTCGTCCCCGGAGACGACGGAGCCCAGATGCGGCTCGACCAGCTCGGGCCGCTCGGCGAGCATGCGCGCCAGGCTCCCGAACGCGACGCCGCCGGCCGGGTCGCCCTCGATCGTGAGCGTGCCCGGGTGCGGCTCGAAGCCCTCCGGGTCGAAGCCGCGCAGGTTCGTGAAGCGCCACGCCTCCTCGCGGTTCGACGGCACCGGGAGCGCCTCGTAGGTCGCCCGGGCAGCGTCGCGAGCGCCCGCCAGCCAGGCGGGCTCGGTCGCCGTCGGGCTCGCCATCAGCCTACGGAGCCTTCCATCTGAAGCTGGATCAGCCGGTTCATCTCCACGGCGTACTCCAGCGGAAGCTCCTTCGTGATCGGCTCGATGAACCCCGACACCACCATCGCCGACGCCTCCTCCTCCGTGAGCCCGCGGCTCATGAGGTAAAAGAGCTGCTCCTCGCCGATCTTCGACACCGTCGCCTCGTGCCCGATGTCGACGGCGTTCTCCTTGATGTCGATGTACGGGTAGGTGTCGGTGCGGCTGTCCTCGTCCAGGATCAGCGCATCGCACACGACTTTCGACCGCGCGCCCGTCGCGCCGTCGTTCACCTGGAGGAGGCCGCGGTACGAGGCCTGCCCACCGTCCTTGGAGATCGACTTGGATGTGATGACGGACGTCGTATCCGGCGCCATGTGCGTGATCTTGCCGCCGGCGTCCTGATGCTGGCCGTGGCCGGCGAACGCGATCGAGAGCACCTCGCCGTGGGCGCCCTGGCCCTTCAGGAGGACGGCGGGATACTTCATCGTGATCTGCGACCCCAGGTTGCCGTCGACCCACTCCATCGTGGCGTTCTTCTCGGCGACGGCGCGCTT
>JAICKX010000082.1 GCA_025927685.1 Thermoleophilia bacterium | reverse complement strand
CGCCGGGCGGCGACGTGGGCCGAGCTGTGGGCCGTCTCGAGCGCCGTGTCGGGCGCGCCGAAGCCGAACGCTCCGCCGGCCCGCTCGAGTGTCTGCGAGGCCGCGCTCTCGCGGCGCAGGAGGCCCGGGATCTGCCAGTCGTGGACGTCGTGCGAGTGGATCGGCACCGTCCAGCCGTAGCGGCGAAAGATCGCCGAGAAGACGGGCAGGGTGGAGAGCTCGTGGACGCTTCCGGCGACGAGCACGGGCGGCGTGGAGGTCTTGCCGTGCGCGGCGGCGCTCAGGCTGGCAAGATCGAAGGGGAGCGGCCCGGCGGCCCGGCCGACGACGACCAGCCTGAGCCCCTGCTCGGACACCACCGTCGCGCGGTCTCCGCCGGTCTGCACGACCTCACACCGGGCCGGGACGCACCGCTCCGGAAGCCGCCCCGAGACCAGGTGCAGCCAGCGCCCGGCGTCGTCGACCGCTCCCAGCGACACGAGCTGCCCGTTCAGGTTGAGCTCGGGATAGGCCACCGTCCGCGCGGGCTCGCCCGGCTGGATGCCTGCGAGCGCCTCCGTGGCGGTGCGGTCGATCTCGCCGTACCCGCCGGCGGGCGGCGCGCCGAGCCAGGTGGCGGAGAAGCTGCGGCTCGCCGGAGGGAGCGCGTCCAGGCTGCGGCGAAGCTCGAGGTCGGCCGTGATCGTGCCGCCTCCGGCGACGCCGGCGGCCGCCGCGGTCGCAAGGGCGACGCCGGCGGCGACGAGGACGCCGCGCCCCGGCCTGGCCCGGATCCGGGCGAGCGCGACGCGGAGCGGGGCGCGGACAGGGCGTGTGCGCGCCGCTAGCACCCGTTCCGCCGTTGCCGGTACGCGCGGGTCTTCGTGCGGTTGCCGCAGTAGCGCATCGAGCACCACCGCGACGACAGGTTGCGCGAGCGGTCGTAGCTCGCCCAGTGGCAGCGCAGGCAGGCCCGAAGCCGCGTCCAGGTGCCGTTCGTCATCGCCTCGAAGGCGCTCGCGGCGACGGCGGCCAGCGAGCCGTCGACGCCCGGGTCGAGCGGCCGCAGGCGCGCGGTGCCGTCAGGCCCGAACTCGACAGTCAGCCGTCCGGACGCCGCCACCCGGCTGACCGTCCCGGCGGCCGCGCCGGCGTCGACCGCGGGCTCGGCGTTCCGGCGGATCAGGAGCCGCAGCGCCTCGCGCAGCTCGCGCGCCCGGGCGACGTCGGAATCGAGCACGCTCCCGCCGGCCGGGAGCAGCTCGAACTCGGAGAGCCACGCCTCCAGCCCCGGCGGCGTGTCGATCGCGTCCTTGCCGGTCTCGAGGTTGATGGTGTTCACCAGCGCCTGCACGAGCCGCAGACGCCCAGGGGCGGGCGGGCGCTCGTCGAGCAGGAACGTCCAGGGTCGGGGGCCGAGATCGAGCGACACGGGCGAAGTCCGCGGTCCGGTGTCGGGACGCGCGCAGGCCGGAGTCTAGACACCGGTGAACGCGAATAACAGGTGTCGATGAGACGGGGCCCAGACCCCACAAGGTTCGCGGTGGGGAAACCCTGGGTTTCCCCGCGTTAATCCCAGAAGGGAGCCATTGCCGCGCGGACGGCCTCGATGGCGGCGTCGGCCCGGTCCTCGTCGTCCGGGAGGTACGCCATCGGGTCATCCAGGAGCGGATCCGTGCCGAGCACGCCCTCGAGCGTGGCGTGCATGCAGAGGCCCGAGTACGTGCGCCCGTAGCCGCCCTCCTGGACGAGCACCATCCGGCCGCCGCAGTGGCGGTCGGCCAGGGCGCGGGCGGCGGCGCCCAGGTCGCGGAAGCCGGCCATCGAGACGCACATGCGCCCGTTCGGGTCGAACTGGCTCGCGTCCTGCCCACAGGCGATCACGATCAGGTCGGGGCGAAACGCGTCCACGACCGGTTCGACCGCCCGCGCCATCGCCCGCCGGTAGCCCTCGTCACCCGTGCCGACGGGGAGCTCCATGTTCACGTTGCGACCGGCGCCCTCGCCCTCGCCGACCTCGTCCGGCGCGCCCGTCTGCGGGTGCGAGGGCCCCCACGAGCCGTGGCGCATGTGGAACGAGACCGCCAGCACGTCGCCCCGGTGCCAGAAGCACTCCTGCGTGCCGTTCCCGTGGTGCACGTCCCAGTCGAGCACCGCGACCCGCTCCGCGCCGCGCCGGCGGGCCAGCTCGGCCGCGAGTGCGGCGTTCGAGAAGAGGCAGTAGCCGTCGGCGCGGTCCGGCTGGGCGTGGTGGCCGGGCGGGCGGACGAGCGCGTACGCCAGGTCGCACTCGCCGCGGAGCACGGCCGCCGTCGCCTCGAGCGCCGTGCCGGCGGCCGCCAGCGCCGCGTCCCACGACCGCTCCACGACGGGCGTCGACTGGGTGAGGTAGCCGCCGCCCGCCGCGCAGAAGGCCTGCACCGAGTCGAGGTACTCCGGCAGGTGCAGCATCTCCAGCTCCTCGCGCACCGCGTGGCGGCCGTCGTGCCACTCCAGCCGCTCCGCGATCGGCCCGTTCTTGAGCGCTGCGCGGATGTTCCGGATCCGCTCGGCGTTCTCGGGGTGGAGCTCGGGCACCTCGACGAGCGGCGACGGCGGGTGCTCGAAGATGCCCGCGCCGGTGTCGTGCACGAGCGCGTCGTCGTGCCAGTAGACCCGCATCGTCACGGCTCGGGCTTGACCACCGCGAGCGAGCGGATGATGTGGCGCAGGTCGGCCTTGGCGTCGGCGGCCGTCGAGACCGGCGTGGCGACGTGGATCGAGATCACGTAGTCGTTTCCGAGCGAGTGGAAGATGGCTGCGATGTGTCCGGTATGGGACGCGAGGTTGTGGTCATACCACGTCACCGTGCGGCCGGCGACCTGCTCGGTCTTCGGCTCGCGCCCGCCGAAGCACGGCTGGCCCTCGCAGGTGGGCGGGAACGTGCCGGGCGGATAGCCCTCGAAGACGACGTGGACGAGCTGGCCCTGCTCGAGCCACGCGTAGCCCAGCTGCCACTGCCTGTCGGGCACGCGGGCGGTGTTCCACTGGCCGTGGATCACGCCGTCGATCGGGCTGGGGAGCCATCCCGGGCAGTAGATCGTCATTCCCACGCGGTCGGCCCAGGCCTGCCACGAGCCGGCCCACGCCCTGGGGCAGACGTTCGGCTTGGATCCGGACGCACCACCCGAGGATCCACACGCCGCGGACACCACAACGACGACCGCGAGGAGTAGCATTGCGGCCCGACGATCTCGACGTGCTGTCGCGTCCGGCCGGTGGGCTGGAACCCTTGTGCTCATCCGCCGGGGATGGTAGATAGAGCGTCGCGCGCCGGGCGGCGAAGGCCGTTACGGGCGTGAAACACCAACCCGAAGTGGGAGGAGAACAGATGAGACGTGTACCTGGCCGCGCTCTCTGGGTGACGGCCGCGGTCCTCGTACTGGCCACCGCCGCGGCCTGCGGAAGCGGGTCGAGCAGCGACAACAACGGCACGGGTGGGGGCGGTGGGGGCAACGCAGCGACGCCTGTGAACTCCTCCACGTGTAAGTCGGTCGTGAACCCTGACGGCCAGCTCCTGGTCACGTCCGACCTGCCGCTGAACGGTTCGTCGTCGCATCAGACGACGCAGATGAACCAGGCGATCGAGATGGTGTTCGAGCAGGCCGGATGGAAGGCCGGCAAATACACGATCGCGTTCCAGCCCTGCGACGACTCCACGCCGCAGGCCGGCACGTGGGACTCGACGACCTGCTCCGCGAACGCCAACGCATACGCGCAGGATCCGTCGGTCATCGCCAACATCGGCACCTTCAACTCGGGCTGCGCCGAGCTCGAGGCCCCGGTGCTGAACCAGGCCCAGCCTGGCCCGATCGCCATGGTGAGCCCGGCCAACACCTGGCCCGGACTGACCCAGGGCACCAAGGTCGCGGCCGAGCCGAGCAAGTACTTCCCGACCGGAACCCGCAGCTACGCCCGCGTCGTCGCGCCTGACAACTTCCAGGGCCCGGCGCTGGCGCTCACGGCCCAGGGTCTCGGCGTGAAGTCGGTCTACATCCTGAACGACAAGCAGGCCTATGGCGCAGGCGTCGCGCAGTACTTCGAGGACGCCGCCAAGAAGCTGGGCATCCAGGTGCTCGGCAACTCGGCCTACAACACCAAGACCGGCACCAACTACCAGGCCCTGTTCCAGGGCATCGCCGCGAAGCACCCCGACGCGATCATGGTCGGCGGCCTCATCTGCGAGAACGGCGGCCAGCTGATCAAGGACAAGGTCGCGGTGCTCGGCGACAACAGCAAGGTGAAGCTGTTCCTGCCGGACGGCTTCACGACGTCCCAGACGATCACCGACGCAGGCAAGGCCTCCGAGGGCCTGTACGCGTCGGTGGCGGGCGTGCCCACCGATCAGCTGACCGGCGCCGGCGCGACCTTCGTCCAGGACTTCCAGGACAAGTACCACCCCGACTTCGTCGACCCGTACACGCCGTACGCGGCCGCCGCAGCTCAGGTTGTCCTGAAGGCGATCGAGGCCTCGGACGGCACACGCGCCAGCGTCTCCAAGAACCTGTTCGGTGCGCAGATCACCGACAGCGTCCTGGGCTCGTTCTCGATCAACGACGCCGGCGACACCGACCAGGGCTCGATGACCGTCGACGTCGCGAAGAACGGCAAGCTCGTGACGTACAAGGTCCTGACGCCTCCATCGAACCTGGTGGAGACGTTCCCGGATCAATGAGCGACCTCGGGGGAGCGCTGCGATGACGGCCGAATCCGGCACAGCCCGGAGGCCCATGCTCGCGGCGCTCCCCCGGTTCTCGCAGCAGATCAACCGCGTCCTCACGTGGGTCGTGGTCGGCCTGTTCGTGGTCTGGGTCGTCGGCAACTTCATCAATGCACCCAAGCAGTTCGTGAGCGTGTTCCTGCTGGGCGTGACGCTGGGCTCGATCTACGCCCTGGTCGCGCTCGGCTACACGCTCGTCTACGGCATCATCGAGCTCATCAACTTCGCCCACGGCGACGTCTTCATGTGGGGCTCGATGATCGCCGTCACCGTGTCGGCCCACTGGCTGGGCCTGGATGGAAGCCAGGGGTGGTACGTGACCGCGCCGTTGATCTTCGTGACGCTGCTCGCCTGCATCGCGTTCTGCGGCACGCTCAACGTCGCCATCGAACGCCTGGCGTACCGACCGCTTCGAAACGCGCCCAAGCTCGCGCCGCTCATCACCGCGATCGGCATGAGCTTCATCCTCCAGAACGCGGGGGCGCTCGTGTACGGCTTCATCGAGCAGCCGGTCCCCGACATCTTCCCGACGAAGCCGCTCTTCAGGATCGGCGGCATCGCGTACACGCAGAAGTCGCTCCTGATCGTGCTCATCACCATCCCGGTGCTGCTCGCGCTCGTGTATCTCGTGCGCTCGACGAGGCAGGGGAAGGCGATGCGGGCCGTCGCCCAGGACATGGACGCGAGCCGCATGATGGGAATCGACGTCGACCGCACGATCGCGTTCACCTTCGCCCTGGGAGGCGCGCTGGCCGGGGCGGCCGGCCTGCTCTTCGTCATGTACCAGACCTCGACCCGGTATGACCTGGGCTTCCAGCTGGGGTTGTTCGCGTTCACCGCCGCCGTGCTCGGCGGCATCGGGAACCTGACCGGCGCCGCGTTCGGCGCCCTCCTGATCGGCCTCATCCAGGCGTTCAACGAGGGCCTCTCGTGGCATACGCCGGGCTCGAGCTGGACGCAGTCGGTCATCTTCTCGATCCTCATCCTGGTGCTCGTCTTCCGTCCCCAGGGGCTGCTCGGGGAGGCGGTCTCCGACAGGGCATGAGCGGACGGACCGGAGCACTGGGCGACGCCTGGGCGAGGCTCCCGAAGCGGGTTCGCGCGCTGGCGCTCCCGGTGACCGTGCTCCTGCTGGTGGTGCTCTACCCCAACTACTACCAGGACGTCTTCAACGCGCTCGGCGGCGGCGTCACCGGCCAGCTCGCCCCGACCGTGCCGACGATGGTCGTGATGTGCGTGTACGTGATCATGGCGCTGGGGCTGAACGTCGTCGTCGGCTACGCGGGCCTGCTCGACCTGGGCTACGTGGCCTTCTATGCGGCTGGCGCCTACATCGCCGGCTGGTTCGCCACGCTCCAGTTCGCGCCGCACAAGGTGCACTTCCTGTCGGTCGGCGTCCTGCCCGTGCTGCCGGGGCTCCACGTCAACGTCTGGCTGCTCCTGATCGTGGGCGCGGTGTTCGCGACGATCCTCGGCATCATCATCGGCCTGCCGACGCTGCGCCTGCGGGGCGACTACCTGGCGATCGTGACCCTTGGCTTCGGCGAGATCATCCCGCAGGCGGTCAACAACGGCGACGACTGGTTCGGGCACAACGTCACGAACGGCCCCAACGGCCTCACGCCGATCGACTCGCTCGGCTTCGGCGTCACGATCCACAAGACGTTCTCGTTCCTGCCGTCGAGCTACCGGCTCGAGATCAACTCGGCGGACTACTACTACTGGACCGGGGTCGCGCTCGTCCTGTTCACGCTCTTCTGCTGCATCCGGCTCCGCGACTCCCGCCTCGGCCGGGCCTGGGTCGCAATCCGCGAGGACGAGATCGCGGCCGCTGCGATGGGCGTCCCCCTCATGCGCACCAAGACCTGGGCCTACGCCATCGGCGCGTTCTTCGGGGGCGCGGCGGGCTGCTTCTACGCGATCTTCAAGAGCTCCACGTTCCCGCAGGACTTCTCGCTCAACATCTCGATCGCGGTGCTGTGCATGGTCATCCTGGGCGGGATGGGGAACGTCTGGGGGGTCTGCCTGGGCGGCGCCGTGCTCGCGTACCTGAACTACCAGGGCCTCGAGGCGGTCGGCAACAACCTGAACCACTACGCCGGCACCAACCTCAACATCCCGCAGTACACGTTCGGCATCTTCGGCATCATCATCGTGGCCATGATGCTCATCCGCCCTCAGGGCCTGATCCCCACCGCCAGGCGCAAGATCGAGCTGGAGGCCGGCGTCGAGGGCGGGTCGCTCTACGACGCGGCCGCCTGATGGCCGGGGACCTGCTCACAGCCCGTGCGGTGCGCAAGGAGTTCGGCGGCCTGGTGGCGTGCTCGGACGTCGACTTCACGGTGCCGCAGGGCGGCATCGTCAGCCTGATCGGTCCGAACGGCGCCGGGAAGACGACCTTCTTCAACATGCTGACCGGCGTCTACACGCCGACGAGCGGCGAGGTCACCTTCGACGGCCACGAGGTCGTGGGCCTGCCGCCGCACGCCGTGACGCAGCTCGGCGTGGGCCGCACGTTCCAGAACATCCGCCTCTTCCCGACCATGACGGGCCTCGAGAACGTCCTCGTCGGCATGCACGCGCGCCTGAAGGGCGGCATCTTCAGGTCGATCCTGCGGACGCCCGGGCTCCGGCGCGAGGAGCGGGAGGCCGCCGACCGGGCGCGCGAGCTCCTGCGCTACTGCGGCCTGCCACGAGAGGCGGAGCACACCTACGCGATGAACCTCTCCTACGGTGACCAGCGCCGGCTGGAGGTGGCGCGGGCGCTCGGCACCGAGCCGAAGCTGCTCCTGCTCGACGAGCCGACGGCCGGCATGAACCCGCAGGAGAGCGCCGAGTTCACGAGCTTCGTCGGCCGGATGCGCGACGAGCGCGGGCTCTCGATCCTCATGATCGAGCACGACATGAAGGTCGTCATGGGGATCTCCGAGCGGGTGACCGTCCTCGACCACGGCGAGAAGATCGCCGAGGGCACGCCGGGCGAGATCCAGAAGGACGAGCGGGTCATCGAGGCCTATCTGGGCTCGGCAGCGACGGCCGACAACGGAGACGGAGGGCTCCTGGAATGAGCGACAACGGCGCGGCGCTCCTGGAGGTCGAGGACGTCCACACGTTCTACGGGACGATCGAGGCGGTGAAGGGCATCTCGATCACCGTGCACGAGGGCGAGGTCGTGACGCTGATCGGCGCAAACGGTGCCGGCAAATCGACCACGCTGCGGTCGATCCAGGGCATCAACCGGCCGAAGACCGGCCGGATCGTGTTCAAGGGCCAGGACATCGTCGGCCGCCGCCCGCACGAGATCGTGAAGATGGGCATCAGCCAGTCCCCGGAGGGCCGGCGCCTCTTCTCGCGGATGAGCGTGCGCGAGAACCTCGAGATGGGGGCGTTCCAGCGCTCCGACAAGGCCGGGATCCAGCAGGACATCGACCGGGTCTACGAGCTCTTCCCGCGCCTCCAGGAGCGACGGATGCAGAAGGCGGGCACGCTCTCCGGCGGCGAGCAGCAGATGTGTGCGATCGGGCGCGCGCTCATGGCCCGGCCGAAGCTCCTCATGCTCGACGAGCCGTCGCTCGGGCTGGCTCCGATCCTGGTCGAGCGGATCTTCGAGATCGTCCGCGAGATCAACCACCAGGGCACGGCCATCCTGCTCGTGGAGCAGAACGCGCTGATCGCCCTGGCGGTCGCGAAGCGCGGCTACGTGCTCGAGACGGGCCGGGTCGTGCTGCACGACACCGCGCAAGCCCTGCGTCAGAACGAGCAGGTGCGCAAGGCCTACCTGGGCGAGGTCTGACCTACCGGCGAGCGGCCGGCCACCAGCTGCGCGGGCGGCTGCTGGTGTCGCGCGAATCGGCACCGTAGATGAGCGCGAGCGGCCCGACCACGGTGATCATCAGGATGACGAGGACGATTCCCATACCCGTATGATCGGCAACGACCACGATTAGTTCAAATCGGGTTAGTATTCATATCGATTATGGAACCTGATAGCTGGCTCGGGGTCGAGCTCCGCCATCTGGCGGCGCTCCAGGCGATCGCCGAACACGGCTCGTTCGGCCGTGCCGCGGAGGCGCTGGGCTACACCCAGTCGGCCGTGAGCCAGCAGCTCGCGCAGCTCGAGAAGCTCGTCGGGCAGCGCCTGGTCGACCGCCCCGGCGGCGCCCGGCCCGCGCAGCTGACCGAGGCCGGCCGGATGCTGCTCGTCCACGCGGACGCCATCGTCGCCCGGCTGCGGGCCGCCCGGGCCGACCTCTCGGCGCTCGCGTCGGGCGAGGCCGGCGCGCTGCGCGTGGGCGCCTTCCAGAGCGCGGGCGCGCGCCTCCTGCCTCAGCTCCTGTACCGCTTCTCGGAGGCCTGGCCGCGCGTCGAGGTGAGCCTGACCGAGGGCGAGGACGACGTGCTGATCGCGGCCCTCGAGGCGGGCGACCTCGACCTGGCGTTCCTCGTGCTGCCCATCTCATCGGGCCCGGTCGAGACGACGGAGCTCCTGCGCGACCCGTACGTGCTCGTCACCCAGGCCGGCTCGCCGCTCTCCCGCCGGCGCACACCGCCCAGCTTCCGCGACATCGCCCGCCTGCCGCTGGTCGGCTACCGCTCGTGCATCGGCGCCCGTCAGGTCGAGGCCCGGATGCGGGCCGCCGGGATCGAGCCGAGCTTCGCGTTCCGCTCGGACGACAACGCCACGATCCAGGAGATGGTCGCCGCCGGCATGGGCGTGGCCGTGATCCCGCGCCTGACGGTGAACGAGAGCGACTCCCGGATCCACCTCGTGGATCTCGAGGGCCGCATGCCGCCCCGCCTGATCGGCCTCGCCTGGCACCGCGACCGCTACCGCCCGCCGGCCGCCGAGGCCTTCGTCGACGCCGCCCGCGACCTCTGCCGCGAGCTCGAGGTGGCTGCGGCGTAGGTCAGCGCGCCGGCGGCTCGAGCGGCTCCGGCCGGCCCAGGCTGCCCAGCTCGACGACGTCGCGGCGGAAGAAGAGCCCGACCGTCCAGTCGCTCACGACGCGCGTCCGCCGGCTCATCAGCGGCAGCTGGTAGAGGTGGTAGGTGCGGGTGAGCCACCAGCCGGGGAAGCCGCGGAAGCGGAACGCCCCGAGCGCCTCGAAGACGCCCTTGTGGCGACCGAGCGTCGCCGCCTGGCCGAGCATCCGGTAGCGGTACGTCCGCAGCTTCTCGCCGTGCGCCGCCGCGGCGATGTTTCGGGCCAGGGTACGGGCCTGGCGCAGGGCGTGCTGGCACGTGGGCGGGTCGGTCGCGCCGCCGGCGGCGGCATTCGGGACGGCCGCCGAGTCGCCCAGCGCCCAGACGCCCTCGCCCGCCTGGAGGTGCTCGTCGACGACGATCCGGCTGCGCTCGTCGAGCGGCATGCCGAGCTGCGCCACGAGCGGGTTGGGCCGCACGCCGGCCGTCCACACGATCGTCGCGGTCGGGACGTGCTCGCCGTCGGACAGCTCGACGCCGTCCGCGTCGACAGCGCGCAGGACCGTGTTCAGGCGGAGGTCGAAGCCGCGCTTCTCGAGCTGGTCGGCCGCGTACTCCCCGAGGCGGCCGCGGAGGTCGTTCAGGATGTGGTCGGCGGCGTCGGCGAGGATCCAGCGGCGCGGGACGTTCCGGACCGACGGGTAGTGACGACTCGCGTCCCGCACCAGGTCCTCGAGCTCCGCCATCGCCTCCACGCCCGCGTATCCGCCGCCGACGAACACGAACGTCAGCCGCCGCCGCCGCTCGGCGGGGTCGTCCACGGTGGAGGCCAGCTCGAGCTGCTGGAGGACGTGGTTTCGCAGGTGGATGGCCTCGGCGATGGTCTTGAAGCCGACCGCGTGCTCGACGAGTCCCGGCACCGGGGCGGTGCGGGCGATCGCCCCGAGCGCGACGACGAGCGTGTCGAAGCCCTCCTCGAAGGGCTCTCCCTCGGCCGGCTGCACGGCGACGGTGCGGGTCGCCATGTCGACCGCGGTGGCCCGGCCCAGGAGGAGGCGGGCCTTCGGGCACATGACCCGCACCGGCACGACCGCATGGCGCGGCTCCACCGTCCCCGACGCGGCCTCCGGCAGGAGCGGCGTGTAGAGCATGTAGTTGCGCGGATCGACGAGCGTGACCTCGAGCTCGGGCGCGCGCTTCCCGAGCAGCCGCGCCACATAGCTGCCTGCGAACCCCGCTCCCAGGATGAGCACCCGCACGTCCTCAGCATAGGTCGGCCGGTCGCGGCACCTCGGTGTACGCTTCCCGCCGATGTCCGAGCGGCCGCCGCGCGACCACCACGTCTACGACTGGCCGACGTCGATCGGGGTCGCCGTCGGGGGGACGGCGGCGGCGGTGGTGCTGATCGTCGTCTTCACGTACCTGGTCGACTGGGTGGGGTCGTTCTGGTCGCAGGTCATCTACTTCCTGGCCGTGTTCGGCGGCGTCATCGGGCTCGCGTTGCACAGCCGGAGCAAGGATGACGCGGATCCGGGCCGCCTCACGACGGCGTCGTCGCCGGTCACGCCGATGGGGCTGCCGGGGCCGTTCGTCATGACCCAGGCGTTCGGCGTCCTCGGGATCGCGATGATCGCCGTCGGGGCGGTCGTCCAGGGCGACCGCGGCATCCTGTGGGCCTTCGCCGGGTTCGTGCTCGTCCTGGTCGGAGGCGTTGGCCTCGTGATGTGGCTGCTCGCCATGGCCGCTCGCCGCCGTGCCGGCGCCCGCGGGTGATCCGGGCCGCCGGCGCGATCCTGCATCGCGAGGGGCTCGTCGCCGTCGTCCACCGGCCCAGATACGACGACTGGACGCTGCCGAAGGGGAAGCTCGAGGACGGCGAGGGCGACCGCGAGGCTGCCGTGCGCGAGGTGGAGGAGGAGACGGGGCATGCCGGCGCGATCGAGCGCGACCTGGGCACGATCGGCTACGGCGTCGAGGCCGGGCCGAAGAGCGTCCGCTACTTCCTGATGGCCGCGGGCGCCGGCGGCCGGCCGCTCGCGAACGACGTGGACGAGGTGCGCTGGGTCGGGATCGACGCCGCCGTCGCGATGGTGACGTACGACCGCGACCGCGAAGTGCTGGAGCGCGCACGCCCGTTTGTGTGACGGTCGCGCCCAGAACCAACGTCGCTCTTTGCGAGAAGTCGCGAGCCGGTCCGCTCTCGAACCCCGCAAACTGCGCGAATTTCCGGCTTGACCACCGGCTGCCGGAGCCGTAGCTTTCCCCCTGCGCCGCCGAGGGCAGCCGAGTAGGTCGAAGCCGGGCGGATGAGCCGTAGAGGTGACTCGAAAGCTCGTTCGGCCGGGGGACGAAAGGCCAGCCGGGGCGGCGAATCCTTGGTCCGGGCCGGGCGCCGCGGGCCGCCCGTACAATCCCGGCCGATGCCACGGGTGCTGCTCGCCGAGGACGACGGGGTGATCGCACGGGCCATGATGGCCCACCTGCGCCGCGCCGGCATGGACGTCGAGTGGGCCGAGGACGGCGACCGCGCGCTCAAGAAGCTCCGGTTCGAGCGCCCGGACGTCGCGGTCATCGACCTGATGCTCCCCGGCGAGGACGGCTGGCGCATCACGCGGGCGCTCCGCGAGGAGGGGATCACGATCCCGGTCATCATGATCTCGGCCCGCGGGTCCGAGCACGACAAGGTGCACGGGCTCAAGATCGGGGCCGACGATTACCTCGCGAAGCCGTTCGGGATGCAGGAGTTGGTCGCCCGGGTCGAGGCCGCCCTGCGCCGGTCGGGCATCGCCCCGCAGGAGCCGGAGGCGGCCCGGATCGAGGCGCCGGGGCTCGTGATCGACCCCGACCGCCACCGGGCGCTGCTCGAGGGTGCCGATGCCGGCCTCACGCCGATGGAGTTCCGCCTCCTCTACGTGCTGGCCGCGGCGGAGGGCAAGGCGCTCACGCGCGACCGGATCCAGCAGCGGGTGTGGGGCACGCCCTACCGGCACCGTGACCGCACCGTCGACGTGTGCGTCCGCAAGGTGCGCGAGAAGCTCGACCGGCGCTCGACGACGCACACCTACATCCACACGCATCAGGGCGTGGGGTACAGGTTCGAACCGATCCCGAAGGAGGGATGAGGATGCGATACGGCGTGCTCGGGACGGGGGCGGTCGGGCGGGCGCTCGCCGGCCGGCTCGTGGAGGTCGGCCACGAGGTGCGGATGGGCTCGCGCACTCCCGACAACGAGGCTGCGGCGGCCTGGGCGGCGGAGGCCGGCGCGAACGCGTCGAACGGCACGTTCGCCGATGCGGCCGAGTTCGGCCAGGCGGTGCTGAACTGCACGAACGGCACCGCGGCGCTCGATGCGCTCGCGGCGGCCGGCGACGAGAACCTGTCCGGCAAGGTGCTGATCGACGTCACCAATCCGCTGACGTTCGAGACCGGCCGGCTGACGCTGACCGTGTGCAATACCGACAGCCTCGGCGAGCAGATCCAGCGCGCCCACCCCGAGGCCCGCGTCGTGAAGACGCTGAACACGATGGCCAACGAGGTCATGATCCATCCGGAGCAGGTCCCCGGGCGCCACTCGGTCTTCGTGAGCGGCGACGACGCCGAGGCCAAGCAGCACGTGGCCGGGATGCTCGAGAGCTTCGGCTGGCCGCCGGAGTCGATCGTCGACCTCGGCGGGATCGAAACCGCCCGCGGGACCGAGATGTTCCTCGTCCTGTGGATCTCGATGATGCAGGCGTTCGGGGACCGCACGTACAACATCAACGTGGTGCGGCCGGACTAGACCTCGATGTCCCTGACGGCCGCAGGGGCCGGGAGGACGACGCGGATGTTCGTGCCGGAGCCGGGGCTCGACTCGGCCGTCGCCCGGCCGCCGTACTCCTCGGCGATGTGCTTCACGATCGCGAGGCCCAGGCCGGTGCCCGGCCCGGAGCGGGCGTCCTCGACCCGGTAGAAGCGCTCGAAGACCCGGCTCAGGTGCTCCGGGGGTATCCGGCCGCCGGTGTCGTGAACCACGATCTCGACGGCCCCGGAGAGCCCGCGGGCGCGGACGACGATGGACTCGCCCTCACCGGCGTGGCGGATGGCGTTCTCGACCAGGTTGTCGAGGATCGCATCCACGAGCCGCGGCGCGACGGCGGCGACCAGGCCCCGCGTCACCGCGGTGCCGAGGCTCATCGACGCGGCCCGGGCCGTCGCCGTG
>JAICKX010000124.1 GCA_025927685.1 Thermoleophilia bacterium | reverse complement strand
GGAGGTAGGTGCCGTCGTCCTGGCGGGTCGCCGTGGTCAGCATCGACGCCACGTCGGAGCCGGCCGCCGGCTCGGTGAGGCCGAAGCACCCGAGCTTCTCGCCGCGGGCCATCGGCGCCAGGTACTTCGCGTGCTGCTCGCCCGACCCGAAGCGCAGGAGCGAGAGCGAGTTCAGGCCGACGTGCACGGAGATCAGGGTGCGGAAGGCCGACTCGCCCCGCTCGATCTCCTCGCAGATCAGCGCCTCGCAGACGAAGTCGAGCCCCGCGCCGCCGTGCTCCGGCGGGATCGGCGCGCCCAGGAGCCCCAGCTCGGCCATCCCCTCGATGATCCCCATGTCGAGGTGATGGTTGATGTCGTTGTCGTGCGCCACCGGCAGGATGCGGCGGTCGACGAACTCACGCACGGTCTCCTGGATCGAGCGTTGCTCGTCGTTCAGGTCGAGATCCACGGTCCTCCTCGCCCCCCTCTCGGCGGAGATCCTAACCGGAGGCTCACGCCTCGCGAGGCACGCGCGGCTTGGCCTCGTACATCGCGCGGTCCGCCGCGCGGAAGAGCGGCCGCGGATCGTCGCCGTCGCGCGGGCAGACCGCGACGCCGAAGCCGGCCGCCAGCTCCTGGCCGCGCTCGGCGAACGCGGTGGCCATCGCGTCGGCGACGCGGTCGACGGCGGCCCGGGCGTCGCCCTCGTCGGTCTCGGGCAGGATCAGCGCGAACTCGTCGCCCCCGATCCGGTAGGCGGTGTCGGCGGCGCGGAGCGCGCTCATGAGCACCCCGCCCACGACCTCGAGCGCCTCGTCCCCGGCGGCGTGGCCGTTCCGGTCGTTCAGCGCCTTGAACCCGTTCAGGTCGCACAGCACGAGCGCCATCGGGTGCCCGTAGCGCACCGACCGCGACACCTCCTGGTCGAGCCGCTCGTTGAACGCCCGCCGGTTGAAGAGCCGGGTCAGCGGATCGTGCTCCGCCAGGAACTGCATCTCCTCGTACTGGGCGGCGGTGTCGAGCGCGGTCGTGGCCTGGTTGGCGAAGACGCGCAGCGCCTGGAGCTTGCGCTCGGAGGGCACCAGCCGGTCGACCGGGTCGTCGACCCAGATCGCCCCCATCACGTCGCCCGTGCGGCTCCACAGCGGGACGATGAGCCAGTGGTTGCGCCAGGCGAGCGGACCCCGGCCGCTGAGCGCGGACTCGTAGGTGTGGTGCTCCGGCGCGACCCGCTCGACGCCCTGCTCGTGATCGAGAAGGAAGCAGCCCTCCACCTCGAACTCGGGGTCGAGCAGCCGGTCGATCTGCGCGGAGGTCATCGCGGTGTTGACGGCGTCGCTCGAGATCTCCCACCCGAACGTCGCCCGGGTGCGGAAGACGCCGGTGTCCGGGTCGGGCAGGTCGATGCAGACGTTCTCGAACCCGAGCGAGGTATGGATGCCGTCGCAGACCGCCTGGAGGATCTCGTCGATCGCGAACGTCTCGGTGAGGCGCGACGAGACCTGGAGCAGCTGCTCGAGCGCGGCGCGGTGGCGGGCCGCCTGCTCGGCCTCGTGGGTGCTCTGAACGGCGATCGCGGCGTGGTCGGCCATCGCCACGAGCACGTCCAGCTCCTCGTCGGTCGGGATCCGGCCGCTCACCGGCTCGTCGACCGAGAGGATCCCCACGAGGTGCCCGTCGGGGTGGCGCAGCGGCACGAAGAGGGCGTCCAGCGGGTGCCAGTCGTCCGGGCCGGCTCCGCCGGCCGCCGCCGGGATGTACGAGCCGGGGGCGTGCGTCTCCCAGTCGATCGCCCCGTGCGGGACGTGGTAGGCGCCGCGGCGGGCGAAGCGCTCGTCGAGGAGCGGCTCCCAGACCTCGCGCCCGCGGGCGTCGCCCTCGAGGCGCCGGACCGCTTCCGGGCTCCCGTGGACGGTGGCCACCTCGAAGTCGTCCCACGCCGGCCGGTGCAGGTGCACGACGACCGTCGCGAAGCCGAGGGACTCGGAGATGGACTTCGCGATCGACGCCAGCAGCTCGCCCAGCTCCTCCTCGGACCGCACGACGCGGGTGACCTCGAGGAAGCCCCGGAGGCGGGAGAGCGCTTCGGGATCGTGGGGGCTCATCGACGTCGTCCCTGAATCATGCAACGAAATGGATGTGCGCGCCTGTGCGCTTGGCCTCGTACATCGCGGCGTCGGCCTCGCGCAGGAGGCGCTCGGCGTCGGTCGTCGCCCGGTCGCCCACGACGACGCCGAAGCTGGCCCGAAGGGGCGTGCCGGCCCTGTCGCCGGCTTCGACGAGGTCCTCGGCGATGCGCTCGATGACCGCGCGCGCCTCGTCGGCCGTCGTCTCGGGGAGGAGCAGCGCGAACTCGTCGCCGCCGATCCGGTAGGCGGTGTCCGCGGCGCGCAGCCCGGCCCGGAGCACGAGGCCCAGCTGCTCGAGCGCGGCGTCTCCGGCCAGATGGCCGTGACGGTCGTTCACCGACTTGAACCCGTCGACGTCGAGCACGACGAGGGTGAACGGCCGCCCGTAGCGGGTCGAGCGAGTCACCTCCGCCTCCAGCTGCCGGCCGAACGCGTGCCGGTTGAAGAGCCTCGTGAGCACGTCGTGCTCGGCCAGGAACCGCACCTCCTCGAAGCGCCCCGCGGCGTCGAGCGCGGCCGTGGCCTGGTTGGCGAAGACACGCAGGGCCTGCATCAGCTCGCGCGACGGCAGGAGCCGGTCGGCGGGGTCCTCGGCCCAGATGACCGCGATCACGTTGCCGCCGCGGTCGATGAGCGGGACCGCCAGCCAGTGCCGGTCCCAGGCCCACGGGCCGCGGCCGTTCATGACCGAGCGGTACATGCGGTGGCCGGCGGGCAGGCGCGACATGGCCTGCTCGTGGGTGAGCAGGAAGCACCCCTCGACCTCGAACGGCGGGTCGAGGAGCGGCGCCAGCCCCCAGATCGAGAGCGGGGCGTTCTGGCCCAGCTCCTCGAGTGTCCAGCCCGTCGTGGCCCGGGTGATGAAGACGCCCGTCCCCGGGTCGGGCAGCTGGACGGCAACCTTGCGGAAGCCGAGCGCGTGGGAGATGCCGTCGCAGGTGGCCTGGAGGATGGCCTCGACCGACGGCGTCGCGGCAAGGCGCGCGGACACCTGGAGGAGCTCGCGCAGGGCGAGGTCGTGGTGGGCGGCGGCGGCCTCTTCCTGGAAGCTCTGGAGCGCCAGCGCCACGTGGTCGGCGACCGCGACCAGCACCTCGAGCTCCTCGTCCGACGGGCGCACCCCGGTCTGCGGCTCTCCGACCGAAAGGATGCCGAGCATGTGGCCGTCCGAGTGGAGCATCGGCACGAAGAGCTCGTCGTCGGGATGCCACGCGTCGGGGTCGGTGCTCGGCTCCCAGGCCGGCACGTACCGGCGGCCGACGTCGCTCTCCCAGTCGAAGGCGCCGTGCGGGATCAGGTAGGCGCCCGAGCGCTCGAAGCGCTCGTCGAGGAGCGGCGCCCAGGCGTCCCAATCGAGCGTGTCGCCGAGGAGCGTCCGGCGCGCGTCCTCGGACCCGTGCACCGTCGTCACCTCGAAGTCGTTCCAGGCCGGGCGGTAGAGGTTGATGACGACGGTGTCGAACCCGAGCGAGGTGGCGATCGAGCCCGCGATGGCCTCGAGCAGGGCCGGCTGCCCGGTCTCGGCGCGGACGAGCCGGGTGACTTCGAGCAGGCCGCCAAGGCGGTCGATGGTCGACGGGTTCTCGGGCATGGTGCGACGGACGGAGCGGAGCTGGAGCCGGGGTGCAGAGCCGTCCTCTAGGTTTGTCGGGACTATGCGGGAAATGGTTGAGCGGAAATCTGTGCTTGTTGCAATTTTGGCAGTCCTGACCAGCGCATGCGGACAGGCGCGCGAGGCCCCGGTCGCGATGCCCGCGCGCGCGACGGCGCTCGCGATCGCCCCCGACTACGCGGGCACGATCTGGGCGGCCGCCGGGTCGCACGTCTACCGCTCTCACGACGGCGGGCACACCTGGCGCGGCGTGGCGCACACCGCGGGCATCGGGGTCGCGTTCCTCGAGAAGCAGGTGGTGCTGGTGGGGGGAGGGAACGTCGGCGTCGCCGGTTTCGGGGCCGCCCGGGTCGCCGAGCGGCGCGAGGCGCGGTCGATCGTCGCGGTCACCACGCCCTACTACCGCACGAACCGGCTGTACGGCCTCGACCCGGCCGGGCGGCTTCTGCTCTCGGTCCGGCAGGGACGCCGGTGGGCGGCGCTCAGGGCCGCCGGGCTCCCGGCGGGCTGCGGAGCGCTGGCGGCCGTGCGCGGCGATCCGCTCCGGCCCGACGTCGTCTACGTGGCGTGCGGGTCGCGCGGCCTCTGGAGGTCGAGCGACTTCGGGGCGTCGTTCCGGAGGCTCGCCGGAGCTCCGCCCGCCACCGCCCTCGCGACCACGACGGACGCCCACGACCGCCTCCTCGCCGCCGCCCCGGACGGCCTCTACCTCTCGACGGACGCCGGCCGCTCGTTCAGGCGCGTCGCGCGCGAGGTGGGCGTCACGGCCGTCGCGTTCGACCTGCGGAACTACCTGATCGCCTACGCCGCGATGGGCCGCACGCTGCTGCGCTCGGCCGACGGCGGCGTCACGTGGGCGCCTCCAGGCTGACGGCCTCCGCCAGCCAGGCCGGGACGCGCACGGGCCGCATCGTCGCCCGGTTCACGCAGGCGTGCCGCGTCGAGCCGCGGCAGGCGAGCTCCCCGGCCCGGACGATCTCGTAGCTGAACGTGAAGCTCGCGCCGCGCACGCTCGTGCAGGCGCACTCGACCGCGAACCGCTCGTCGAAGCGGAGCGCGCGCCGGTACTCCGCGTGGGCCTCGACCACCACCATGTCCATGCCGCCGGCGTGCACGTCGGCGTAGCTGTGGCCCAGCTCGCGCAGGTACTCGACCCGCCCGACCTCGAACCAGGAGAGATACGCGGCGTTGTTGGCGACGCCCATGGCGTCCGTCTCGCCGAACCGGACGCGCAGAGGGACGACCGTGCGGCGGGCCCCGGCGGGAATCACCCCCGCGAGGGTACTGGAAAACCGTCCGAGGCCGCTGGTACATTGAGCTCATGGATGATCGCAAGAGCATCGTCGATCGGATCACCGGCGCCACCGAGGACACCGTCGCGCGGGTGCAGCAGGAGATGTCGCAGAACGCCGTCGTGACCGCGACCAGGGAGCGGGCCACGGCGATGCGCCACCGCGCCCAGCAGGCCGCGATGTCGCAGCTCCAGCTCGCCACCCGCGAGGACGTCGCCCGGCTCCAGGCGTCGCTCGATCGCGTCGAGGCGGCGCTGAACGACCTCGGCAAGCGCCTGCCCGAGCCCAAGCCGCGCGCGCGGTCGCGTGCCTCGAAGCCGGCCGCGTCCTCCGACTAGCTCGGGACGCGCAGGCGCAGGGCTGACGGCACGACCTCGAATGCCACCGGGGTGACGCCCGGCGTCTCGCCGTCCGCCTCGATGGGCAGGACGATGTCGGGCTCCACCGCCACCCGCCGGGCGCGGCTGATGTCGGCCTTGGGGTGGCCGACGTGCGTGCCGCGGTAGAGCTTGTGGAGGTTCCGGGCCAGGTCGGCCTTGCCGACGTCGCCCCAGACCAGCACGTCGAGCAGGCCGTCGGCCGGATCGGCCATGGGCATGATCTTCATTCCGCTCGCGTAGTACCGGCAGTTGGCGACGATGACGTTGTTGCACACCTGGTCGAGCTCGCGCTCGTCGATGCGCACCCGGAACCGGCTGTTCCGGTAGCCCACGAACGTCACGATCGTGCCCCAGGCGAAGGCGACAGTCGCGCCCAGCGGCTTCCCCGACCGGTTGACCCGGTCGGCCGCCACCCCGGTCAGGCCGGCGCTCGCGACGTTGCAGAAGATCCGTGCGGCCGGGGCGCCGTCCCAGCCGGTGAAGCGGACGCGGCCCAGGTCGACGGTGCGCACGGTCGATCCGGCGGCCACCGCGACGGCCCGGTCGACCTGCTTGGGGATGCCGAACGTCTTCACGAAGTCGCAGCCCGACCCGCGCGGGATCACCGCCAGCTCCGCCTCGGGCGCGACGGCCGTCTCGCCGTCGAAGAAGCCGTTCGCCACCTCCGACACGGTCCCGTCGCCGCCGACGGCGACGATCAGCCCGACGCCCTCCGCGAGCGCCGCCCGCGTCAGCTCGGATGCGTGCCCGGCCGCCTCGGTCGCCCGCACGTCCAGATCGAGCCCGCGGGCTGCCGCCGCGCGGGCGATCTCCGGCCACCGCCGCCCCGTCCGCCCGTGATCCGACGCAGGGTTCACGACCATGACCCCGGCCGTGTGGGCGCTAATGGTCGTCCACCGCAGCCGCGAGGGCCAGGCGGGTCATCCGCTCGACCGCGGTGGCCAGCTCCTCGTCGGTGATGCGCACGAACTCCGCGCCGCCGACCAGGTCCGAGACGACGAGCACGCACGCAGCCGCGACGCCGCGCAGCGCGGCGATCGTGAAGAGCACGGCCGCCTCCATCTCCACGGCCAGGACGCCCCGTGCCGCCCAGCGCCGGTGGCGCTCGGGGTCGGGGTCGTAGAAGGTGTCGGAGCTGACGACCGGCCCGACCTGCGGCCGGATGTCCATCCCCTTCGCCGCGTGCACGATCCCGTGCGTGAGCCCGAAGTCGGCGGTGGGCGAGTGCGGCTCGCCGCCGGTGTAGTTGAACGCCGTCCGGTCGGCGGCGACGGCGGAGATGCCGACGACGACGTCGCCCATGGCAAGCGAGGGGGAGAGCCCGCCGCAGGTGCCGACGCGGATCAGCCGCTTCACGCCGAGCTGGATCAGCTCCTCGATCACGATCGCGGCGCTGGGGCATCCCATGCCGGTCGCCTGCACGGACACGGGCCGGCCCTCGTGGGTGCCGGTGTAGCCGAGCAGGCCGCGCTCGCCGTTCACCTGGCGGGCGCCGTCCATGAACTCGCGCGCGATCCGCTCGGCCCGCAGCGGATCGCCGGGAAGGAGGACCGCCGGCGCGTAGTCGCCCGGCTCTGCGCGGAGATGGATCGGCACGGCGGCGGGACTCTATCGAGCGGCGATCCCGAGCGCAGATCCCGGCGCGCGGTATCCGTCCGCGGTCCGGAACCGCTCCAGGGCGCCGCGCACCGCGCCCGCCAGCCGGTCGCGCTCCTCCTGCGGGAGCGTCGGCAGGAGCTGGGAGAGCGAGCCGTTCAGCGAGGACTGCGTGCGCCAGTAGCTCTCGAAGTCGGGGTAGCGCCACTCGACCGCGATGGGCTCGACCGCGATCTCCCCGAAGCCGGCACCTGACAGCAGCGTCTCGAGCCGCCCCTCGTCGCCCAGCGAGAACATGCCGGGGCCGCCTGGACGGGCCGGCGGCAGGGGGGTCAGCCCCTCGATCACCTCCCACAGCGCGGGCGCCCACGGGTTTCGCTCGACGGCGTCCCACACGGTCGCGACCAGCCGCCCGCCGGGCCGAAGGACGCGACGGATGCCGGCGAGCGCAACGGCGGTGTCGGGGAGGAGCATCAGCGCGAGCCGGCACAGCACGCCGTCGACGGCGGCGTCCGGCAGGTCGATCGCCTCCATGTCGAGGACGCGCAGCTCCACGTTCGCGAGCTCCAGCTCGGCGGCCCGGCGCCCGGCCGCCTCGAGCATGGCGGTGGAGCGGTCCGTCAGGATCACGTGGCCGGCCGGCCCGACGAGCCGCGCAGCCAGGAGGCCCGTCTCGCCGGTGCCCGCGCCGAGCTCGAGGAGCGTCTGGCCGGGCTCCGCGGCCAGGCGGTCGAGCATCCAGTCGGTGAGCGGCCCGAGCGCCGACTGGAGGGCCTCCCGCTCGCGCTCCCATCCGGCCGCGGCGCTCTGCCAGTTTCTGTAGCTCCGGCGTCGGTACTCGTCGGCGTCGCCGTGGCTGGTAGTTTCCGTGCGATGCATGCACAAACCCTCGCGGTGGACGGGCTCCGTGTCAACGTCGCGGAGTGGGGGGCCGGCGACCCGGTCGTGCTGCTGCACGGCCTGACGGGATCGCTGGACTACTGGGCGCCGTTCGCCGAGCGCCTGGGCCGGTCGCACCGCGTGATCGCGGTCGACGTGCCCGGCCACGGCGATTCGGACGTGCTCGACCCGTTCTCGTTCACCGAGGCCGTGCGGCTCATGGGGGACGCCGTCGACCAGATGGGGGTGGACCGGCCGGCGGTGGTCGGTCACTCGTTCGGGGCGCCGCTCGCGGTGACGTGGGCCGCCGAGCGGCACGTGTCGGCGATGGTGCTCGCCTCGCCGGTCGGGATCGCGCCGTTCAGCCTCCGCCGGGCCCGGTTCATCATGCCGTTCCACCGCGCGATCGCCGCCACCGAACGGCTCTGGGAGCGGCCGGCGGCCAGCCGCCGCCTGCCGCGCAAGCTGGTGTTCGGATGGTTCGTCGGCATGTCGCGCACGGAGGGCCTCGACGTCTCGGCCGCCCGCCGGCTTCTCCGCGGCGCCGCCAAGGCCGCGCCGATCGTGCCGGGCGTCCTGCCGGCGCTCCAGTCGCTCGACCTGCCGGGGCTGATCGAGCGGGTGGACGCGCGGTCGCTCGTGATCTGGGGGGAGCACGACCGGAGCGGGTGGGAGAACGGCCCTGCGCTGGCCGAGGCCCTGGCGGGCGAGGAGCTCGTGCTGCCCGGCGTCGGCCATATGCCGATGATCGAGGCGCCGTACTCGTTCGGCGTCGCCGTGGCCGAGTTCGTGAGCGCCTCGGTGGCGGCGTGACGGCCGACCCCTGGCACTGCGAGGCCTGCGGAGCGCGGTACGACATGGCGTCCTGCACGCTCGAGGTCGGGCTCGTCCGGCTTGCCCTCGAGGGCCCCGACGGGTTCCGCCTGGGCAGCACGGGCATCGAGGCGGAGGTGGCGCGCCTGCTCGAGCCGTGCGCGTGCGGCGGCCGGCTCGCTCCGGGAGGCAATGAACAATTGGGGTCTGACGCTGTGTTCTCAGCCGACGCGCTGCGGCCGCTGGCGAGGCGCGGGTGGGAGGTGCTCACCGGGTGCGACGAGCCGGGGCTCGTGCGGCTGCGCGAGGTGTGGCGGGCCCGGGCGCTTCGGCTGCTCGGCCGCGACGAGGAGCTCTCCAACGACGACGTCCTCGAGCTCCGCCTGGAGCAGCGCCTGGCCGGCCTGCGCGCCGAGATCGACCGCGCCCGCGCGGCCGGCGACGAGGACGCCGCCCAGATGGCGCACGCGCGCTACATCGAGCTCGGCACGAGCTATGCCCGCCGGTTCGCCGCTCGCTGAGCGCGTCGCCGGGTTCATCGCCGAGCACGGCGTGCTCGAGCCGGGCGAGCGGGTCGTGGCCCTCGTCTCGGGCGGCGCGGACTCGCTGTGCCTGTGGGGCCTCCTGCGCGAGCTCGGATACGACGTCGCGGCGGTGCACGCCGAGCACGGCCTGCGGGGCGCGGCCGGGCTCGCCGACGCCGCGTTCTGCGCCGGCCTCGGGGCGACGGTGGTGCCGCTCGACCTCGACGACGGGCCGAACGTGGAGGCCCGCGCCCGTGCGGCCCGCTACGCCGCAGCCGAGGAGCACGCCGGCGGCCGCCCGATCGCGACCGGCCACACGCTGACCGACCAGGCCGAGACGGTCGTCTACCGGCTCGCGAGCTCCTCCGGCCTGCGCGCGCTCTCGGCGATGCGGCCGCGGGCCGGCCAGGTGGCGCGGCCGCTCCTCTGCGCGACCGCCGC